>PBNY01000104.1 GCA_002723385.1 Oceanospirillaceae bacterium | reverse complement strand
TCGTTGGTGTAAGAGTGAACCGTTTCAACGTGACCACTGTTGATGCCGTACTCATCGTTCATCACTTTCAGTACAGGAGTGATGGCGTTGGTAGTACAGGACGCTGCAGACAGAATGGTGTCTTCAGCTTCGATGCTGCCGTGGTTGATACCGTAAACAATGTTCTTCAGATCGCCTTTGCCTGGAGCAGTCAGTACAACACGCGCTGCGCCAGGGCAGTTCAGGTGTTGAGACAGGCCAGCTTCATCGCGCCACACACCAGTGTTGTCGATGATCAGAGCATTCTTGATACCGTACTCAGTGTAATCCACTTCAGATGGATTGTTGGCGTAGATGATCTTGATGTAGTTGCCGTTGGCGATGATCGCTTCGTTCTCTTCATCAATGCTCAGGCTACCGCGGAAAGTGCCGTGGATAGAGTCACGACGCAGCAGGCTGGCACGCTTGACCAGATCTTCACCCTTACCACGACGAACAACGATAGCGCGCAGACGCAGGCCTTTGCCAGCACCCGATTTTTCGATCAGGATGCGAGCCAGCAAGCGACCGATACGACCAAAACCGTACAGTACGATGTCACGGTTTTCGCCGTCTTCAACTTCCTGGCCAATCGCATCACCCAGCTCGGCAACAACGAACTCTTTCAGATCCTGACCGTTGCCTTCATTACGGTATTTAACCGCCAGGCGACCCACGTCAACGTGGATGCGGTTGATGTCCAGTTCAGCCAGAACCTGCACGATTGGATAGGTATCCAGAACAGACAGCTCTTGCTCTTCCATGTGACGAACAAAGCGGTGGGCTTTCATCAGCTCGATCACAGAACGGTTGATAATCTGACGTCCATATACAGACGTAATCACGTTCTTGTTGCGGTACAGACCGCCAATCATTGGAATCATCGCTTCCGCAGTGGCTTCGCGGTCAGTCCAGTCCTGCAAGCAGGATTCGCGCATGTCTTGGGTCACAGGTACACCTTCCGTTTGAATCTACATTACTCGTTGGAAAATCATCGCCATCAATCCAGGCCTTGCGTCATGCAAGCGGCGTCAGAAACTGCGTTGCCAACGCCCTGCCATCTACCCGGAACCCGGATGACATGGATAGCCAAACGAGCTTATTGATGGTTTAGGTCGGGGCGATTATGCCTACCAATTGGTGAAATCACAATTGAGATAAATGCAACCTTTTATCGAAAAAAAAGTGAAATCCATCAGATAGACCGTCCAAAGTCCTTTGATCCGGATATCTCACGACCAAAGTCTAGACCTCAGTGAGCTTTGGCCTCCCGGTTCGAAGTGCTTTCAAGTACACTGCCCCACCTCTCAAAGTCACACTGTTCGGAAAGTTCATGTCCAGCCCAATCACCCCGGATCTCCCGGAACGCGCCGGAGAACGCCGCTTCTGGGGAGCACTTCACGGCTCAAGCAAGGCCATGGCCATTGCCAGTGCCGCTCAACAAAATCCGGGTTTGACCCTGATCATCACCAACACCTCGGCTGATGCCCTGCAGCTGGAAGAAGAAATCCGTTTTTTCACCAGCGACCTGAACACCCTGCTCTTTCCAGACTGGGAAACCCTGCCCTACGATGTGTTTTCACCCCACCAGGACATCATTTCCCAGCGCATTGAAACCCTGAGCCAACTTCAAAATGCGTCGCAGGCGGCCCTGATCATCCCGTTAGCCACCTTGCTGCAACGCTTGCCACCCCAGAGCTTCCTTCAGGGCCAGACCTTTGTACTGGATGTCGGCAAGACGTTTGATGTCGAGAAAACCCGCAAGCAGCTGGAATCCGCCGGTTACCTGTGTGTTGATACTGTCTATGAACACGGAGAGTTCGCCGTCCGCGGGGCCATCGTCGATATTTTTCCGATGGGCCAGGATCTGCCATTCCGTATCGACCTGTTCGATGATGAAATCGAAACCCTGCGGACGTTTGACCCGGACACCCAAAGAACACTGAACAAGGTCGATCAGATTCGCATTCTGCCGGCCCGGGAATTTCCGCTCAGCACGTCGGCCATCCGCCTGTTCAAAAACCGCTGGTTCGACTTCTTCGAGCATAACCCGAACGACTGCCCTCTCTACACAGACGTTACGCAGGGTATCGCGCCACCCGGGGTTGAATACTTCCTGCCATTATTTTTCGATGAAGACCTGACCAGCCTGTTCAGTTACTTGCCCGAAAAAACGCTGGTCATTCACGATGCTGGCGTCGAGGAAGCTTCACAACACTTCATTCAGGACGTGAATGAGCGCTATGAGAGCCGCCGTTACGACATTACGCGTCCCATTCTGGCGCCAACGCAATTGTTCCTGCCAACCGATCAACTGTTCAGCCAACTGAATCAGTTTCCGCGCGTTCAGTGGCACGATAACAAGGACCACGCTCATCCCCTGCCCGACCGAGCCGGTGCCGTGCGTTTTCGAACCGCTGGGCTAGATGATGTCAGCGTCGATTCACGCCTTGAACAACCCATGCAGCGCATCCAGAACTGGCTCCATGAGAACCGGAACAAGCAGGTATTGTTTTGTGCGGAATCAGCTGGTCGTCGGGAAGCACTGCGAGAACTGCTGTCCCGCATCCACGTCACACCAAGTGAACTTGACGACTGGACGTCTTTCACCGCCTCCGACACCACCATTGCGCTAACGGTTGCACCGCTATCGGAAGGCTTTGTATTTCATCAGGAGACAAACGACAGCGCCATTGCGCTGATCACGGAAAACGAGCTGTTCGGTCAACGCATCCGTCAGACCCGACGTCGAGCGCGACAGAAGACCGACGTCGACATGATCATCCGTGACCTGTCAGAACTCAAACCCGGCGCACCGGTGGTGCACCTGGATCACGGCATCGGTCGCTATCAGGGCCTTCAAGCCCTCGACGCTGGCGGCCAGACCAACGAATTTTTGGTACTGGAATACGCTTCCCAGTCCAAACTGTATGTCCCGGTTGCTTCGCTGCATCTGATTTCCCGTTACGGTGGCAATGAGGAAGGCGCCGCACCAATCAGCAAACTGGGCTCCGACAAATGGGAACAGGCGCGCCGCAAAGCCGCTGAGAAAATCCGCGATACCGCCGCCGAGCTGCTGGACATCTATGCCCGACGCGAAGCCAAGAAAGGCTTCTCATTCGACAAGCCAGATCAGGACTATGATCGTTTCTCAGCGGGCTTCCCCTACGAAGAAACCGCCGATCAGCAAGCCGCCATCGACGCTGTACTGGACGACATGTGTTCACCACGCCCAATGGATCGCCTGGTGTGTGGTGATGTGGGCTTTGGCAAAACGGAAGTCGCCATGCGTGCCGCCTTTATGGCCGTTCAGAGTGGCAAGCAGGTTGCGGTTCTGGTGCCGACCACGCTGCTGGCACAACAGCACTATCAGAACTTCTGTGACCGTTTTGCCGACTGGCCGGTCAAGGTTGATGTACTTTCTCGCTTCAAATCGGCCAAAGAAACCAACAAGGCTTTGGACAACATGCTGGAAGGAAAAACCGATATTGTTGTCGGTACGCACAAGCTGTTGCAGAAGGACGTCAAGTTTGATCATCTGGGCCTGTTGGTTATCGACGAAGAACACCGCTTTGGTGTGCAACAAAAAGAACGCATCAAGTCGCTGCGAGCCGAGGTCGATATCCTGGCCCTGACCGCCACACCCATTCCGCGAACACTGAACATGGCCATGGCCAATATTCGCGACCTGTCGATCATTGCCACACCACCCGCCAAACGCCTGAGCGTCAAAACCTTTGTACGCCAGTACGACGAAGCCACCATCAAAGAGTCGGTGCTGCGGGAGATCCTGCGCGGTGGTCAGGTCTACTACCTTCACAATGAAGTTAAAACCATCGAGAAAGTCGCCCGTGAACTGGACGAACTGGTGCCAGAGGCGCGCGTTGTGTTTGCCCATGGCCAGATGTCCGAACGTGAGCTGGAACGGGTGATGAATGACTTCTACCACAAGCGTTTCAACGTATTGGTCTGTACCACCATCATTGAGACGGGTATCGACGTACCTTCCGCCAACACCATTATTATCAATCGGGCTGACAAGTTTGGCCTGGCCCAGCTGCATCAGCTTCGTGGTCGTGTGGGTCGTTCCCACCACCAGGCCTATGCCTACCTGCTAACCCCACCCCCCAAGCAACTCACCAAGGACGCGGAGAAACGCCTGGAAGCCATCGCCACCGCACAGGATCTCGGTGCCGGGTTCATGCTGGCCACCCACGACCTGGAAATCCGGGGCGCCGGTGAATTGCTGGGCGACGAGCAAAGTGGTCAGATAGAAACCATTGGTTTCACTCTTTATCTGGACATGCTGGAAGAAGCCGTGAACGCGATGCGTTCTGGCAAAACACCACCGGAAAATCTCGGCGCCGGTCAAAGCACCGACGTTAACCTGCACATGCCAGCCCTGATTCCTGATGACTACCTGCCGGATGTCAACGGACGCCTGACACTGTACAAACGCATTGCCAGCTGTCGCAACGACCATGAACTGCGAGAGCTGCAGGTGGAGATGATCGACCGATTTGGACTCTTGCCAGACGCGGTGAAAAACCTGTTCCGACAAACCAGACTCAAACTTGAACTGTTACCACTGGGCATCGCCAAGCTGGACGCAGGCAAAGATGTGGGGCGCATCGAATTTGGCCCGAACACCCCAATCAACCCGTTCGTGCTGGTGCGTCTGGTACAAACCCGCCCGGCCAGTTACAAACTGGATGGCGGTCACACCTTGCGTTTCTTCTTTAACATGGACACTATCGACCAGCGTTTTAGTGTCATCGACCAAGTGCTGAACGAACTCAAAAAGGAACCCTGACCCGTGAATCGGTTGATATGCTGCGTCATGCTGACGCTTCTGGCCCAAACCTCCATGGCGGAACAACCAGCCTGGTATCAGGTAGAAATGTTGATGTTCGCCTATACCAATCCGGATCAATTGGCGGAAGAACAATGGCCTGTTCCGGAAGAAGCCCCTGCGGCTGCGATCAAACCCATCCGTTCCGGATATGGCAGTGACGGTCTTGGCTATCTCTACAAGGCCGCTCATATGATGAGCGAAGCCGTCGAAGGCTCGCGCCTGCCGGTCGCACCTCCGCTGGCATGGCTGAATCCAGCCGGTGGCATCAAACAAAACAGCCTTGCATGGCATGCCAGGAAACTGAATGGGCAACGCGATATCAAGGTGTTATGGCACGAGACCTGGGTTGAAGCGGTACAAGAAAAGTCGGGTGTCGCCATTCATCCGGTCAATCTTATGCTCTCCGGTGAACCTGAGATTCATGTTACTGGCGGCTTCAGCCTTCATGTCAGCCGCTACCTGCACTTGAAAACGGATCTGACCATTCAGCACATTGGCGACATCGCCATTGAAGAACCTGAACAGCTGGCACTGACATCAGAGACCCCTGCTTCCGCTGCCAACCAGCAGCCGGATGCCATGGCAAAAACTCCGCCAGCACCGCAACGTTTTGAGCGCGGAACAATCCGCTACGCCCATTTTAATCAGAGCCGCAAAATGCGGAGCAAGGAATTGCATTACATTGATCACCCACTGATGGGCATTGTGATCAAGCTGCTGCCCATCAAGGTTCCTGAACTGGAAGTGAGTTCAGAAGGCTAGTCCTCAGGTCATTGCAAACGAGGCAAGGACGCCTCCAAAACCGCACACACCTTGTCCATACCGGATGACAACACGGCCCGGATATCATCCAGTGTGATTTCTCCATCAGCCCGTCCAGCGGCCGGATTCACAACCAGACAAACACTTGCGTAGGGAATACCCAACTCTCTGGCCAAAGCCGCCTCTGGCATACTGGTCATCCCGACCAGATCACAACCAATGCGTTCCAGATAATCCACTTCCGCGGCGGTCTCCAGACGTGGCCCCTGGGTCACTCCGACCACACCGAAATCAGCGATCGGCTGGCCCGCATCCTGCGCCGCCACCAACAACTGCTGACGCACATGTTCATCGAAGGGATACGTAAAATCAATGTGATCCAGAGGCATGTGCTCACCATCAAAGAACGTCGATTCACGCCCCCAGGTCAAGTCCACAATCTGATGAGGGATGGCCAACACACCAGCTCCCATGTCTGGATGAATACCGCCGACGGCATTCACCGCAACAATCACATCAGCCCCCAACTGCTTGAGCGCCAGCAAGTTCGCCCGGTAATTGATCTTGTGCGGAGGAACAGAGTGCGGATGACCGTGACGGGCGAGAAACAACACCTCAGCCCCATTCCACTCGCCGCTATGAACGCTGCCGGAAGGGTGTCCCAAAGGTGTATTGATATCGTGCGACTGAAGATTGTGCGGCCCAGCCAGTTGAGTCAGACCAGTGCCGCCGATGATGGCAATTTTCTTTGCAGACATTTTTCTATCCAAAACCACTCAGGCCGGTATCAAGCCTGACTTTTGCAATAATTGACGAACTTCGGAAATTTCAGTGGACATGTGTTCGGCAACATCCCCGTCCAGGCCGTGATTCAAACACCAGTCACTCAAATCCAGAGAGGAAAAACCTGAACCAGCCCTTTTGAGATACGTCACTTCCTCGACGATCTCCCAGGCACCGGCTCTGTCGTTACAAACAACCAGCGCATGACAGCCCGCTGCTGCCGCCAAACGTGCTCGCTTTTGGTAAGAACCATAATGAGCCGCTCCGGCCATTGAAAGGTCGTCGCTGAAAATCAATCCATCGAAACCGATTTGCTGCTTGAGTAACGTCATCCAGGAGGCGGAAAAACCCGCCGTATGAATACGATCCACTGCTGGAAACAGCACATGCGCGGGCATAATGCCTTTAAGAAGGCCCTGACTGATCAGCTGCCGGAACGGTCGCATATCGTAATCAAGCTGCGCCAGCGAGCGTTGATCAACCGGGAATTCCAGATGCGAGTCTGCTTCAATGGCACCATGACCGGGAAAGTGCTTGCCCACGGCCTTCATGCCCACCCGATTCATCCCGGATATAAATGCACCAGCCAGCTCAGCCACCAGAACAGCATTTGTTGCAAAGGCACGATCACCAATCACGCGCGAAACACCACGCTCTATATCCAGCACCGGGGCAAAGCTGACATCTACTCCACACACCGCCAGCTCCATTGACATCAACTGGCCAAGACGTTCCGCACTCATTCGGGCTTGTACAGGCGACTCGTGCCACAAGCGTTCCAGATCCAGCATTGGAGGCAGGCGGGTAAACCCGTCGCGAAATCTCTGTACCCGACCGCCTTCCTGATCCACAAACAACGGCATACCCGGGCGAAGTGCCTTGATGGCATCCGACAGTTGCTTCAGTTGCTCTGGGGTTTCGTAGTTGCGAGTAAAAAGAATCAGCCCGGAAACGGCCCCATTCTGAATCAAAGCCTTGTCATCGGCGGTGAGTACGGTGCCCTCGATATTGGTAATCACACCAATGGGCTGAACAACAGGCACAGCCTGGTTCGAAGTCATAACTGACGACATGGAATCCTCGAGAAGCTGTGCTCCTGAATCCAGACCGGGGTATTAAATGGAACCCGCTCAAACAGAGCCTGCAAATCGGCATTCCGCATTCGGATGCAGCCATGAGACAGCGGTTCGCCCATCGGCTCGGAGTCCGGAGTACCGTGGATATAAATGTAGCGACGCATGGTATCGACATTTCCCAGCCGATTGCGGCCAGTTTCCAACCCCTGAAGCCACAGAATTCGGGTCAGAATCCAGTCCCGTTCGGGATACTCTTGCGCCAGTTCTTCAGAGTAGATTTCGCCGGTTGGCCGACGACCAACAAATACCGCCCCTTCCGGCAAACCATCGCCAATACGAGCCGCCACGCGATGCCATCCACGGGGGGTTTTACCACTACCTTTCTGCTCTCCAAAACCATTCCGGGCAGTAGAAACAGGGAATAGGAAACAGGCTTCCCGCGTCGAGTATCTCAACGCCTGATCGGCAATGGAGATCTCAAGCAGATTATCGGAGTCCGTGTACATGATGTTCCTTGAATGTGGCACTATTGCTGGTGTGGTGCCTGGAAACCAGCAGACAGGAATGGGATCAACCGCTGAACGACCTGCGAAACATCGGTCGGTTTACCAAGATCGTATTCCGCCATGGCGGTGAGGGCTTCGGCCCCGGAAAGCGTAAACACCGTTGCGCCCAGCATGAAGTGAATGCGCCAGAAGCGCTCTTCTTCAGACAACTCAGGGGTCGCTTCCGTCACCAACTGCATATACGAGCCAAACAGTGTGCCGTATTCGTTTCGCAAGAACTTCCGCAAGTGCCCCTGCCCCTGAGAATACGCTAACCCCAGCAGCCGCATGAAAATGGCTATACGTCCGGGGTTTTCCGGATCAGCCTTTCCGGCGGTTCGAGCAAGCAGCGTCAGCAATACGCTCAAATCCGGTCGAGCACCATTCAACTGCTGTTTGTAAGACACCAGTTCGGACTCAAGTTCTTCACAAAAAGGCGTTAAAAACCGAGCGAACACCGCCTGAATCAGCTCTTTCTTAGAACCAAAGTGGTAGTTTACTGCAGCGAGATTCACACCAGCTCGGGTGGTGATGTTACGCAAGGAAGTTTCAGCGAAGCCCTTTTCTGCGAACAGTTCTTCTGCAGCATCGAGGATGCTGATGGCGGTATTCTTGGGAGGCATATTCAGTCTCTTTCGGCGCTCTGGTTTTAAACACACGTTTAAAACAAAATCACTAAAAGTATACCTCAAAATGCTTCCTTCAAGACCCGGAAACTGAAAGAAAAATTGTTCCTGAAACACCCCTTTCTCAAACGCCACTGGTGTTATTTCTATCAAGTCTGTTCCAGCCCGTTTAAAACGCTCTCCCTGACTAACCCCGTGAAATAAAACACAGCGCTCACGGATGTAAAACACTGGGGGTTTACACAGTATTTTTTACTGTATATATTACAACCACTGTATAGATAACCAGCCAGGACTGCACCATGATCAAACTGACCGCGCGGCAACAGCAGGTGCTTGATTTCATTCAAGCAGCGACCGAGGAAACCGGCTTCCCACCGACCCGCGCCGAGATTGCTCGCGAGCTTGGCTTCCGCTCTCCGAACGCTGCCGAGGATCACCTGAAGGCATTGGTTCGCAAGGGCGCGATTGAAATTATTCCCGGCGCATCCCGAGGCATTCGCATCATCAAGCCACAAGAAAACGGACTCCCTGTAGTCGGGCGCGTGGCCGCCGGTGAGCCAATTCTGGCCGAGGAACACATTGAGGAATATTGCGAATTGCCACCGGATTTCTTCAAGCCATCTGCCGACTTCCTGCTGGAAGTACACGGCGACAGCATGAAGAAAATCGGCATTCTGAACGGCGATTACATTGCGGTTCACAAAACAGAAAGTGCTCGAAATGGGGAAATCGTTGTCGCTCGCGTTGAAAATGAAGTGACCGTCAAACGACTGGAAAAACAGCGTAGCCGGGTAATCCTGCACCCGGAGAATGACGACTATTCCCCAATCGAAGTGGATTTGAAAGAACAGGAATTTGCCATCGAAGGACTCTACGTCGGCGTTGTCAGACGCAGTCACTAATCCGGACACACCGGAAGGAGATCAGTTATGCAGCAGTTGAGTTTCAAGATAGATAAATCAGCTTCAGGTCGTTTTACTTCCAGTGTCCAGACATCCAGTCGTGGCAGTCTGACTGAAATAGCCATTGGCAATGACAGCGCGATCCAGCCGCTGCAGTTTTTGCCCATTCTGGCTCAGTGCAATGCCAATCAACGCTGGCTGATGTGGCTCAGCCCTCACCAGCGTGTCAACAAGCGCTGGCTTGAAAGTGTTGGTCTTCAACACACGCCAGTGATTCATATTGATCTTTGCGAAGACACTCAGTACGCCTTGAGCACCAAGATTCTGGCTGCAGGTAACAGCCACATGATTATGGAATGGCAGGGAAATCTTTCAGACAGTCAGCGCGAAGCAATCCGACAACACGCTATCGACAGTGGCAGCCAGGTAATTCTACTGAGAAGAGGATAACAACAAAAGTCGTTCAGTGAATCTGATAAGGAATCGGTTCCGGGGCATCGTCTTTTTCGTAGGGTTCAGAACCTGACAACTCACCCACACGGCGTAAGGCTGCTTCGACCATAACTGAGGCTACTTCAAGGTGATGGTCGTTCAAACTCAGCTTGGCATCGTCAGAAAAACGGATACGCAAGAGAGGTTCACCATCGGGTTCATCGATACGACGAAGGGCTACTTCACCGTTCGATAGCTCAATTATTTCGAATAAGCTGGCCATAGGTCTTCCTACAAAAAAGGCCGGGGAGTGTAACACAATCCGGCCAGCTTCTTTCAAGCCTTAACAAGATATTCGGCCCGCTGCATACGCTACGCATGTTCTCGGTAGCATCAGACAAAGTATAGAAGAGCTTTTAGCTCTCGTGACGGTTATCCCGCTGACGATCTATCAGAGCATTCAGCTCGCTGTACCACACCGTCAGACTACCAGTGTCGGGCTGATTCACCGCTGCAATCAGGTTGGCGTTCTGCGCCTGACTCGCTCTGGCACCAGGCCAGCCGAGTTTCCCGGCCGCATGAAGCAGCTGCCCCAGCCAGGAAAATTCATTGTCTTCCAACTGTTCAAGCTCGCGCATTTCGCCAGTCACCAGGCGCGCTTGCTGCTTGAGTTCTTCCAGCGTCGCGACTTGGATCGGGAGAGATACCATCTCTCCCAACTCATTCAAGTATGAACGGTAGGCCGCCCACAGCTGCAGTACAGCTGCTTCTTCCAATGCTTCAGCCAATTCAGGCTGGTTGGCTTCCACCATCTGCTCAGCCAACAGTCGACATTGATACAACTTGTGATTGGTAAAGGGTAGCCACTGGCTCATACGTAATTCCTAGAAGTCCAGAGTCAGGCCAACGTGGAAGGTATCGGCAAACTCGTAGTTGTCGTCAACATCTTCGATATTGATGCTGTTGTAACGATAACCGGTGTAAACGCGAGCGTTTGGAATCACTGCGTACTGAACGCGCCAATCGCTGTTGAACATATTTTCGGCATCCCCGAAGGACACAACATTTGGTGCGTAGTAAGCGTAACCGGCAAAGCTGACATCGCTGTTCATTGGCAAGGTATAACGGAACAGACCACCGACCGCCAGAGCGCCACCGTCGTAATCTTCAGTAGTAAAACCGAATGCCTTGGCACCAACCCCCAGATACAACGGGCTGTTGGCTTCGCGAACGTTCACAACATGAACGCCGGCACCAAACATTTCACCGTCATCGGTGTGGTGCAAAGCGGACAGGTTCAGGTGCAACCCGCTGTCTTTCTGAGCACCATCGTAAGCAACACGTACGGCCTTGTCAGACAGGTTCAGATCCAAAGAACCACCTGCACTGGCAGTTGCTGCTGCCAGAGTAATCATCAGGCCAGTCAGCCCCTTGCTAACAGTCATAGTATCTCCAAAAGTAAAATGAAGGTTATTCAGAAACAAAAACACTCCGCCAGGCACTCTGGCAGAGTGTTGGAATGGCTGCAGTGTAGCAGCCCGTCGAGGCCCAGGTTATGACAGATGTCTTAACCTTGGGCGCATTCCCGACCACTACTGCATGGACGCCACCAGCTGAAATTTATTTCATCAAATCCAGCAACAGCTTGTTCAGTCGAGTGACATATTCAGCCGGTTTCTTCAGTTGGCTGCCCTCTGCCAGTTGAGCCTGAGCCAGAATCACTTCCGCCAGTTCGGCAAAGCGATCTTCGTCCTGCTCGTTGTCGAGGCGCTCAATCAACGGGTGAGTCGGATTCACTTCCAGCGCGAACTCAGCTTCAGGCACTTCCTGACCAGAGGCTTCCAGCAGACGGCGCATATGACCGCCCATGTCGTACTGACCAACCACCAGACACGCCGGAGAGTCAGTCAGACGTGAAGACACACGCACTTCGTTCACTTCGCCTTCAACCGCTTTCTGGATACGCTCGACCAGATCCTTGTGAGTGTCCTGCAGCTCTTTCTGCTGTTCTTTTTCAGACTCGTCCGCCAGCTCATCCAGATCCAGTTCGCCTTTGGTCACGTCCTGGAAAGATTTCTCGTCAAAGTCACGCAGATGGCCAACCATCCACTCATCAACACGGTCAGTCAGCAACAGCACTTCGATGCCTTTCTGCTGGAAGTATTCCAGGTGCGGGCTACCCAGCGCCGCGGCGTAGCTGTCACCTGTGATGTAGTAAATCTTCTTCTGACCTTCGCGCATGCGCTCTACGTAGTCAGCCAGGGAAACAATCTGCTTGTCGCCGTCGCCCTTGGTGGACGCGAAACGGAACAGGCCAGCGATTTTTTCCTTGTTGGCAAAATCTTCAGCCGGACCTTCTTTCAGCACTTCACCGAACTCAGCCCAGAACTCCTGGTACTTGTCGGCATCGTTCTTGGCCATCTTGGTCAGCGTATCCAGAACACGCTTGACCAACGCTGAACGCATGCTGTCAACCTGCTTGTCCTGCTGCAGAATCTCACGAGAAACATTCAGAGACAGATCGTTGGAATCCACCACACCCTTGATAAAACGCAGGTACAGCGGCAGGAACTGCTCGGCTTCATCCATGATGAAGACGCGTTGCACGTACAGCTTCAGGCCGCGCGTGATGTCGCGGTTCCAGAGGTCAAACGGCGCCTTGGAAGGAATGTACAGCAGGCTGGTGTAGTCGAGTTTGCCTTCCACACGGTTGTGCATCCACGTCAGTGGATCGTTCCAGTCGTGGGAAATGTGCTTGTAGAACTCCTTGTACTCTTCGTCGTTCAGATCCGACTTGGAGCGAGTCCACATGGCCTGAGCCTGGTTAACGGCTTCCGGAATCTTCTTCTCTTCACCATCTTCATCTTCTGTACCAACTTCCTGTGGCAGGAATACCGGCACGGCAATGTGATCGGAGTATTTTTTGATCAGTGAACGCAGACGGAAGTTCTCGGTGAACTCTTCTTCACCATCTTTCAAATGCAGCGTGATGCGAGTACCACGCTCAACTCTGGTGATCGCCTCAACACTGAATTCGCCTTCACCGGCGGATTCCCAGCGCACACCCTGGTCGGCGTCTTCACCGGCACGACGGGTTTCAACCGTTACCTTGTCGGCAACGATAAACGCCGAGTAGAAACCCACACCGAACTGACCGATCAGCTGCGAATCTTTCTGCTGGTCACCGCTCAGCTTGCTCAGGAATTCAGCGGTCCCGGACTTGGCGATAGTGCCCAGATGAGCAACCACGTCTTCGCGGTTCATACCAATACCATTGTCTTCGATGGTCACAGTACGGGCGTCGGCATCCAGATCGATATGAACGGCCAGTTCAGACTGACCCTCAAACAACTGATCATTCTGCAGCGCTTCAAAGCGCAGCTTGTCACACGCATCGGAGGCGTTGGAAATCAGCTCACGCAGAAAGATCTCCTTGTTGGAATACAAGGAATGAATCATCAGGTGCAGCAATTGTTTGACTTCGGTTTTAAAGCCAAGTGTCTCTTTGCTGGCTTCAGTCATGGGTATCTCCTGTTACATCGTATGCCGTACACACGGAAAAGGTCATTCGCGACAACGCAAACACCATCAGGGTCGTTATCGCTTATGTTCTCGTTGCGTTAGCTAACTGGGGACACCCGTTTCTGATTTCAACCTCAGGCGCGGACTTTTGGCAAACTGCGGCGCATGCGCCCCATCCGAGACATCAATTGTCGGTCATCACGGAGATCCGTCACTATGGCCACCGACGACATGCCGGTTCCGACCACATCGTCAATGTTCTGATGAGTGATACCGCCAATGCAGGTGGTTGGAATATCGTGATGCTCACGACACCAGCGCCGCAGGGTATCAAGGCCCAGTGGCGGGTACTTGAGTTCCTTGGACAGCGGCTTGTACACCGGACCAAACGCGATGTAGGAAGGCCGCCAGTAGCGGGCACGCGCGATTTCCCAATCGGTATGAGTACTGATTCCCAGTGCCAGACCCGCTTCGTCTATTTTGCTGATATTGGCGGCGGTCAGATCTTCCTGACCCAGGTGCACACCAAAGGCGTTAAGATCGATCGCCAGCTGCCAGTCGTCATTGATAAACAACGGAACGCCAGCTTCCCGACACAACTCCACGGCGATATCGGTTTGTTCACGATAATTATCATCAGGCTCCTTCACACGCCATTGCAGCGTGTCGATGCCAAGCGACAGTAAACGCTTGAGCCACTCGAGGTTATCGACGATGCCATACAACCCCAACGGACGCGGCAAGGGCCGAAACGGTGTGGACGGTTTGATATGGGCTCCTGCGGGCGCGATACGCACCTGAGAGGCCTTGTTTGGCTTGTGCGCAAAGCAATTGTGATAGCCCGAGCTGCGTTCGGTGGCATGTTGCAGGCTGGCAGAACCCGCAGCAACAGCTTCCAGCACGGCATCATAGCGGCGCATGCCTTTGGCCATACCGGCGGCGAGTGCTGCTGAACAATGACAGCCGGTTCCGTGTCCGGAGAAGGGTAAACGACGATGCACCAGACGAAATGCGGTCAGAGCCTCTTGTTCCGGCTCATCGTGATGCTCATTCGGCGAACCAAAGTACAGGTCTGCCACTTCCTTGTCGCTGCCCTTGTCTCCACCGGTAATCAACACTGAAGACGGCCCCTTGGCAAGCAGTCCCATGGCCACAGCGCTCGGAAGTACATCGTCGTCCACCTGCAGTAACCAGCAGGCTTCTTTCCAGTTGGGTGTTAACACAGTGACGTGTTTCAACAGAGCCATCATTTCGGCGGACGGTTTCTCGGCTCCTTCCAGTCCACCACGTGTTGCCCCCAGCACCGGGTCCCAGATCACTGGAACGCCAAACCCTTCCAGCTTGACCAGCAACCAGGCAATCAGCTCCGAATCGTTGGGCAACCAGCCAATCTTGACGGCATCTGGCTTGCCATCAATCATCGCCGCCTGCCACTGGAACTCCCAGGTGCTGCGCGGCATCACTTCGACGCTACCCACTCCCCGACTGCTCTGTGCAGTCACAGCGGTAACAACCGCCGCACAATCGACATTCATCAGATGACACATGGCCAGATCGGCCTGCATCCCGGCACCACCAGAGCTGTCGGAAGCCGTGATGCTTAATACCCGCGGACGTTTGACCGGTGTCACCGTGTGTGGCCCGGATGTTTGGGTATTCATACGCTTTCCTCCGAATTGAATTTAATGGCTCATTTTTGGTGCCAAAATGGCATATCCAGAACCGGGGTGGAAGCCTGGGCACTGTCGCGCTCGGCCATTAATCCGGCAATGTGGGCGGTTCGCCCCGCTTCGACGGCACCTGCGAATGCTTTGGCCATGGCCACAGGATCAGGTGAATGAGCAACGGCGGTATTCAGCAGCACAGCGTCAAAGCCCAGCTCCAGTGCCTGGGCTGCTTGTGATGGCTTGCCCAGTCCGGCATCGATCACAATCACTGCATCCTGCAAGCGTTCGCGCAGGGTCATCAGGCCAGCGATGTTTTGTAAACCTCTGCCGGTGCCGATGGGTGCGCCCCAGGGCATCACTGCCGGGCACCCGACATCCAGCAACTTCTGGCACAACACCAGATCCTCGGTGCAGTAAGGCAGCACCTTGAACCCCTGTCGATTGAGTTCCCGAGCCGCCTCCAGCAGCTCGAACGGATCCGGCTGCAGCGTATAATCGTCCCCGATCACTTCGAGCTTGATCCAGTCCGTTTCAAACAGTTCGCGAGTCATATTGGCAAGCAACACGGCTTCACTGGCGCTGTTACAGCCAGCGGTATTGGGAAGAATCCTTGCCTTCCCCTGCTGTTGACTCTGGCCAAGCCATTGCTCCAGGCAGCCCCAATATCCATTGTCTGTGATCTGTCGCGCCGTTTGTCGCCGCGCAGACGCTGTCACAAAACCGGGCTGACCGGCATCTAACGCCTGCAACATACAATCCGGAGACCGATACATGCTGCTGCCGAGCCACAAACGTCCGGCGATGACTTCGCCATCAATCACCAGCGCATCAGACGACGCACTTTCGTCACTGGCCAGCGCTGTACTGGAACGATCATAGGTGTGAGAAGGAGTGTCAGACATATCAACCTCCGGTAATCACGCCAACCACATCCACTCTGTCACCTTCAGACAGCGTGGTTGAGACATACGAAGTTTTGGATATGACGGAGCCATTCAGAGCCGCCACCATTCTGGCGGCCTTGACTTCGCCATCGTCGGATACGGCGTAGCCTTCGGCGCTCAGCAACTGAGCCAGCGAGAGAGCCTCGCCATCATGAATGCGTCTTTCGCCATTGATGTAGATATTCATGCCGACCTGTTCCCCTGAGCACTGATATCAAACCATTCCACCTGAGCAGCGAGTCTTTCCAGCAAGGCAGGCGCCAGCAGGTAGCCGTGTCGAAACAAGCCATTCACGCTCACCACGTTACCATCGACCACAATCTCCGGTCTGTGATGTGGTAGTGCCGGACGCAAATTGCTGCTCATTTCCAGAATACTGGCTTCACTGAAACGCGGACTGAGGGTGTACAGCGCGCTCAACAACTCCAGCGCCGAGCGCACGGTGACTGGCGAACGGTCGTCAGATTCCAGCTCGGTGGCCCCGAGGATGTATCGGCTCTCACCTTTGGGCACCAGATACAACCGATACCTCGGATGCAGTAACCGCACCGGACGAGAGATCCGCACTTCACTGGTCTGAATCCACAGTACCTCACCGCGAACCCCCCGCAGTTGCGGCATGTCCGGCTGGGCACCGACACCCCGCGTGTCGAGATAGAAGTCGGCGTTGATCCGCTGACCGTTCGCTTTCCAGACACGGTCATCGGTATCAACCATTTGCCCATAGCAGACCTCACCACCCAAACTAACAATCGTTCGGTGAAGCATCTGCAAAAGCGGGCGATTGTCCAGATGCCCTTCGGTGGACATCCACAGGCCTTGATCGAACCGATTCTTGAGTTCCGGTTCCAGCTCACCTATGCGCTGTCTACCCAGGCGCTCAATGGCTGAATCCCCCTCCAGCCCATGCCGAGTCAGGTGCCGTTCCAGATCCTCCATCTCCGCCCGATCTGCCGGGTGCGCTACCAGCAAACTGCCATTCTGATGGAAGCGATGTCGCTCACCGCTATCCTGATTCAAGTCCGCAATCAACTGCGGCCACAGCGCCAGAGACCGCTGTCCCAACCGGAAAACGTCATTGTCCGAAATCGGACGCTCACTGTACGGTGCCACCATGGCTGCTGCGGTATAACCCGCAGCAGCCGGGCTGTGCTGATCGCATTTCTCCAACACCGTGACACGCTTGCCAGAGCGCGCCAGTTGCCAGGCAATCAGGCTGCCCATCAAGCCACCACCGGCAATGGCGATGTGCATGGTTGCCATTTAATTCACCTCCGACGCTGACCCGGCTGACTCCTGATACGGCTGATAGATTTCACTGCCGAGCTCGCGAAACTCAGCGGCCTTCTCAGCCATCGCTGCATCGCGTTTTTCCTGCTCGTCTGCGGCGTCCCGCACTTCCTGCGAGATTTTCATGGAGCAGAATTTCGGCCCGCACATGGAGCAGAAGTGCGCCACTTTGTGGCCTTCTTTCGGCAGGGTTTCATCGTGATAGGCACGAGCGGTTTCCGGGTCAAGCGCGAGGTTGAACTGGTCTTCCCAGCGGAATTCAAAGCGTGCTTTTGACATCGCATCGTCATGAAGCTGAGCCCCCGGCAAGCCCTTCGCCAGATCGGCGGCGTGAGCTGCGATCTTGTAGGTGATCAGACCCTGTTTGACGTCTTCCTTATTCGGCAAGCCCAGATGCTCTTTCGGCGTGACGTAACACAACATGGCGCAGCCGTACCAACCAATCAGAGCCGCGCCAATGCCGGACGTGAAGTGGTCGTAACCCGGAGCAATATCGGTCGTCAACGGGCCAAGCGTATAGAACGGCGCTTCGTCACAGTGCTTCAGCTGCTCGTCCATATTCTCCTTGATCAGATGCATCGGTACGTGACCCGGGCCTTCGATAAAGGTCTGCACGTCGTGCTTCCAGGCAATCTGGGTCAACTCACCCAAGGTGCGCAGTTCAGCAAACTGGGCTTCGTCGTTGGCATCTGCCACTGCCCCCGGACGCAGGCCATCGCCGAGCGAGAAGCACACGTCATAGGCCTTCATGATTTCGCAAATTTCCTCAAAGTGGGTGTAGAGGAAACTCTCTTCATGATGCGCCAGGCACCACTTCGCCATGATGGAACCGCCACGGCTGACGATACCCGTGACGCGTTTTGCGGTCAGAGGCACGTGCGCCAGACGCACACCGGCATGAATGGTGAAGTAATCCACGCCCTGCTCGGCCTGCTCGATCAGAGTGTCGCGGAACAGCTCCCACGTCAGGTCTTCGGCAATGCCGTCACATTTCTCTAACGCCTGATACAGAGGTACGGTACCGATCGGAACCGGCGAATTGCGAATGATCCATTCGCGGGTTTCGTGGATGTTCTTGCCAGTGGACAAATCCATCACGGTGTCTGCGCCCCAGTGGGTCGACCACACCAGTTTTTCGACCTCTTCCGCAATCGACGACGACACCGCCGAGTTACCGATATTGGCGTTCACCTTGGTGCGGAAGTTACGGCCAATGATCATTGGCTCACTTTCCGGGTGGTTGATGTTGTTCGGGATTACCGCTCGGCCACGGGCCACTTCAGAACGGACAAACTCCGGCGTAATTACATCCGGGATATTCGCGCCCCAGGACTGGCCCGGATGCTGACGCTCCATCGCTTCGGCCAGTTGGGCCTTGTTGTAACCGAGGTTTTCACGCGCAGCGATGTATTCCATCTCCGGAGTGATGATGCCCTGACGCGCATAGTGAAGCTGAGTCACGTTCTTGCCCGCCTTGGCCTTGCGGGCCGGACGCTGGCGCTGCATCCGCCAGTCGGCGTAGCGCAAGTCCTGCTCACGGCCAATGGTGAAATGAGACTCGGACTGATTCAGCTCGACAGTGTCATCACGACCGACAATCCAGTCTTCACGCATCGGAGCCAGACCCTTGTTGAGGTCAATCTCCATGTATGGATCGGTGTACGGCCCGGATGTGTCATAAACGCGCACCGGCAGATTGTCTTCCGTGGTGCCGTCTGGCTTCTGGGTTGGCGACAAGGTGATGTGACGCTGGCCGATGGCCAGATTCAGTGTTTGCTCGCCCTGGGAACAGTTCAGATTCACGTACTGTTTGCTGGACGCCTGATAGCTCAAACGCTTCAGGTCAGCTTGCGCCAACGGCGAATCCGGGGAAGACAATGATTGGGATAAGGGTGTATCAGCCATGCTCGACTCCTATCAAATTGATGGGATCAGGCAGGCAGCGAGTAACAAAAGGAGGTTGGTGTCGGCGGAATATCAGGACTGATGGCCGACCAATCTGCATCCTTGAATACTGTCAGAGCCAGAATCAGAGTGGCTGCGACTCGAATGCGGATTTCCTTTCTGTTCCCTACGCTGGCACTAACCAGATCAGGTTCAACGGGATCCGTATTCACGATCTCAGCCTGTTTAATTCAGGCACCCCGACAGAATGAGACTGCAGGCTAACCTTGTTTTGGAGGAGTGGCAAGTACCTGGAGGAGTGAACAATTCCAGAGGTCGGTTAATACTTTATCAACGCCCCGCTGCCCCCCATCCTTCGCGGGTCTTCTCAGCCAAAGCAGTCACCACCGAGCGGTCACCTGCTTTTACTTTGGCCAACCATGGATACAGACCTTCATCAGACTCACCCATTCGGCAGGTGATTGCGTATTTCGGATGCCATCAGGTAGTGCGCTCGTGCGGTGGCTATCGGTTCGCGGCGATGCCGTTGCCAGGCGGTAACGGAGACGTTGGCAACCCGGTTGCCTTGCCGCCAGACCTGACACTCGGCGTAGGTGTCCTGATGGCGTCCGGCGCGTAAATAGTCGAGTGAGAAGTCGACCATCTTCGGCATCACGATGGGGTCGGAGCGCAACAGCAATTCCAGTGAGGCCGCCAGTTCCATAAAGCCACCGATCACACCGCCGTGAATCGCAGGCAGCAGCGGATTGCCGATGTTGTCCGGGTTACGTGGCAGTTTGTAGAGCAGGTCATCGCCGAGCGCCTGCAATTCCAGACCGATCAGGTTGGCGTAGGGAATTTCTTTTACGAAGGGCTGGTAATCGCCGGTTTTGCGGGCTTCCTGAATCAGGGTTTCCACGCGCGATTGAGTCAGTGATT
>PBNY01000103.1 GCA_002723385.1 Oceanospirillaceae bacterium | reverse complement strand
CTCGAAAACCAGACTCCCCTTCGACGTCAAAAATCCAGGGAATATTCGCCCCTGACTTTTCCTCAATGTATCGATCGGAATCGTAAAAATCCCATCCAAGCTCGGTCGACAGCATCTTTCCTATCGTCGTTTTCCCCGCCCCCATGGGCCCAACCAGAAAAACGGATCCAGAAGAAGACATAACACCTCAACTCACTTTCAAACACTCACCAAAACAAAGGCATCAATATCAGCACACGCCAATGACTGCAACTTGAAATCCCGAAACAAAAAACCCCCGCTCAGATCATGAACGAGGGTTTTCATAGCAAAAGAATCTTTATGACTTAACGTGCCCCGAGAGAATCCTTGATCAACTTCGGCGTGATAAACACCAGGAGTTCTGTCTTGTCATCAGACTCCTGGGTGTAACGGAACAAAGCTCCAATCAGTGGCAAGTCGCCAAAAAACGGCGTTTTGTTCACTGTCTTCACTTGCTCAGAGCGGAAGATACCACCCAGCACGACCGTTTCGCCGTTATCAACCAACACCTGGGTTTCCACTGCATTAGTGTTGATGGATGGAATGCTGTTAAAGACCTCACCGACTGAATCCTGACTGATAACCAAATCCATGATAATCCGGTCATCCGGTGTGATCTGAGGTGTTACTTCAAGGCGTAAAACAGCCGGCTTAAACACGATACTGGTCGCACCACTGGAGGTGGACTGTTCATATGGAATTTCCGTGCCCGACTCAATGAATGCAGTCTGACCATCAGCCGTAATCACACGAGGCTGCGATACTATTTCCGCACGACCATCGGTCTCAATGGCTGCCAGCTCCAGATCAAGCAAGTAGTCAGCCGTTTGGTAGCCAATCGCGAATGAGCTGGCGTTGGAAGCGGAAACCCCAAAATCGACGACGTTGGCATCTGTCAGGTCAAGCCCATCGGGAGTCTCTCCAGAAGCCCGGTCAAACAGGATCTGGCTTGAATCCGCAATGGTCTGCTGACTGCCGCCTGCAGTTACCCAGTTGTTGCCATTATTCTTGTAGTAACCACCACCCCATTTGACACCCATTTCTTCACCAACAGACGTACCCGCCACCACAATACGCGCTTCGATTAATACCTGCCGAACTGGAACATCCAGCATCACCAGAGCTTCCCGAATTTTCTCCAGGTTACTCGCAGTGTCTTTCATCAAAATGGTATTGGTTCGTTCGTCCACAACGGCGGTACCACGATCCGACAACAGCCCCTGCTCAGATGTCAAAATCGCTGCCAAATCCGCTGCCTTGGCGTATTTGAATTGCATAAACTCCTGGACAAGCGGCGCCAACTCCTCAACCTGCTTCACCGCTTCCAACTCAATTTTTTCACGCGCGGCGATCTCTTCTGCAGGCGCAACAAGCAATACAGACCCCATTTGACGCTTACCCAAACCCTTCGTTTTCAATACCAGATCCAGAGCCTGATCCCATGGAACGTTCTGCAATCGCAGTGTAATGCTGCCCTGAACCGTATCGGACGCCACGAGATTTAGACCGGTAAAATCGGCAATCAACTGAAGAACAGCCCTGACTTCAATATTCTGGAAGTTAAGAGACAGCTTTTCTCCGGTAAAAGGAAACTTCTTCTTGCGCTCTTCCTGCTGCTCTTCAGGAAGATTAGTTACGTTAATGGAAAGCAGTTTGTCGGTCTGATAAGCCAAAAACTCGAAGTCATCCGAGATTGGCTCAATAACGATTCGGGTGGCTCCTTCGAAATCCTTGGCATCAATGTACTGAACTGGCGTAGCAAAGTCGGTCACATCAAGGCGACGGCTCAACTCACGCGGAAGTTTGACATCACTCAAGTCAGCAATAATTTTTGAGCCTTCCCGACGAATATTCGCCGAGGCGCTGGAGTCATTCAGCATAATCTGAACCTGACCGTCCCCAAGCTCACCTCTTCTGAAATCGACGTTAACTACTTTCAATTCATCAGAGAAAGAGCTGGAATTGCTGCCACCTTGTGGAATCTGATTGCCACCATTTGAACTTAAAGACGGAGCACCATCGCTGCTGCCGACTCGAATCAGCAAGGTGTTGCCAACTGCTCTGGTGCTGTACTCAACAATTCGAGAAAGGTTGATCACCAGGCGTGAGCGGTCTCGTGTTGAAACAACCGTTGCACTCCTCGCGTTTCCGGCGCCAATTTGGTGTTTCTTGCTTTTCAAATCACTCATGACACCCGGCATATCGATAGCAATACGTGCGGGTTTCTCGATGGTGTACCCGGTTGTCTGGGGAGGAGCCGAATCAAAGTCCAGACGAATTTCCGTCACATCACCGGGGAGCGATGAGAAATTAATACTTTGAAGCACTGCAGCAGAAGCCATTGACACAGCGAAGCTGTTAGCCAACAAAATCAAACCAAGGCGCATCACGTTACGCCATGCCCGAACAAATTTCATTGTCAATTATCTCCGCCAAGTCCTTCCAAGGTTATGGTTTTCGGGCGCTCTACCCACCCACCAAGGCCATTAGGTACGATTTCTATCAAATTTAAACGATTTGAGTTAATAGAAACGATATTTCCATGGTTCTGGCCCATGAAATACCCTTCTTTAACCCGCACAACGCTTCCGTCACCGTCTCGAATCAGCCCCCACAAAATTCCATCGATACCTGTCAGAGTTCCAACCATAGCCAAATCGGCAAGAGGGAATTGTTCGAGGTGTTCTTTTGGACGATCAAAATCCGGTCTAACATTGCTATTTGCTTGCGCAGCCACCAATGCGGTATCAACCACAACTGGCAAATCAAATGGTGATCTCAGGCCCGCAGCGCTATAGCTGAAATATTCGTAAGGTTTAAAGACAGGAATTGGCTCAATTCGACCGCGAGGTTTGGAAAGTACGCTTTTTGTAAACTGCTTGAGATCTGCGGTATCGGAAGTACCGCCACATCCTGAAAGAAACAGCGCAAACAACAAAAGCAATGGGGCTAAATTAGTTCTTGTCATCTTCAGCTCCACCATACTGATAGGTCTTTGCCAGGATAACCATGGTCAGATCACTTCCATCTTTATCAACGGAGGATATCGAGAAGTCATGGAGTGTCACAATTCGGGGAAGAGCGGCAACACCGGAAACAAAGGCACCCATTTCGTGATAACCACCAGTCACTTCAATAGAAATGGGCAACTCATTATAGAACTCGGTGCTCACCATCCCATCAGGTGAAATAGATCGCAGTTTCAACCCGGCCCCCAAGGCTGTTGCACTGATATCATCAACGAGCCCTGGTACCTCAGTATCTTTTGGCAATTGCTTCAACAGGGAACCAAAGCTCTCATTCATTTCTGCCAGCTGCTCTTTGTAGGCATCCAGGTTAGCCGATTTGTAGGCCTTGGACTCAAAGTCTTTCTTCAGCTTGATTTCGTTTTTTTCTTCACGTTCAAGTCGCTGACTGACTCCTTCAACCATGCCAAAATACCCGCCGGCAATCACACAGATAAAGACCAGCACGCAGAAGAATATTTTTCCTGGAACGGGCCAAGACCCCATATCGTTCCAGTCAATATTATTAAGATCATTAACATCAAGGTCGTTGAGTTTATCCATCAACTCCTTGATATCGATATTGGTTTTGCCAGCCATCCTATTTCCCCTCTTCCGAGGCCGCTTTCGGCTCGACAAGCTTCATGCTGACCTCAAAGGTATTTCCGCCATCATCCAATGCCTGAACACCAAGCAAAGCGGGGTTGGAAAACCAGTCAGACTGATCGAAATTCCTCATCAGTGCAGCGACACGGTTGTTCGACTTGGCAACGCCCGCTACTTTAACCGAATCCCCCTCCACCGAGAGAGAGGTAAAATACAGATCTTCAGGAACAGAGCGTGCGACTTCATCAAAGATTCGCACGATTACAGGACGGTTACCCTGCAAATCCTGAATCAGCTCCATCCGTTCAACCAGCTGCTTACGCGTATCTCTCAAGTCACGAATTTCAACAATTCGTGCATCAAGAACCTTGATTTCATCTTTCAGATACTTGTTCCGCGCATTCTGAGAGGATAAAGCGGAATCATAAAAGCCGGTAATGGTGTAGATAATAAAGAAAGCGACTGCCGCCACACCGACCACAATGGTAAGAAACTCTTGTTGCTTCTCTTTCCTTAATGCCTCACGCCAAGGCAGGAGGTTGATATTGGCCATATCAGTCAAACCCTCTCATCGCCAAACCACATGAAACCAACAAGGATGCGGCATCTTCGTTCAGAACCTTTGAATTCACTTTCTGGGCAACTCCCATTCCAGCAAATGGATTTGCCACGATGGTTGGTACGCCAACTGCTTCTTGCACCATTTCATCCAGACCATCGATACTTGCAGTACCACCAGCCAAAACAAGATAGTCCACTTCATTAAATTGACTGGAAGAAAAGAAAAACTGCAGAGAACGGCTGACTTGCTGAACAACGGCGGTACAAAACGGCTGCAGGATTTCACTTTCGTAATCATCTGCCAGTGTCCCTTCTTTTCTGGCCCTCACAGCGTCCTCTTCAGACAACCCATAACGGCGCATGATGTCTTCCGTGAGTTGCTTGCCACCAAACAACTGCTCACGGGTATAAATAGAGACGCCATTATGCAGAACGCTCAAAGTGGTCATCGTGGCACCAACATCCGCAATCGCCACAATTTCCACATCGTCGCTGTCCATCTGTTGTTTCAACAGAGGATAGGCGCGCTCGATGCAGTATGCTTCGATATCGACAACAACGGCTTCCAGATCGGCGTATTCAACTGCGTCTTTACGGCGTTCAACGGTTTCAGAACGACACGCAGCCAACAGCACGTTGACGATATCCGTGTTGTCCTCACCCGTCTCCTGAACCTCCCAGTCCAGGGCAACTTCTTCGAGGGGGTATGGAATATACTGATCGGCTTCAGAACGGATTTGCATATCCATTTCGGAGTCACTCAAGCCTCGCGACATCTGGATATGCTTGGTAATGACAGCGGAGCCAGCAACAGCCAGCGATGCCCGCTTTGCTGAAGAACGAGAGCGTTCCAGGGCTTTTTTGACAGCCTCACCAACGGCTTCGTCGTTACTAATGCTCTGTTCGACAACCGCATTAGGGGGAAGCACTTCCGAACCATAGGCTTCGACTTTATATTTGCCGTCAGCCTCGCTTAACTCGAGCACTTTTACGGATGTTGAGCTGATATCAACACCTAATAGCGACTTGCTTTTTTTGCTAAACAGGTTCGCAAGCACAACAAAATCCCCATAAAAATCGAGAACTTGCGACAACAAGCTCAGATTATTCCTATATAGTGCAGGTCATTATAAGGACAATCGTATCAAAAGGAAGAAAAACCCTTATAATGCCCCCACCCTGAAAACCCAGTCTGCATCGGAGTTCCGAGCCCGTATGTCAACGTCCCGATCGATCCTAAAAGCCTTGTTATGGCTATTTCTCGCCGGTACATTCAGCTCGATCGCACTGGTACTTGGCGTGTACCTTTATTTCGCCCCACAACTGCCAAATGCCGACGAGCTTCGTAACGTAGAACTCCAGACGCCACTTAGAATATATACCTCAGATCACAGACTCATTACCGAAATCGGTGAGAAAAGAAGAACGCCACTGACGTTCGAACAAATCCCTCCACGATTCATTGATGCACTGCTGGCTTCGGAAGATGATTCGTTCTTCGACCACTATGGCATTGATGTTAAAGGACTTTTGAGGGCTACTCTGGAACTGATTCTCAGTGGTGAAAAAAAATCTGGCGGCAGTACCATCACAATGCAGGTCGCCAAGAACTACCACCTGTCGAACGAAAAGACCTTCACCCGAAAAATCAAACAGATTCTGCTGGCCATTCGCCTGGAACAGGAATTCACCAAGCAGGAAATCATTGAGCTTTACGTCAACAAGGTTTTTCTGGGCAAACGCGCTTATGGATTTGAAGCAGCAGCGCAGGTCTACTACGGCAAACATCTGAACGAATTGTCGATCGCCCAAACAGCGATGGTCGCTGGCCTTCCCCAAGCACCGTCAGCGAATAACCCAATCAGCTCGCCCAGAAAAGCCAAAAACAGACGGAATTATGTCCTTAAAAGAATGGCTGAACTGGGGAAAATTACCCAACAAGAATACGCACTGGCGAAATCAGAACCAATCACCGCCCGTTATCACGGCCCGACTTCGGATATTTCAGCGCCTTATGTAGCCGAGATAGCGCGCAAATATATGGAAGAGACATACGGCGATAAAGCCTATACCGAAGGCTACAACGTCTACACGACAGTCGATTCCAACCGCCAACAAGCCGCCAATGCCGCACTACAAAGTGGCATCCTGGCGTACGACCGTTCCCATGGTCTGCGTTCGAAAAAACCAGTAATGTTGGCAACCGACAAAATCAGCGATAGCGACGCCGATCCGATCAAGCTTCCGTGGACACCGTCTGATAGCACGGTTAACTGGGGAAGCACCCTGAAGTCCTGGCAAAAAACGCTGCAGAAAACCGCTCGGGACGGGATCCTTACACCCGCCGCAGTGACCCACATCGAAAAAGACGGTGCCTGGGCAATCAATCCAAACGCAGAGTTTCTCTATATCCCCTTCAAAAACATGGAGTGGGCTGCCCCCTACATCAACGTCAATGCGGTCGGTAAAAAGCCCAAACAACCGACCGACCTCCTGGGCATTGGCCAACAAATCTGGGTCGAACAGAAAGGAAACGAGTTCCTGCTATCCCAAAAGCCCGAAGTGGAAGGCGCATTGGTATCCATGGATCCAAACAATGGCGCTATCCAGGCCATGGTGGGTGGTTTTTCCCAGGCAAGCAACCAGTTCAACCGCGTCAATCAGGCTGACCGCCAGCCTGGTTCGGCATTCAAGCCGTTCATATACAGTGCAGCCTTAAGCAATGGCTTCACACCTGCCAGTATTATTAATGACGCTCCGATTGTTATTGATGATCGCAGCCTGGAGAGCACCTGGCGCCCTGAAAACTACAATGGCAAATTCTACGGCCCGACACGCTTGCGCAGGGCACTTTATCGCTCACAAAACCTGGTCTCCATTCGTATTCTGAAGGCCATGGGCGCATCCAACGCCGTCAAATTCGCATCAGCTCTGGGGCTACCAAAGGACAAACTGAATTCCGACCTGTCTCTTGCCCTCGGCGCATCAGGCGTCACTCCGGAAGAGTTGGCAACCGGCTATGCCGCACTGGCCAACGGCGGATACGCAGTCAGTCCGTATATTATCGATCGTATTGAATCCAAGGACGGCCAGATTCTTTATCAGGCTGATCCCGCTGTCGTCTGCCATGACTGCATCGAAATATCCGAAGAAGAATCCTCTGATATCGCCTACCAGGAAGATACTCCCAAGCTCGCCGAGCGTGTTATGGATGAACGGGTTAACTTCCTGATCAACAGCATGCTTAAGGATGTTATCCGCCGGGGAACCGGTAAAAAGGCGATGCAGCTGGGGCGCTATGACCTTGCAGGAAAAACCGGCACGACCAACGATCAAAAGGATGCCTGGTTCTCCGGCTACAATCGCGACCTGGTCACCACAGTATGGGTTGGTTTTGACCAACCGCGCACATTGGGCCGCTGGGCCTTTGGCGGCAGCACGGCGCTTCCAATATGGATTGACTACATGAGAGTTGCACTGGACGGGGTTGCCGAAAAACAGTTTGAACAGCCCGATGGGATTGTAACGGCACGCATTGATCCTGAAACCGGCCTGTTGGCAGCACCAGGCCAGACAGACGCTATTTTCGAATACTTCCGCGAAGAAAATGTGCCGAAGGAAACCGCAGTGCCCGCAGCAATTGCCGAGGAATCTTCAGGCCCCGGAGCAGCCGCTCCGGAACAAATCTTCTGACATAGAAAAGCCCGACCATCCGAATAGATGGCCGGGCTTTTCAAATCTGCCTTACTGATCAATCAAGATCGATATCACGCATCCAGCAGCTTTCCTGGATTCATCACGTTGTTTGGGTCGAATACCTGCTTGATCGCTTTCATGCAAGCAATCTCTTCCGCTGAACGGCTGTATTGCAGATACGGCTTTTTGGTCAAGCCAACACCGTGCTCGGCAGATACCGAACCATCGTACTTTTCAGTAATCTCAAACACCCACCTGGATACATGAGAGCAGCGCTCGAAAAAATCTTCTTTCGGCAAATCTTCTGGCTTGAGAATATTCAGATGCAGGTTGCCATCGCCGATGTGGCCGAACCAGATGATTTCGAAATCCGGGTATTCGCGAACGACGACTTCTTCAATCTCATTCAAAAAAGCTGGGACTTTGGAGACCACAACTGACAAGTCATTTTTGTAAGGCATCCAATGCGAAATCGTTTCTGAAATATCTTCACGCAAGCGCCACAGGTTGGCAGCCTGGGTTTCGCTCTGACTGATCGCGCCATCCAGAACCCAGCCTTCTTCCATACAGGATTCAAACAAGGCCATCGCTGCGTCCATATCAGCATCTGTCGCTGATTCAAATTCCAGCAAGGCGTAATACTCAGTTGTCGTTTCAAACGGAGCCTGAACATCACCACGTGCCAGCACTTTCTGCATTGCCTTGTCCGAGAAAAACTCGAACGCGGTCAAATCCAGACCCGACTGGAACTTGTGCAGCACGCTCATGATGGCTTCAAATTCAGGCACTCCCAGAACCAGAACCGTCAGGTTTTTGGCCGGACGAGTCAGACGCATGGTGGCTTCCGTAATAAAGCCCAAAGTACCTTCACCACCGATGAACAGCTGGCGCATGTCGTAACCGGTATTGTTCTTGAGCAGATCCTTGTTCAGACGCAAGATTTCACCCTTGCCCGTCACTACCGTCAAACCAGCAACCCAGTCGCGGGTCATGCCATAACGAATCACCTTGATGCCACCGGCATTGGTGCTGATATTGCCGCCAATCTGACTGGAACCCGCTGAGGCAAAATCCACTGGATAGAACATCCCCTGCTCTTCTGCGAAGGTTTGCAGTTGCTCTGTGATCACACCGGCGCCACAACGAACCGTGCGATCAACAGCATTGAAGTCTGAGATGCTGTTCATGTAGTCAAAGGCGACCACAACCTCACCGTTTGCTGCCACCGCACCACCACTCAAACCGGTACGACCACCGGAAGGCACCAGTGACAGACCCAGCTCATTGGCCAGCAACACAATTTGCTGCACTTGCTCGGTGGTTTTCGGGAAAACGATTGCAGATGGCTTCGGTTCATAGATTCGAGTCCAGTCCTTACCGAAAGTATCGAAAGACTCTTCATCCACACGCACTTTATCAGCACCTACAACGGCAGAAAGACGCTCGATCAGCGCCTCTTGGGTCACAGCAGTCATGTTGATTCCAGGAAAATATGAGGATCTGTCATCTTGAGATGAATAATCATCCATCTCCAGAAACGGGTTCAGGGACACATTGAAAGCCGGACATGCTACCATACGCGCCCTGATTTGCACCACTCCCGCAAAGTAGCGGGCAAATGGCCACGGTTGATTGCCAACCAACGACTTACCACCGCAACAGACCATCATTTAATAGGTACCCTCAATGGCCCAGACCTCTCTCGACAAAAGCAAGATCAAGTTCCTCTTGTTGGAAGGCGTACACCAGTCAGCTCTGGACACACTGGAAGCTGCCGGTTACACCAATATCGAGTATCTGAAAACCTCACTGCCTGACGAAGAGCTGAAAGAACGTATTAAAGACGTTCACTTCATCGGTATTCGTTCCCGTACGCAGCTGACCGAGTCTGTCTTTGAAGCAGCAGAAAAACTGATCGCGGTTGGTTGCTTCTGCATCGGTACCAACCAGGTCGATCTGAAGGCAGCCACCAAACGTGGTATCGCCGTCTTCAACGCGCCTTACTCCAATACCCGTTCTGTTGCGGAACTGAGCATCGCCGAAGCAATCATGCTGATGCGTGGCATTCCAGAGAAAAACGCCCAATGTCACCGTGGTGGTTGGACCAAGTCTGCAGCAAACTCTTACGAAGTCCGTGGCAAGAAGCTGGGGATCGTGGGTTACGGCAGCATTGGTACCCAATTGTCTGTAATGGCTGAAAACCTCGGTATGGAAGTGTTGTTCTACGACATCATTACCAAACTGCCACTGGGTAACGCCAAGCAGGTTGGCTCTCTGAATGAACTGCTGAACCAGGCAGACGTCGTTTCCCTGCACGTACCGGAAACCGACGCGACCAAGTGGATGATGGGACCGGAACAATTCGAACAAATGAAGCAGGGCGCCATTCTCCTGAACGCTTCTCGCGGTACTGTCGTTGATATTGATGCACTGGCAGACGCCATTCGCAGCAAGAAACTGCTGGGCGCCGCCGTTGACGTATTCCCGGTTGAACCTCGTTCAAACGATGAAGAATTCGTGAGCCCACTGCGCGAATTCGACAACGTTATCCTGACACCTCATGTCGGCGGTTCCACACTGGAAGCTCAGGAAAACATTGGTAAGGAAGTGGGCGAAAAACTGTCCACATACAGCGATGCCGGTACCACAACATCCGCGGTTAACTTTCCTGAAGTTGCCCTGCCTTCCAATGCGAACGTGCACCGTATCCTGCACATTCACAAAAATGTTCCCGGCGTTATGAATGCCATCAACGGCATTCTGGCTGACAACAACATCAACATCTGCGGACAGTACCTGCAGACAGCTGAAGACATCGGCTACGTTGTTATTGATGTTGCGGCTGACGCCAGTGAACTGGCTCTGGAAAAAATCAAGGAAGTCGAAGGCACCATCCGCGCACGCGTACTGTACTAAGCCATTCGACGACCACAAAAAAACCGGCATCTGCCGGTTTTTTTGTTTTTACAGAAACAGCTAATCAGTTAGCTTCAGACCAGACGCATTTCAATTCCGGCATCCGCCATATGCTGCTTGGCTTGCTGCACGGTGTATTCTCCAAAGTGGAAAATACTCGCTGCCAGCACCGCATCAGCTTTGCCTTGGGTAACGCCATCAACCAGGTGATCCAGATTGCCCACACCACCGGATGCAATCACCGGAATATTCACCGCATCAGACACAGCGCGGGTTACTCCGAGATCAAAACCGGATTTGACGCCGTCTCTGTCCATGCTGGTCAGGAGGATTTCTCCGGCACCGTAGTCGGCCATTTTCGCGGCCCATTCAACCGCATTGATACCGGTAGGTTTGCGGCCACCGTGAGTGAAGATTTCCCAATGTCCTTCACCCACCTGCTTGGCATCAATCGCGACCACAATGCACTGAGCACCAAACTTTTCGGAGGCTTCGCGAACGAAGTCCGGGTTGTAAACCGCCGCCGAGTTGATCGACACCTTATCGGCACCGGCGTTGAGCATATTGCGGATGTCCGCCAGTTCACGAATACCGCCACCGACCGTCAACGGGATAAACACCTGCTCGGCGATGGCTTCCACCATATGAACAGTGGTGTCGCGGCCTTCATGGCTGGCTGTAATGTCCAGAAAGGTGATTTCATCAGCGCCCTGGTCGTTGTAACGCTTGGCGATCTCAACCGGGTCACCGGCATCACGAATGCCAACAAAATTAACACCCTTTACCACCCGGCCCTTATCCACATCGAGACAAGGAATGATGCGCTTGGCCAGTGCCATGATTACGCTCCTGTTATCTCATCAGCCAGAGACTGCGCTTCCGCCACATCCAGAGTGCCTTCATAAATCACACGACCGGTGATCGCTCCCAGAATCCCCTGACCCGCCACTTTGGAGAGTTCACGGATATCTTCAATGTTGGTTACACCACCGGATGCAATCACTGGAATGCCGCCTTCAACGGCCAATTGAACGGTCGCCTCAACGTTAACGCCCTGCATCATGCCGTCACGGGCAATGTCGGTGTAAACAATGGAAGAAACACCATCATTTTTGAACTGTTTGGCCAGATCCACAGCCTTGACTTCAGAGACTTCCGCCCAGCCATCGGTTGCTACAAAACCGTCCTGGGCATCCAGCCCAACAATCACCTTGCCCGGAAATGCCTTGCAGGCCTCAGCCACAAATGCCGGTTCTTTCACCGCTTTGGTACCGATGATTACGTAGCTCACGCCAGCCTTGACGTAGTGCTCGATGGTCTCGAGTGTACGAATGCCGCCACCAATCTGGATCGGTAGCTCGGGGAATTTGCGGGCAATCGCGGTAACCGCTTCACCATTCACAGGCTCGCCAGCAAAGGCACCGTTCAAGTCCACCAGATGCAGACGGCGACAACCGGCATCAACCCAGCGCTGGGCCATATCAACCGGACTATCACCAAATACAGTGGAGTCGTCCATACGACCCTGGCGCAGACGCACGCACTGACCGTCTTTCAAATCAATGGCAGGAATAACAAGCATGATGATTCAACCTTAAAACAGATAAATCCGGGATCAGGACTGGCCATCCCAGGCGAGGAAATTCTTTAACAGAGCCAAGCCAGCGGTGTGACTTTTTTCCGGGTGAAACTGAACCGCAAACACATTGTCTTCCGCCACCGCTGCGGCAAATTCAACGCCGTACTGACACTGGGCGGCAACCTGGTGAGGCTTTTGTGCTTGCACAAAATAGGAGTGAACGAAATAAAAACGGCTCAAATCTTCAATCCCGTCCCAGAGCGGATGACTGCCCTGACGAACCTGATTCCAGCCCATATGAGGAACCTTGAGCGACTCACCATTTACTTGAAGATCATTGCCGAAAAAACGTACTTCCCCCGGAAAAACACCGAGGCAATCAACACCGCCGTTTTCTTCGCTACGATCCATCATCGCCTGCATACCAACACAGATACCCAGCAATGGACGCTCCTGGCGGACTTCTTCGACCACCTGATCAATGCCCTGGGCACGAATCTCAGCCATGCAGTCACGAATGGCACCAACACCAGGTAACACAACGTGATCGGCCTTGCGGATTAGTTCAGGATCCCCGGTCACAATCACGTCAGTATCCGGTGACGCAGCCTGCAGAGCACCATGAGCGGAATGCAAATTGCCCATTCCATAATCAATCACGGCACATGTTTTACTGATCGACATATCGGCTTCTTTCCTTACAGGGTGCCTTTGGTAGACGGCATCACGCCCGCCATACGAGGATCCGCTTCAACCGCCATACGCAGTGCACGGCCAAACGCCTTGAAGATCGTTTCCGCCTGATGGTGGGCGTTGAAACCCTTGAGGTTGTCAATGTGCAGCGTCACCTTGGCGTGGTTAACGAAGCCCTGGAAAAACTCCCAAAACAACTGGGTATCCAGCTTGCCAATGGCGGCACGGGTAAATTCGCAATTGAAGCTCAAACCCGGACGACCAGAAAAATCGATGACAACGCGGGACAGGGCTTCATCCAGCGGTACATAGCTGTGGCCATAGCGCACGATGCCCTTCTTGTCGCCAATGGCTTCCGCAAACGCCTGCCCCAGGGTAATACCAATGTCTTCCACCGTGTGGTGATCATCGATATGCAGATCACCTTTGCACTCAATATCCAGATCAATCAGGCCGTGGCGAGCGATCTGATCCATCATATGTTCCAGAAATGGAACGCCCGTATCAAAGCGAGCCTTGCCTGAACCATCCAGGTTAATACTCACTTTAATTTGCGTCTCAAGGGTGTTTCGCTCGACCGTTGCCATACGGGCCATGATCAATTCCGCCTATCGCCAATAAAAAAAGAAAACAGTATAAAGGCTGGGCAATAAATCTGCCATTTAACACAAGGAGAGCAGCTATGCCTGTTGTACTCGAGCACATCACCCAACCCACGGAAGACGATTGGGAAGACCTCGAAAAAATCCGGGCGGATACTGGCTCAACGCCAGATGCTCTGGGATTTCGCAGCACTCGTTCTGATCTGGAAGGCAAACTCAACGACGATTTCTGGATTCTGGCGGGACGCTTTAATGACCGTCTGGTCGGCGCCATGTTGATCACCCGTCAGGGTAATGAACTGGAGTTAACCCAGGCTGGTGTTCGAACCATCACTCAGCGCAAGGGAGTCCTGCACCAACTGTTATTCCTGCTGGACCTCTGGACCAATGAACACGACATGACCGTCTACGTACGTTCAGAAGACACACCGGAAGAACTGCAAAAAGCCATGGCTCGTCGCAACGTCGAAGTCCGATAAACGCCAGCAAAGGGAAGAGATCCTTGCTCTTCCCTGACCGATCCAGCCCCGCTTGCCCGGATTGTCAGAACAGACATAAAAGAAAAACAATCTGTCTCTATTCTGAATCTACCCAAAGCTCAATAACGCCGACATACTACCCCCCGAAATCAGAGAACTGACTCACACTCTGTGTATTCTGAACGTAAGAAATTCGGCAGGAGTTCGACTTTATTGTCCATACTCCATTGGCGGTGAATGCCAGGATGGCATCGCCAGACAACTCGTTTTCACCTTGTGCCTATTAGCACCCTTGACGATTTGAATTAAAGGAAAGCTTATGAACATGCTCCGTACTGTATTTGTGTTGTTTCTTGCATTTTTCGGGGCCACCCAGGCCTGGGCAGGCAAAGATCCATCTGAAGTCGTTCATTCGGCCACCAACGAACTGATTTCCGAGCTGAACAAGATGACCCCAGAGGAACGCACGGATGATGAAGTCCGTCGTCTGGTCATGACCTACATCGTTCCAGCCATCTACCAGGAAAGAATTGCCAAGGGAGCACTGGGCAAATACTGGAGATTGGCCAAGCCAGAGCAGCGTCAGTCTTTCATCGACCGCTTCCGTGAACTGCAAATTCGCACTTACAGCGGTGCCTTCAAGGCATTCAGTGGCGAAGAACTGTCATTTGAGGATGCGCGACTGAATGACAAGGGCAACAAGGCACTGGTTAAAGGCAAACTGGTGCAAACCAATGGCAACGTGATTCCGATTGATTTTCGTCTGTTCCAGAGCAAGAAAGATCAGCAATGGCGTGTGTATGACGCCGTCGTCTCTGGCCTGAGCATGGTGAAAACCTATCGCGAACAGATGAGCGAACGTCTGCAAGGCACCAACCCTGGCAATGCAGATGAGCGTATGAACGCTCTGCTGAATGAACTGAAAGCTGAAGCGGACGCTGTGAGCGCCAAACAAACCAGCTGATATCAAACAGAGGCGGTTTCGCCGCCTCTTCTCGCATTCCCCCGCTCGCCCCAATACACTGGCGTCTCGTTTTCACCGCATTCAATCGCCAATGTCTCAACACACTCCTCCAGCACTACCTTCCGACTTCGCCAACACCCTGCTGCACTGGTATCAGGATCACGGCCGCAAGCACCTGCCGTGGCAGCAAGACATCAGCCCCTATCGGGTTTGGGTTTCCGAAATCATGCTGCAGCAAACCCAGGTGGCGACCGTCATCCCCTACTTTGAGCGCTTTATGGAGCGATTCCCTGATGTGTTCGCACTCGCCCAGGCCGAACAGGATGACGTCCTGCACCTCTGGACCGGGCTTGGCTACTACGCCCGCGGCAGAAACCTTCATGCTTGCGCCAGGACTCTGGCAGAGCAATATCAGGGGGAATTTCCCAAGTCGGTAGAACAACTCTCTGCATTGCCCGGCATTGGCCGATCCACCGCCGGTGCCATCGCCAGTATTAGCATGGGTATTCGAGCTCCGATCCTGGATGGCAACGTCAAGCGCGTGTTAACCCGCTACTTCGCTGTCGAAGGCTGGCCCGGTACGACGGCAGTTCAGAAACGGCTTTGGGACATTGCCGAGCGCCTGACGCCCAATCACAGCTATCGGGAATACACACAGGTCATGATGGACCTTGGAGCAACCCTCTGCACACGCAGTAAACCGGCCTGTGGAATCTGTCCCTTGCTGCCTGGGTGTCAAGGCTACCAAACGGGCAAGCCGACGCAGTTTCCGAATAGCAAGCCGAAAAAAGAAAAACCGACCAAAGACACATGGATGCTGATGATTCAGAGCGTCAATGGCAGCTATCTTCTCAAGCAGCGCCCACAAACCGGTATCTGGGGCGGACTCTGGAGCTTTCCGGAAGCTGAATCCGAGCAAGCGGCCCTCGCATTACTGGCAGCCCAATACCCAAAGGCCGATCTGGATTCACACAGCCATAGAGACCCCTTCAGACATACATTCAGCCACTATCACCTGAATATTCATCCGCTCCATGTCAAAACCGGAGGTCAGGATCTCCACATAGGTGAAACAGAACACCACTGGTACAATCCCGACAATCCCAGCGAACTGGGCCTCGCCGCTCCGGTCAAGAAACTGCTTCACCAGACACAGGAACCATCATGAGTCGTACCGTCCAATGCCGCAAATACCAGCAATCCCTTGAAGGTCTGGCTACTCCTCCCTTTCCAGGGCCTGCTGGCGAAGACATTTTCAACAACGTCTCCGCCAAAGCATGGCAAGAATGGACAACACACCAGACCCGTCTGATCAATGAAAAGCACCTCAACATGATGGACAAGGAAGCGCGCAAATACCTGGCCGAGCAACGCGATAAATTTCTGTCGGGTGACGACTACGACCAGGCCGAAGGCTATGTTCCTGAAAACAATGACAAATAATTCAAACAGAGTGTTGACAGACCTCTGAGATGCAGGTTTAATGCGTCCCACTTGAACGGCACACGCCAAACAAGATGCCCAGATAGCTCAGTCGGTAGAGCAGGGGATTGAAAATCCCCGTGTCGGTGGTTCGATTCCGCCTCTGGGCACCACATATTCTTCCAAGGGCTGCTAGAGAAATCTAGCGGCCCTTGTCTTTTCTGGCCTTCCGGCTTATTTTCATTCCGATGTGTTCCAAGAAATACCCATACTAGCCCCGTTATTTGGGGGCCTTTTGTGGGGCTTTTTTCGCTACGAACCAAACGAGGCCCCCAATTCTGTGGGGGCCTTTTTCAGAAGCCCCTTTTTCCGCAAGGAGGCCACCCCATGCGCAGCAAGCTGACAGATGCACGCATCAAAGCCCTTGATCCAAAGGAAAAGCCCTACAAGGTGTCTGATGGAGAGGGCCTTTATATTGAGGTCAAACCCAACGGCAAGAAGTATTGGAAATTCAAATACCGCTTTGCAGGCAAGGAAAAAAAGCTATCCATTGGGGCTTATGGCAGCACAGGCACAGGAATCACATTAAAGGGAGCGAGAGCCGCCTTGCATGAAGCGAAAGGACTACTTGACCAAGGAGTAGACCCCAGCTTGCACAAGCAACTGCGCAAGGGGCTGACAGAAGAACAACAAGCCGCCAGCTTCAAGGCCATTGCTCTGGAGTGGTACGCCAAGCAGTCCACCAGCTGGGCACCCGCAACCGCCAAACGGCAAAAGGCCATGCTCGACAAGGATATTCTCCCCTATCTGGGCAAACGCCCTATTGCAGACTTGGAGACCTTCGAGCTGGTGGGATGCCTGACCCGAATCAGTGACCGGGGAGCGATTGAAACCGCACACAAAGCCCGGCAAGTGGTTAATCAGATATGCCGCTATGCCAAGCAAACCGGAAGGGCCAAACATAACCCCGCCTCTGATCTGACGGGCACCTTGCAACCACGTCAGGTCAGCCACATGGCTGCACTCACAGACCCCAAGGACTTTGCCCGCTTGATGGTGGATATAGACGCCTACGAAGGAACGCACATAATCAGAACCGCCCTCGCACTGGCTCCAATGCTATTTCAGCGCCCCGGCGAGCTATGCGGCATGGAGTGGTCAGAAATCGACCTCGAACAGGCCCAATGGATCATTCCGAGGGAGAAGAAGAAAGAGCGCAACAAAACCGAAGGTGACCATATTGTCCCTCTCAGTCGTCAAGCTGTGGCGCTACTGGAGGACATTCAACCACTCACAGGGCATGGCAAGTACGTTTTCCCAAATCAACGCAACCACCAAGCCCCGATCCGTACCGAATCCCTGAACAAAGCTCTGAGAAACCTTGGTTATGACACAAGGGAGCAGCAATGCGCCCACGGCTTCCGCGCCTGTGCCCGTACCATGCTGGATGAACAGCTCAACCTTCGGATTGAATGGATAGAACACCAGCTGGCCCACAAGGTACGCGACACACTGGGCAATGCTTACAACCGCACCAAGCACCTACCCGAACGAATCGAGATGATGCAACGCTGGGCGGATTATCTGGACGAGCTGAAACAGAGGGAATTAGCGGGGAATGTGATAACCGGAAGTTTTAAAAGGGGATAGATGATGGATTCTTTCTTTTTAGGTTTTCTGAAGACCTACATAGATATGGTAGAGGCGGATGAAAGCATAAATAAAGAGCGTTACACATCAGAGCTACTGAAAAATATTTTATGCATCCAATTATGGAAGGGCGCATCGAATATAACCCCTCAAAATCCTTATATCGGCATGTCCTACATCCTTATAGCAATACAGTTTTCAACATCGGCAGCAGTGGGGCATTCCAAGGAAGCGACTTATACTGATGAAGAGGCAGAAAAATGGCGAACGGATGTCCTGAAGCACTTAAAAGCACTCGTTAAATTACTGCATAGGCCACCCCATCAGTTTTATGGCTTCGAGCATCATTTTCGGGCGAATATCCGAAACCGATCTAGGCTGTTGATTGATTCCAACCTGATAACATTCAAGTATCCTTCTCTTTTTCATATGCTTATTCCAGATACTCCCAGAATTATGGAGCTTCTACACCATGTCATAAAAAAAGTGGCAAAAACCAAAACGACAATCCCCAAGCGCCCTGGAGGAGAAACTGTATCTGTTTTACGAAGGCGTTTTTGTTTGGAAATGGGAACATATTTCCCAAGTCAATTGCCCGGTAAAGAGCGTCTTATAGCAGATTTTGCTTCCGCAATATTTATAGATTCTGAAAGTTCGGACTTTCGGCCTGAACAGGTGAAAATATTAAATGGGCCTATCAATGTAGATTCTGGCTTAAAACTTTACAGAGCCTTTTTTATAGCAGGCGACTTTGAATCAAAGCTAGGTTTTGATGTAAATCAAGCTGAAGATGTGCTGCGCCAAGAGCTAGTAGAAAGATACAAATAACTGACCAATTTTTCTGAAGTTATTTGAGTTACTCAACATGTCCACACTGGTCAAATGATTCCCGTAACGCCCCTTAACGACTACGGAGAATCATAGCCATGACTGACCGCATATTACGCCGCCAAGAAGTACAACAGCTGGTGGGCCTGCCTCGAAGTACCCTCTACGCAAGAATTGCCGCCGGTGAATTTCCAAAATCAATAAAGCTGGGAGGCCCCAACAGCCGTTCCGTGGGTTGGAGAGAGTCTGTTATTCAGAAATGGATAGAAGATCAAGCAGAAGCCAACCACCAGCACCAGAGCGCGGCATAGGAGGTCAAAAGGATGAAAAGCAACAGCGACACCCGCCAGAATGCCGCCGTTACCAAATCAAAACAGCCAGCACAGTGTAAGCGGAAACCTACCCAAAAGCAGCTGATACTGAAGCACCTGATGGACGGCAAGAGCATCACCCAAGCCGAAGCCTTTGATCTGTACAACTGTTGGCGATTGGCCCCATGGATCTGCAAGTTGCGCAAGGAGGGCTACAGCATTCGGACTATCGAAGAACCAAACCTACAGCGAACAGGCACCCATGCCCGCTACTTCCTGATTACCGAACCAACCCCGCCCACTGCTGCATAGGCCGACACCATGAAACTGTGTTATCTGAATGGCCCCGTGATGCAGGGGCCAGGATTCCGCTTGCGTCCAGAAAAGACCGGGCATACCATCGCAAGAGCTGGATTAACCACCCGGCCACCATACAGCAGGCGGATTAACCACCCGCACGCTGCACCAAACAAAGGAGACTCTCTCCCTGAATTACTGGCCACTGGCGTTTATCACGCCGGTGGATGTTGGCGTGCTTCTGGCCGTGCAACATGGTTTCGGGGGCATGGGTCGGGAGCCAAAGAAAACGCCCCCGGTGCGCTTTCCTTTGTTGGCGCAGGTTTGCGGCTACCCGATCCGCCCTTGTTGTTCATCAACATAGGGGAAACCATCATGAAAACCACCAGCCAAGCAACATCACACGCCTTTCCTTCCTTCGTCGATTACAGGGCCTGCAACGTCCCGATTGAACAGCTTCCTTTTGTCCAAAAGGAGCCTGACCAGCAACTGATGAATTACTGGGATTTTTGGAGCATCAACACACCAGAGGATTATTCAGAACAGCAAGACTACGGCACTCGATTAGCCGCGCATCTTGTGCAATATCTGGTCTCAACCCCTGATGCCGTGGGGAGCGAACTTCTGATGGATATCATTAAATCCATGTGTCTGAAGTACCCGAACACAGCGACTCCTGATAACGACTTTGGCGGTGATGACTGGACTGCACTGTTCAGTTTCTTCAGGTTTATTGAAGGGATGATTGCCGCTCATATCCCCCCAGAATCCAACGTACTTGCTGTGGCGGAAACACAAATCCAAGCAGCCAACAGCGCAAGGGAGAAAGCCCGACAAGAAGCGAGAGAGCGGCACGGACACGAACCCCAGCCACTCCCCCACATGATTCGTCAGGTCACCACCAATACACCGGAATGGTGGCACGGAGAACCCCCGGTCACTGAATACGAAGCCGCACGCTGGACGTTAGGCGGCAAAATCGAGCGCAAGCAGTTTAAAACCTTGGATGAAGCCGAAGCATGGGCGCAAGGGGGCACTCACCATGATTGATTTCAATCGTATCAATGATGCCCTCTCGCTTGATCTGGTGCGGAAGTGGCTTCCAAACGGCAAGAGGGAAGGCCATGAGTGGGTATCAGTCAACCCAACCAGAGCCGACCAAAGCGCTGGATCGTTCAAGGTGAGCCTGAAAGACGGCAAGTGGTCAGACTTTGCTACGGGAGACGCTGGTGGGGATATGGTCAGCCTGTGGGCTACCTGCAAGGGCTGAATCAGAAACAGGCCGCCATCGAGCTGGTGGAGCGTTACCGCCTTGGTATAGACACCACAACCACCAGCCAGAAGACCAACAAGCCAGCGAATCGCAAGCAGAAAGACGGTAAGGGCACCGTGGTTATGCCTGTGCCAGACAACGCACCACCACCGCCATTGAAGCACCACAAACACGGTAACCCGGTCATGCACTGGGAATACCGCGACACACAAGGGCAGTTGCTGTTCATCGTTGCTCGCTATGACGATCCTGAAGCGACCACCAGCCAAGGCAAACCCAAGAAACACTTCAGCCCTTTAACCTTCTGGCAATTACCCGACCAGTCATACAAATGGTCACGGTCTGGCTTACCTTCAGGGACGCCCGTTCCCTTGTATGGCCTTGAGCGTTTGGCAGCTCGACCGGATGCCATGGTGCTGGTGTGTGAAGGTGAAAAGGCAGCCGATGCCGCAAGCAAGCTATTACCGGATATGGTCGCTATCAGCTGGGCAGGTGGTTCCAGTACGGTGAAAAAAGCCGACTGGTCAGCTCTGCAAGGTCGTACTGTTGTTATATGGCCAGACCCGGACGAACCAGGCACCAAAGCTGCCAGCCAGATAGAGCAAGCCTTGCAAGGTGTGGCCAGTAGCGTGAAACGAATACAGCCACCAGCCAGTAAACCCAGCACATGGGATGCCGCAGACGCCACACAGGAAGAAGCCAGACAGCTGGTGGATGGATGCAAGCCGGTTTTGGCCGCTCCGTTAGGCTACCGTTGCGACAGACAAGGCGTGTTCTTGCTGGATGACGACAAGCCTGACGAACGGCTTACTTTTGGGGAATGCCGGGTACTGGCGGGGACGAGCGACACCAACGACGACAATTATGGCGTACTGGTGGAATGGGTGACCTCTGACGACAAGACCAAAATACGAGCCATTCCCCGCCGCTTGTTTCATGCTCAAGGCTCCGAACTTGCCCAATTGCTGGCGGATGGCGGCCTCGACATTATCCCCGGAAAGGAACGCAAGCTACTGGTCTACCTTGCCAGTTACCAACCCAAGGAACGATTAACAGCGGCGACATGTACCGGCTGGCACCGTGACTGCTTTGTACTGCCCTTCGAGACAATCCGGAATCATGAAGGGGAGCAACTGGTATACCAGCCTGAAAGCCTCTCAAATCATGCCAAGGCCATCACCAAGAACGGTTCCCTTGATGCTTGGAAGGATGGCATTCAAGGTGCCTCGCCAGTGATTCAGTTTCTGGTATGTGCCAGCTTGAGCACCCCGGTTCGCTATCGCGTCAATATTGAAGCAGGCGGTTTCCACATCTTTAACGAAACATCACGAGGCAAAACCACGGCCTTACAGGTGGCCGCCAGCGTCTGGGGGAATGGCACCGATCCGGCTATCGGTGGTGGAGCGTCAACCTACATCAATCGCTGGAACGCCACCGCCGTTGGGCTGGAAGCACTGGCAGAACTTCATAATGACTTGCCCATGGTGGTGGATGAAGTGGGCGAAGGAGACGCCAAAGAGTTCGGACGCACGCTCTACCGGATTATGTCCGGTCAAGGACGAGGCCGAGGCGAGAAAACAGGAAATCTCAGGGACTCCAAAAGCTGGCGGGTATCCGTACTCAGTGCCGGGGAACTGGCCATCTCTTCCTTCTTGGAATCTGGTGGCAGCCAGATCAAGGGCGGCCAACTGGTACGCATGATAGATATTGAACTGGATGCCCTGCCACCCCTGTTCCCGAACGGACAAGCCGCCGATCAATTCAAGCAGCTCTGTAGCGACCACTACGGCCATGCCGGTTCCGCTTTACTCAGTCGCATTGATGACCTGTCAGAAGGCTGGAAGGCGCTGGATTTGGAACAGATAGGCCCGGCTACCACGGAAATTGCCCAGCGCGTTCGTAAACGCTTTGCCATCGTTCTGCATACCGGCTATCTGGCAGCACAAGCACAGGTCGTACCTTGGAGCCAAGAACAGATACTGACCGCCGTTCAGCAGGTTTATGCTGTTTGGCATGGCCAGAGCCGCACCATCTCCGATGTGGAACGAGGCGTTCAGAGCGTGGTGGATTTCATCCTTGCCAATGAAGCACGTTTTGAAACAGAGCAGCAGACACAGGAAGGCAAGCCACCACTGAACCGGGCTGGCTGGCTTAAAGAGGGTTACTACTGCTTCACCACACAAGGATTCAAAGAAGCCTGTCAGGGTTCTGATGCAACCAAGGTCAAGAAGGCCATCAAGGCATTGGATTGTCTCCGTCATACCTCTGGTCGCCTGAATGACCGCCAGCGTTTTTCTGGAATACCCACCCCTTGCGTCTCCGTTAAAACAGATATTCTTTCAATATCGTCTGAAAATGACGTGAACAGCGTGAACACTGTGAACACCCCAGATAAATCAAAGGGTTACAGCCGTTCACAGGATAAAAATCCAGTGCGTACAGGTGTGAACACGGTGAACAATGAGCACCAGAAACCACCAGCTGTTCACTCTGTTCACAAGGATGCTGAACCCTGTGAACAGGCCGCCAGCCCAGTAAATATGCGGGTTGTTCACGCCGTTCACACTGTTCACACCGAAAAACAGTTACCTGATAAAAAATGGGAGTCTGTTTGATGGAATTACTGAAGGGCTTGATAGGCCAAGGTCTGGAATTAACCATTCATGAGGATGGTGTTCATTTGCTGGTGGGGAGCGTAAACGGATTGACTCACCAGCAACGGGAGACAATCCAGACCAACCGCGAACGCCTGCTGGATGAGTTGCGACTACGGACACCCATGGGGCAGTATCACAAGGCAGGTGACCTACCGCTTCCGTTACTCCCTGAAGACGCCCACTTCATTAACGGAACACTGGCTTACCGTCCAACCACCAGCGCCCACCAGCTACTGAACCACTACCTTCGGGAATGGATGTGGGCTGCTGCGTCTGAACCACTGGAGCAGAAGAAAGAGAATGCAGGCCGGAAAGCGGCCAACGCATGGCTGAGAGACCAGCAGCATTGACCCGGAAAAGTTTCAATTTCGCGGGTGTGAAAATTCGACTAGGGCCAACGGTCTTTTTTTACATGGCTGTAGAGATTTGACCCACCCCCGCCATTGGGGGACTGTTTAGTCCCTTAAGGGTACTGTTCAGTCCCCTTGCCCTACTTCCTTCAACAGGCCAACAACTGCAACCCAACCCGGAATTACCGGCTTGGCTCTCCTGTGCCTGGCTCCCGATCCAGAAGACAAAGCGGAACCGGAACCGGATACTCGAAAATGAACCCCAAACAGACAGAATCCGCGCCGCAGAAACCCGCAACGCCCCACCCCCTCCGAAAGAACCTACACAGGGGGTAGGCATACAGATAACGACAGAGGAGAGTTGAAGCACGGCCATTTACAGACCCCGGATTCGGGGACTGCCCTGAGCAAGGCAAAGCCAGAATTCTGGCTTAGCCACTGATTATCTGGCACCTTAAGCAGTGAAAAAAGACGGCTGAAGCAGAGAAAGAGGGAGGCACTTTGAAAATTGGGGGCCTTTTCTGGGGCCTTTTTTCAAATGAAAAACCAAGAACCCCCGCAATAAAAGGCTTTCAGGGAAAGATTAGGTACAGCCTCTGCCCGAATTCAAAAGCCTCGCTAATTAGCGGGGCTTTTTCGTTTCTGGATTCCGATACCGGTCATCTCCCTCAGCTTTTCTGAATCCCGCCCTCACGATAAACAATTAGATTCCCCCCAGCCGTTCAGGGCACAGTGTTGCGACGATTGAGGAGAGACACGATTGTTATGACTTCACACGCTTCTGGTTTTTTGCCCCTGTTACGTTCCCCCACCGGCTGGAAAGCCGCTCTGGTGTTCGCCCTGACATTGACAGCGGCGCTCTCCGCATGGGCGTTGTTGCCAGAGGGAATGCGAATTCCGGCCACGCTGGTAGTGTTTTGCGTCAGCCTTTGGGCTACATCGCTAATTGCCGAGTACTGGCCTGCGCTGGCATTTTTTGTAGTCGCGATGATTGCGAAAATCGCACCACCGGAAGTCGTGTTTTCCGGCTTTCAGTCCTCCCCTTTTTGGCTGCTGTTTGGCGGCATGGTGCTGGGAGCGTCGATCCGTCATACCGGGCTTGGCAAACGCATTGCGCTGATGCTGCATCAGGTATTGGGCAATGGCTATCAGGGAATGGTCGCTGGTATCGTCGTGTTTGGCATCGCGCTGGCGTTTGTATTGCCTTCATCCATGGGGCGCGTTGTATTACTGCTTCCGATAGTGGCCGCCCTGGCCGATCAGGTTGGTTTCAAAGACGGTTCGAATGGCAAAACCGGTATGTTGATCGCGGCTACTTTTGGCACGTTTCTACCCGGTTTTTCCATTTTGCCAGCCAATGCACCCAATATGGTTTTGGCCGGGATGACGGAAACCATTCTGAACACACAACTGGGTTATTGGGATTATCTGATACTGAACTTTCCGATTTTGGGGTCTTTAAAGGGCGCAGTGCTGATCGGACTGGTACTGAAGCTGTTCCCGGATCAATTGCCGCAACAAATCAACGATTCAGATTACGCCCCCACCATTCGACTCACCTTCAGCGAAAAGCACCTGATGCTGGTATTGCTGTCTTGTCTGGGATTGTGGCTCACCGACAGCATTCACCATATTTCACCGGGCTGGATTGGTCTGGCTGCGGCTCTCTACTGCCTGATGCCGGTCTCACGACTGACCTCTCCCAAGTGTCTCAACGAAGATATTCAATATGGCGCGCTGTTTTTCGCCGCAGGCATCATGGGCGTCGGCGCTCTGATTTCTCACATCGGGATGGGCCACCTGTTTGTGGGCGGCATGGAAACGGTTGCCGGATTCTCAACAGAGACTCCCGTGTGGAATCTGTTTGGGCTGACTCTTATGTCATCCATTACCGGTGCGCTGACGAACCTGCCGGGTATTCCAGTGCTGATCACACCAATGGCTGAGCATCTTGCCGAACTCACCGGGTTATCCATCACTGCCGTGTTGATGACTCAGGTGGCGGCATTCGCCAACGTATTCCTGCCTTATCAGGCTCCCCCCCTGGTTCTGGCGATACAGGTCGGCAAGTTACCGATCGCCACTGTCTCTCGTGTTTGCCTGTACCTGTTTGCCATTGGCTGGCTGGTTCTGATCCCGCTGGATTTCCTCTGGTGGTGGGCTCTGGGTCTGATCTAATGAGCCTGTCAATCAAACCTATCGGCTAACCTGCGGCGGGAGGCACAGTGGAAATTCATCAGCTGAAAACTTTTATGACGGTTGCTCAGGAAGGCACCATCACCCGTGCCTCTGAGATGCTCTACCTCAGCCAGCCGGCAGTGAGCGCACACATAAAAGCGATGGAGGAATCTCTGGGGCTGACCCTGTTTGAGCGCACGCCCAAAGGCATGACCCTGACCAGTGACGGGCAGGCGATGCTGATCAAGGCCGAACAAGTGCTGGATGCCCATAAGGAATTTCTCGGCGAAGCACTGAAGTTGAAAGGCCGCTTATCCGGCACCCTGACACTGGGTGCCGCTGGAGAAGCGGGAACCGAGGCCATGGCCAAATTGATTACTCGCCTGGCCGAATACTACCCGGATATACGAGTCGATATTCGACAGGGAACCTCGATTCAGATTCAGGAATTTATACGCAATGGCGAGCTGGATGCCGGTTTCTACAATGATATCGGGGAACACAATGATTCTCTGCTAACAACGGAAGTGTCCAGCTTTGGTATTTATCTGGCCGCTCAACCAGGGTTTGTTGATCGCAGTGAACCCCTGAACTGGTCATCATTGGGCAAGCTACCCTGGATCTGTCCGAGTACAGCGACCTGCTGTGGCCGCATCGCCGAACAACTGTTTGAGGAACACGGCTTTCGACCGGCAAAGATCATCAGTATCGATAACGAGAAAGTGACTCAAACATTGATTACCGGTGGCATAGGCATTGGCCTGTTACACGAGAACACCGTCAGGCAAGGCCAGCTCAATGGCCAGATTGAATTGATCTGCGAAGTTCAACAGTCCATTAGCGTCCAGTTCGCGGTTCTGAAAAACAAGGCTCACAGTCCTCTTCTGAATGCGATAATGTCGACGGTTAAATCCATAACGTCAGAATAGGCGTTGACCACAACGACATCAGATAACTCATGGACAACTCTTATGTCGCAAATCGCTCCAGATTCCTCAAGTAACAACTATCTCAAACAGGGAGCCTTGCTGACTTTCGTCAGTGTTGTTGCAGGCTTCGCTGCTGACTATGCCTTCAACCTGTCATTGAGCCATTCATTGTCACCACATGAATACGGCGACTATAAAGTTGCCTATGCCTTCGCCGCTCTGGCCAGTGTCATGGTGTTATTGGGAGGAGACCGGGTCGCTCCCCGAATTCTGGCAACACCGCTCGCTCAGGGAGACAATCGTCCGGTGTGGGAGTATCTGCGTTTCTATTTGCTGCTCGCCTGCGGTTTGTCTGTGGTTATTTTTGCAGTAACCGCTCTCGCCGGATACCTTCACCTGGGTACCAGCAACCTGCACAACCATCATCCTCTGGTACTCATGTCTCTGGTGATTCCACTCATAGCACTGGGGTCTCTTGTCAGCCGAATCCTGCAGGCTGCCCGCCACCAGGCCATGTCAAACCTGCCGTGGCGGGTTGCCCTGCCATTGTTCAAGGCACTTATGGTGGTGGCACTGGCCGCAACCGTGACCCAACTGGCTATCTGGCAAGTTATCGCATCCGGAGCACTGGCTGTGATTCTGATTTCTGGCTGGCAGTGGTATCAGGTCAGGCGTCTGGATCTTCTCAGGCTGGAACGTTTTCCTGAACAGTTTCAACGCCGCGAAACACTCCGCCTGTCAGTACCCATGATGCTGACCATGATGGTCACCATCGCTCTTAATCAGGCCGACCTTTTTATGCTGGAAATACTGGCATCGGAACACGCTGTCGGGCACTTTGCAGCCGCTTCTACGACAGCGCACATCATATCCGTGACTCAGGTTACCCTGGTGGGCCTGTTTCTACCGCTGATTCCTACCGCCATTCAGGCCGGGCAAACGTCTGCACGAGCGTTGTTCTGGACTGGACAACGCCTGATTATTATCACCATCTGGATTCTGGCACTGAGTCTGTGGCTCGCTGGTAACTGGTTGTTGTCCCTGTTTGGACACGCTTATCAGGCATCAGAAAGTGCACTGGTGTGGCTAATACTGGCGCAATCGCTGTGGGCTTCAATCGCGCTCTGTTCCACCTGGATGCAATACACATCCATGGGCAACAAAGTGGTGGTTGCCGGTTTGGTTGCCATTGCTATCGATATCACCTGCAACCTGATACTGATTCCTCGTCTCGGGATTACGGGCGCGGCTATCTCAACCTTGATATCACTTGGTGTCGGAGCTGCGCTGGTAGCTGCACAATTTATTCGTCATCAACGCCATGCAGAAGAAGGATTGTTCAAAGCTGTCAGCTAATAGGGTTTTGCTGCTCACCACGAACAAGGTGCGTGCTAAATTGCGCCTGAATCAGACATTCAACCCTGACGGCTCCGGGTTCCTTGAAAGCCGCTTGAAAGGCACGCTGAACCTCGGCAAGACCTTCTATCTCCACGGTGATTACCGTGGGCGCAAGTACGCCGAAGACTCCGATAACGCCGACTACTACAAGGCTCAAGCAGGTATAGGGATGCGCACCAGCCTCGGCTGGCCCGTCAAGAAATCTCATCTCAAGCTTGAGCTTAATACCGGCGTCCGTGACAAAACCTATGTCAGCCGGTTAACAGGCAAGGTGGGACAAAGCGACGATCAGAGCACCGCAGATCGGTACGATTACCAGTTCACCGAGCTGAATTCGGACTGGAAAATTCGCCGGAACAAGACCCATCGCACGACTTTCTCTTTCGACCTGGAACAACGTGATTACGAGGATTTATCGCATCTGGAGCTGAGCAACTTCGACTACCAGAAAGCCTCTGTGGGTGCGAGCTGGCGCTATTCATTCCAGAAAAAGTCGTCGCTCACCACCTCGATTAAAAACACCCTGCAACAATTTGATGATCGCCGGGAACGCAACCGAGAAGGGGAATCACTGGAAGAGACTGATCTGTCATACAACTCATGGCAGCTCAAACTGCGCTACAAGCACAAGCTGTCCAGCCAGTGGCAGGTGTCAGCCAGCAGTGTGTACGACCTGCGTCAGGACAGCGGTACAGGGTACTATGATCGCAACCGCACCAAACTGGCTGCCGGTCTCACTTTTCGCCCCGGCAAACACGCGCAACTGGAGACCCAAATTGCGTACAGCCAGGATAACTATCCGAATCGTCAGAGTGGCAGTGAATCAGACGACGAAGAACTGGTTTCCGAAAACAACTATCAATTCCAGCTGGGCTATCGCCACGGCATTTCGCCCATCAAGGGGTTGAGTGTCAAGGCGGAATACGACTTCATCACCGCTCAATCCGCGGTAAGTGCCTACGAGTACGATCGTCATCAGGTGCGAGCCGGATTGCAGTACCGATTCTGATTTTGTAGCCCGAAAGAGCAAACGATGATCGAGGCCGAAATCCCATTTCGGCCTCACAACCCGACGGCTACTTTTTCCCAAACATCATTTTGATGTAAGCCGCCAGCGATTCCATCGCCTGATCGGATTGCCATTGCGTCATGATCTGATCGCCCCAACGCGCCTGACCGGCATCAATGGCTTCACGAATCGGCTGATTCAGTTGCTCCTTGGTCAACGCATACAGTTCTGGCTGAACTTCCGCCAGTTTCTGTGCCTTTGAAATCGCAACGGACAGCAGCTCGTCCTTATTTACGACCTTGTGAATCATACCGTAGGCCTCAGCATCTTCTGGCGTACACAGCTTGCCGCTCAGCAGCACATCGGTCGTAGCCAACGGATTCAGACGCGAGCGCATCAGCTCCATAGCCAGTGGCGGAAACGCCACCCCCACGCGTAATTCAGGCACACCTATACGTCCCGTCCCTGCGGCCATCAAACGAGCGTCTGCCGCGCACGCCATCAGACCACCACCAGCAATAGCATGGCCATTCACCGCCGCGACCACAGGCTTGGGGAAGAACAGCAGGGTTTCGAGCACCTGACCAAATTCCGGCAGAAATTCACTGATGTATTCCGCCCGGCCCTGCAACATGCGATTCAGATCCACACCAGCGGAGAACACACTGCCAGACCCGGTAATCACCAACGCTCTGGCATCTGACGCCCGTATTTCCGACAAGGCTTTGTTGATCGCCTGACAGAACTCCAGATCCAGTGCGCTGGCTGGGCCGTGCTTGAACGTCAGAATGGCGATTTTTTCCTCATGATTAACCGTCAGCATGGTTTTCTCCTGATTATTGATTCTATTTTTTTAATTTTATATTTCCACAGAATCACAGAAGTATCCTGGCAGTCACAGGACGTCGCAAGGTCTTTGGTGGTTTGGGACTTCCCTGAACCAGAAAAAGCTCAGGAACAAGCACTCGTCTCCTGTCTACCCCAATGCAAGGGCTGACGTCGGAACGTCAGCACCAGCAGATGCTTCTGGTTGATACAGGATTCGATCTGCTCAGGAGACGTTGGATAGTGACCTGAGCATTCCTTGTCCGCCGGAGTGACGCCAACCCAGGTATTGCGACCACTGTTTTTGGCGGCGTACATCGCCAGATCGGCCACCTTCAGAATCGACGACCACTCTCTGGTAACCCTGACACCATCGGTATCCAGTACAAAGAAACCGATGGAACAGGTGAGATTGAACCCTTCATCCAGGCTGGAATAGAAAACGTGGCCTTCGAGGTTTTCACGAATTCGTTCAACAATGGACGCCGCTGTGTCTTTGCCAACACCTCGGCAAATCACAACAAATTCCTCGCCACCGTAACGGGTCACCACGTCATTGCGGCGGTTGATGTCAGTCAGCAGGCTGGCCACTTCTACCAACACCTCATCACCGACATCGTGGCCATAGCGATCATTTACCTTCTTGAAGTGATCCAGGTCGACCATCACGAACAGCCACTCGCCACGTCCGGCCTTGGCCTGTGCATTCAGGTACTGCTGCAGAAAGCGGCGATTACCGAGGCGAGTCAGCGGATCAGTCAGACTGTCATCCAGGAATTTTTGTCGCTCCTGCTCCAGCACATTGTTTGAAGCTTCCAACTCTCTGACCATATCGACAAAGCTGCGAGACAAGGCTCCAAGCTCGTCGTGCTGGCGGATTTCCTCAATACCCAAACTGGATTTGGAGCGTTTGAACAGCTCAGTCTGGGTCTTCAGAGTCAGAATCGGGTCAACCAGGGTACGGCGAATCAGCACATAAGCAATGCCAGTCATCAGGGTACCCACCAGCAACAGCAACACCATGGATACAGACACCAGCTTGAGTGCGCTGGTATAGAAAGGGCGATCGTGCATGACGCTCAGCTGAAGCACGCTGTCGCCGTCATTGGCCAGCTCCAGATAGCCAGTGATCTGGCTGGCATTGATGTCTTTAAACACCACCAGAGACGCCAGCCCATGTTCAGGGGTGGGGACGACCGACAGCGCCAGTGGCAGTACCAGATCATTGGAAAAGGCCTCACGAAGATCTTGATCCAGAAAACGCCCGAAGACAATGTAACCACGATCTGGCCCCTCTCCATTACTTCGGCGAATAGGGTTGCCTGCAATCAGTAGCGGCCCTTGAGCGGTTTTCAGCAGGCCGGTTCCAGAATCCTGCATCAGCTTGATAATCGGGTGACTGTTATCCCAGTGGTTTCCTGCCATCAAGGCCAACTCGAAAATCTCGGCGCTTTCAAGCCTTTTCACGACCCGTCCCTGATTATTCAACAGGATAATGGCGTGCGTCTCGACATCGCCCAACGTCGAACCCAGCAGATTGGATGCCTCATACCCGGGGTTCGGTGACTGAATATACGCGTAGGTGTCGTCCCACTCTCCCCAATCAATGGCAAAACTCTTCATTCGGCTGAGTTCACCCCGAATGGCGTGCTTGACCCGATCAATTTCCCGAACCAGCTCCTCCCGCTCGGCCTCGGCGATACCTGGCAGCACCATATAGTGCACGGTGAGCACAATGCTGCCCGCAACCAGTGCAAACAGCAGTACCAAACCGGATAGCAGTTTCTTGCGAATGTGCATTACCAACACCCTTCGTCAGCCAGAATTCAAATGCATCGAATTTGCGAACTACATCACAAGTATTGCACCGACGAAATCAGACTGTTTGAGCGAAGGCAAGTATTTTGGCCTTTTTGATCAACCCATTAACAACGTGATTGAGCACTGCTCAACCAAGACTGCGTTTTTCCTTCCATACGTCGTAACCGTTTACACCGATGTGAATGGCCAGCGCCAGAGCCGCCGCTACACCAATCGGTAGTAAGCCACGCCATTCCAGCAGGAAGAAGCCACTGGAAAAAAACAGGAAGGCCGGATAAAACAGGGTGCGTTTCAGAACCAGTTGCAGTTTTGACATAAGAAGTTGCTCCGAAAATTACAGGTTAACTTTTATCAGCACTGTGTGTGCCAATAAGCAGGTTGCTACTCGATGAATTGTCCAGCTGACTGGAACCGTTGTCGGATTCGTCCTTTAACTCAACACCAGACAACTGGCGTCGATCCGACTCCAGCAGCAAGTACATTAATTTGTGCGTGGCTTCTTCGTAACTCAGTCCTTCCTTGCGCACGTTAGAGATACAATTGCGCAGGGCATCGTGCTTGCCACCCTGGGGTTCAAAGGTGTAGTACACCCCAAGGGAATCCGGTGAACTCAGCCCAGGCCGTTCACCAATCAGCATCACCAGCATCCGCGCCTGCATCAGCTCACCAATAGGATCGCCAATCGCGACCCGTCCCTGCTCGACCAGACAGACGCTGTCGATACTCAGCCGGGTGCCTTCCAGTGCCGATTTGAGCGATGCCATCATCGGCGCGGCGTGCTTCTGTACTGCCAGTGATGACAGGCCATCAGCCACGACCACCACGATACTTTTCTTTTGGGCAGGCAAATCTTTCAGTAAATCGGCACTGGAATCTGACAACTCGCGGCCAAAATCCGGGCGTTGCAGGTATTCAGAGCGATGGGACGCCTTGCTGTTCAGCTTGAGGACATCACCACTGTACACCTGTTCAATATCCGTCTGGAGCTGCAGGAAATCCAGTGGCAGATGCACCGCATCTCGCGCACGGGCATGTGCCAATTGAAATTCCAGGTGGGCCTGGGTTGGCAGACTCACGCCAGCACGGCCCAGGCCAATGCGGGCATCGGTGAAATTACGCAGCTTTTGCCACGGGTTATGAACCAGAATATCGGCTGACTGACTCATCCAGCGTTACCTCCTACCACGTGTTCGAAGGGTTTCGGCAACGACTGATTGCCGTAAGCCAGACGATTCTGTTGATCAAAAATACCAATGGTTTGCAACCATTGCTCAAATTCGGGCGCGGGTTTCAGATTCAGTAACTTGCGGGCGTACAAGGCATCATGGAATGAGGTGGTCTGATAGTTGAGCATGATGTCGTCGGAACCGGGAATCCCCATGATGAAGGTACCGCCGGCGGCTGCGAACAGGGTCAACAAGTTGTCCATATCATCCTGGTCAGCCTCGGCATGGTTGGTGTAGCAAATATCGCAGCCCATCGGCAGCCCCATCAACTTGCCACAGAAGTGGTCTTCCAGACCGGCCCGTATGATCTGCTTGCCGTTATAGAGATACTCAGGGCCGATAAAGCCCACCACGGTGTTGACCAGTAACGGCTTGAACGCACGCGCCACGGCGTAGGCACGCACTTCACAGGTTTGCTGATCCACACCGAAATTGGCGTTGGCGGACAGCGCACTGCCCTGCCCGGTTTCAAAATACATCGCGTTATTGCCAACGGTGCCGCGCCCTAACGACTGTCCGGCTTCGTAGGCTTCTTTCAGGATAGCCAAATTGATACCAAAGCTGTCGTTGGCTTTTTCGGTTCCGGCAATGGACTGGAAAATCAGGTCAACCGGTGCGCCCCGATTGATCGCTTCAATGTGCGTGGTGACGTGAGTCAAGACGCAACTCTGGGTTGGAATCTCGTAATGCTGGATCACGTCGTCCAGCATCGTCATCAAGGTGGTAACCGCTTCGACGTTATCACTGGCCGGGTTAATGCCGATCACGGCATCGCCATTGCCGTAGAGCAAACCGTCCAGCACAGACGCTGCAACGCCCGCAGGATCATCGGTTGGGTGATTGGGCTGCAATCGGGTCGCCATCCGTCCCGGTAAACCAATGGTGTTACGGAATGCCGTGGTGACCTGGCATTTGGAAGCCACCAGCACCAGATCCTGTAGTCGCATGATCTTGCTGACGGCAGCGGCCATCTCGGGCGTGATGCCTGGCGCAATGGCACTCAGGGTGACGCTGTCGGCTTGCTCGCTCAGCAACCAGTTGCGGAAATCTCCGACCGTCAGATGAGCAATAGAGGCAAAAGCCGCTGCGTCGTGGCCATCAATGATCAGCCGTGTGACTTCGTCCGTTTCGTAGGGAATCAGGACTTCGGACAGAAACGTCTTTAACGGCACATCAGCCAGCGCCAGCTGGGCCGCCACTCGCTCTTGCTCGTCCCTGGCGGCCACTCCGGCCAGACAATCACCGGATCGCAACGGCGTTGCCTTCGCCATCAGCGTCTTCAGATCGTCAAACTGCCAACGCTGCTGACCTAATTGAATCTGATACGTCATCTGTTTTGGGGCTCCGAATCTGAGTCAGAAAACAAAAAAGCCGATCCAGTTGGATCGGCAAGGGTCTTGCGGGAACTTTAGTCTTCGTGTTTATCAAAGGCGTCTTTTTCGTGCTTGATGATGGTCGCCATGAAACCGATGAAACCGGCCACGGCAAGACCGCACAATATGGCGATCATGGCTGGGCTGTCAGCAAAGGTGAAATAAGCGGCGGCGCCTTCCCAGCTGGTGATTGGTGAAGAGTTCATAGGGTAATCCTCAAAGTCTGTTGGTAATCCGTCAGGAGGCAATCACAGCGTGAGAACCTCCTGTGAACGAGTGATGCAATCAGCTGCTCAATGCGCCATTGGCAGGCAAGCTGGCTTCATCAGCTGGCTGAGTGCCTTCAACGATGTCACGAGCTGGAACGCGCTCCGGGTAAGGCAGAGCAGGAATTTCCACCAGATCCAGACCCGCTTCTTCCACTTTTGGTGGTACGCGCAGCATGTTCATTTTGCTCAGCAGCAGCGAGACGCCATAGCCAGGAATAAAGCCAGTGATAGCCATCACAACCGCACCGATGAACTGACCCATAAAGGTGATTTCAGGCGCGCCTTCGGGCGTGTTCGGGTAACCGGAAGCAAATACACCCACCAGTACCACACCCAGGAAGCCACACCAGCCGTGTACGGCAACCGCACCAACTGCGTCATCGATACCGGCTTTCTCAACCATTTTGCCAACCAGAGGCATGGTCAGACCGCCACAGATGGCCAGAACAAAGGTCAAACCCGGGTAGTACAGATCCAGACCGGCCGCCACGGTAATGATGCCAGCCAGACCACCCGACATGGTCATGAACGGCTCACGGGAAGTCAGGTAGGCACCAATCACACCGCCCGCGAAGCCCATGAGAGTGTTAAAGGCAAACGCTGACAGGTTGGTCGGATTGCCATAAATAGTTGTCCAGCCGGTTTCACCGCCGTTAAAGATGATGCAGCCGCCCAGGAAGCCGAAGAAACCCACAATGATCAGCATCAGACCAATCAGTGCCATGGGCAGGTTGTGAGGTACGATCGCCATGGCCTTGCCATCGACGAACTTGCCGATACGAGGCCCAAGATTCATCAACACACCCAGCGAGAAGAAACCGGCCACCGCGTGTACCACACCGGATGCGCCAACATCGTGATAGCCCAGATCCAGCAGCAACCAGCCGTCCGGGTGCCAGCCCCAGGCACCGGCCAAAATCCATACGACAGAACCGACCAGCACAGTCAGGATCAGGTACGCACTCAGACGAATACGTTCAATCACCGCACCGGACATGATGGAACCAGTCGTAGCACCAAACAGTGCGAAAGCAGCCCAGAAAATACCTGTGCCCATGTCCTGAACGTCAGGGCCCATGCTGGTTGACCATGGCAATGCGAAGGCCGCGTCGGCCGGTACCAGGCCGCCAGGGAAAGCGTTGTAAATCCACCAGCCGAAGAAGTAGAAAGTCGGAATGACCACGGAAAGGGTCAGAATGTTTTTCATCCCGGAAGCCAGAGCGTTCTTAACCCTGGAAGCGCCAATCTCGTAGGCCAGGAAGCCTGCGTGGATCATGAACATAATGGCGGTACACCACCAATAGAACACCTCCACATTCATTGCCTGATGCATTTCGAAAGCCGCTTTCAAGGCTTCCATTTCTGCTGGAGTCATGAGTTATCCCCTTTCGGTTCTTGATTATGAAGTCGTACATCAGGGCGGAGATCTGTCATTTGACGACCACCACCCCGACAAAAATATTCACATCAGGAATATTGCACAGGGAATGCCAAGCCTGGGCCCGGTTTCATTTACAGGCAGGACAAGCGACTTTGGCAGCTTTGCTTATCCCAAAAGAGGTAGTCGCAAAAATCGCTGGAGATAGAAAGTGGTAGATACCAATTAAAGTGAGATTTTCGTTGCTCTACGAGATGGCGCACCGCCGGCAAGGCCGCACCAAAGCAGTTCGTTTACCGGTAGCGGGCGCGCTATTGAGGAGCACATGGCACAACACCTGTAAACAATGGGTTTCAGGCACTCATGGCCCGAAACTGATAGCCTGTATCCTACGACTAACGCAGCATTGCCACTGCTTTGTCACAGCTCGCTGTTATATCTGTCAAGGTGTTTGATTCATTACCGAGGAGAGACTCATGCCCAAGCGCACCAAAATTGTGGCCACTCTTGGCCCAGCTACCAGCACGGACGCCATTATCGAACAACTGATCGAAGCTGGTGCCAACGTCTTTCGCCTGAACTTCTCTCACGGTAACGCTGATGATCACCGCGACCGTGCCGAAATGGTGCGTCGTGCGGCCAAGAAGCTCAATCGCTACGTAGCGGTACTGGGCGACCTGCAAGGTCCAAAGATTCGCATTTCCCGGTTCGCTGAACAAAAGGTGCAACTGACGGTTGGTCAGGCGTTCACCCTGGATGCCACACTGGACACCGATGCCGGTGATCAATATCAGGTCGGCATTGACTACAAGGCGCTGATCGAAGATGCCTCCATTGGTGACATCCTGTTGCTGGATGATGGCCGCATCGAACTGGAAGTGACTGAAACCTTCCCTGAAAAACTCAACACGGTGGTTCGTATTGGCGGCTGGCTGTCCAATAACAAGGGCATCAACCGTTTGGGTGGCGGTCTGTCAGCCAAGGCACTGACTGACAAGGACAAGGAAGACATCAAACTGGCGTCGGAGCTGGCAGTGGATTACCTGGCGGTGTCCTTCCCACGTGACGGTGCGGATATGGAAGAAGCGCGCTCACTGTTGCAACAGGCTGGCGGTCACGCCCACCTGGTAGCCAAAATTGAACGAGCCGAGTGCGTCGCCAACGACGACACTCTGGATGGCATCATCAGTGCGTCCGATGCGGTCATGGTTGCCCGGGGTGATCTGGCGGTCGAAATTGGTGATGCTGAGCTGGTGGGCGTACAGAAGAACATCATCAGCCGTTCTCGCAAACTCAACAAGCCGGTGATCACTGCAACGCAGATGATGGAATCCATGATCGACAGCCCAATGCCAACCCGCGCGGAAGTATCCGACGTCGCCAACGCGGTACTGGATTACACCGACGCAGTGATGCTGTCGGCCGAGACCGCTGCCGGGGATTTTCCGGTCGAGGCCGTTGCGGCCATGACCCGTATTATCGAAGGCGCCGAGCGCCAGCCTCTGGCCAAACGCTCCAAGCACCGCCTGTACGAAGACTTCACCTATCTGGATGAAACCATCGCACTGTCGGCCATGTACGCAGCCAACCACCTGCAAGGCGTCAAGGCCATCATTGCCCTGACCGAATCCGGCTCTACTCCGCGCCTGATGTCCCGTCTGCGTACGGACGTACCGATTTACGCCTACTGCCGCCGCGAAGATACCCAGAATCGTGTTGCTCTGTATCGTGGTGTCGATACGGTACCTTTCTATGCCGATCAGATGCCACCGGAGTCCATCACACCTGCGGCAATCCGAATCCTGAAAGGCCGTGGCGTACTGGCTGAAGGTGACATCGTGATCATCACCCGAGGCGACTACCTCAATGCTGAAGGCGGCACCAACACCATGAAGGTGGTTCGCGTCAGCTGATCAGCGTTTTGGCCTGCTGCTCTTGCTGCCAGGCCAATGCCGCGCCCAGCAATCCCGGCTCACTTGCCACACACAGGTGAACCGGGACAGCTTCCAGATATTCCCGATAACGCCCCTTATTCAGAAATCCCCGCTCGAATTCACCTTCCTGCAGCTGGCTTTTCATGCGCGGCAAAATACCGCCACACAAAAACACACCGCCTCTCGCTCCCAGCGTGAGTACCTGATCTCCGGCCACACTGCCAATGATGTAGATGAACCGTTGCCAGGTGCGATGCGCCAGAGAATCCGGATCGGTCAATGCCTCGCAACTGATCGCTGCTGCTGACAGAGCTTCAGCCTCCAGGCCTTCGTACTCCCCCATGGCCTGATACAACATTTCCAGTCCTGAACCAGAAAGGATGCGCTCAATCGAAACCCGGGGAAAACGCTTGCGGAACCAGCGTAGGATAGCTTCATCGACCTCGTCTGTTGGCCCGAAGGATACATGGCCGCCTTCGCCCGGCAGTGCCAGCCACTCGCCTGCGTGCTTGATCAACCCGGCAACGCCCAACCCGGTGCCTGGGCCCATCACCAGATGATTTCTGTCCGCCAGACGGGTGCCTGATTTAACTTCCACCAGGGATTCAGCAACAAAACCCTGATCGGCCAGAAAGCCCATCGCCAGCGACTGCGCACGAAAATCGTTCATATACAGCGCGCTGGATAGACCGGCTTGATCAAGCAGTTCATCCCGATCAAAGGTCCAGCCGCCGTTCACCAGTGTCAGTTGCTGACCTTCGGCTGGCCCGGCAATGGCAAGCGACGCAGGAATACGATCAGACGCCAGCCCCATACGATCCAGATAGCAATGGATGGCCTCGGCCAAACCACGGTATCCGGCAACCGGCAAGGTCGACACGGAGGAGACTTCGAGGGTTAGAGAACGTGCATCAAACAGTCCAAAGCGCGCATTGGTTCCACCAATATCACCGACTAATACGGGCTGTCTGAGATTGTTATTGTTCATATCGGGATTCCTTCTCTGCGGGCATCAGGCCGAACATGCTGCCGGGTGGGCCAGTCATCCACTCAGCCCCTGTTTCAGTCCCGGTTTCGACAGTGTGACTGTGGCGTCTTGTTCTGGCAGCTCCTATATTGGACAGGACAAGACACAATGCCGAATGCACTCAACCAGACAGCGAGGATGACCTATGTTGGGGCTGATTTTTACAACACTGGTGGAAATGGTGGAAGAAAAGTTTTCACCGGAAATGGCGGATGAAATCATTACCGAGGCAAATTTTCCTCATGGAGGTGCCTATACCGCCGTTGGCTACTACGATTTCGATGAGATCGTCACCATGGTGACGCTACTCTCCCAGAAAACGAACATCCCACCAGAAGAGTTGATACGGGCGTTCGGTACCTATCTTTTTGAAGGTTTTACCGAAACCCACGCTCACCTTATTGATGGCAAACAGTCACTGTTCTCAGTGCTGGTCAGCCTCGATAACGACATTCACCAGCAAGTATTGAAGTTGTACAACGAGGCCAGCCTGCCAAGTTTCCGGGTGCTGGATCAAACCGAAAACGTGCTGCGGCTCGAATACACTTCCGAACGCCATCTGGAGCCTTTGGCTGTGGGGCTGATTGAGGGGGCTGCCAGGTTCTTTGGTCATGACAACCTCGGTATTCAGCAGGAGAAAGTGTCCGATAACACCACCATTTTCATTGTCACCATCTGATCGTCATCCCTGCCGGGCTGAAAGCTTGTATAGCCCGGTTACATCTTCATACAAAACCTATATCGAAAATTATTGATATAGCAACATCATGGCGCTAACATGCCGCCATGTCTGATATCGATGCCTTAATCCCTCCGCTCCACACTGAACAACTGGTACGTGCTTGCCGCGCCATTGGCGATCCGTTGCGGATGCGCATTTTTCAGCTGTTGGGACAGGGTTCGTTTGCGGTGCTGGAACTCTGTGAACTGCTTGACGTCAAGCAATCCAGTTTAAGTCACCATCTGAAATCCCTGGCCAAGGCTGGGTTGGTAACAACCCAACGTGAAGGCAACAGCATTTATTACCGCCGTCCACTGTTGGTTGGTAACGATCCCTGGAGCCGCTGGTTGAGAACCACCATGCGAGCAGCGGATCAGATGTCGGACAACAGCTTGCCAGCGGGGCTGGATCAGCTGCTGGCGGAGCGCGCCAAGACCTGTGCTGAGTTCTTTGCCCATAACGCCGATGCGTTTCAGGAACAGCAGGATCTGATTGCGTCATTCGATCAGTACGGCGCGACACTGCAGGCGGTGCTGCAGGACTACAGCGGTAACACACAGCAAGCGCTGGAAATCGGCCCCGGAGACGGCGCATTGCTGCCAGCCTTGTCGCAGCGTTTCGAACACGTCATGGCGCTGGATATTTCCTCCGCCATGCTCGACAAGGTGAAAGCCCGGATAGAAAACGAACAGCTGAGCAACATCCGAACCTGGCTGGGCGACACAGGTTCTCTGCTACAGAACGCTGAAACTCGCTATCAACTGGCCGTCGCCAACATGGTGCTGCACCACGTTCCGGCACCGCAGACGATCTTTCGCGAGGTAGCCAAGCTGCTGACTCCCGGCGGCACTTTTCTGGTCACCGACCTGTGCCGACATGATCAGCACTGGGCCAAGGACAGTTGTGGCGACTTGTGGCTGGGCTTTGAACCGGAAGACCTGACCCATTGGGCTGAAGAGGCCGAATTAACTCCGGGCCCAAGCCAGTTCCTGGGGCTGCGCAACGGATTCCAGATTCAGTTTCGTTTGTTTTATCGCACCTGAAGGTGCTCTGAATACTGACTGAGTTAGAACACGAACATCACACCCAACAGCAATACCAAGCTGTTCTATTTGAGGGTAACAAGAATGAGCGAATATTCCGTATTTACATCCGAGTCGGTATCTGAAGGCCACCCGGACAAAATGGCTGACCAGATTTCCGACGCGGTTCTGGACGCCATTCTGAAAGACGATCCACACGCCCGTGTGGCGGTCGAAACCATGGTAAAAACCGGCATGGCCATTGTTGCCGGTGAAGTCCGTACCAGCACTTACGTGGATCTGGAAGATCTGATCCGTGAGGTGATTCTGGACATCGGCTACAACAGCTCCGACGTTGGCTTTGATGGCGCCTCCTGTGCAGTAATCAATGCCATTGGCAAGCAGTCTGCCGACATCGCCATGGGCGTTGACGAAGGTGACAACAAGGATCTCGGCGCTGGTGACCAGGGCCTGATGTTCGGTTACGCCTCCCGCGAAACCCCGGTACTGATGCCCGCTCCGATCTACTACTCTCACCGTCTGGTTGAGAAGCAGGCCGAACTGCGTAAAAGCGGCAAACTGGGCTGGTTGCGCCCGGATGCCAAATCCCAGGTCACCCTGCGCTACGAAAATGGCGCACCTGTAGCAGTCGATGCTGTGGTTCTGTCAACCCAGCACGACGAAGGCATTTCTCTGCCAGACTTGCGCGAAGCGGTGATGGAAGAAATCGTCAAGCCGGTTCTGCCCGCCGAATGGCTGCACGCCGATACCCTGTATCACCTGAACCCAACCGGCAACTTCGTGATTGGTGGTCCGGTCGGTGACTGTGGTCTGACGGGCCGCAAGATCATCGTTGATACCTACGGTGGCGCTGCACGTCACGGTGGTGGTGCGTTCTCCGGTAAAGACCCATCCAAGGTTGACCGCTCCGCTGCTTACGCGGGTCGTTACGTCGCCAAGAACATCGTTGCTGCCGGTCTGGCCGAACGTTGTGAGATTCAGGTGTCCTATGCCATTGGCGTCGCTGAGCCTACCTCCATCGCCATCAACACCTTCGGCACCAACACCATAGCTGAAGACACCATTGCCGAACTGGTGCGTGAGCACTTCGACCTGCGTCCACAAGGCATCATCGACATGCTGGATCTGCGTCGCCCGATCTACCGCGCCACCGCTGCCTACGGTCACTTCGGTCGTGAAGAAGACAACTTCACCTGGGAAAAAACCGACAAGGCTGCTGCACTGAAAGCAGCCGCTGGCCTTTAAACCAAGAATTTATCTAACGCATTCATTTGCAAGGGTTAAACGATGTCGTTTACAGATTACAAAGTTGCTGCTCAAGACGCCGAACAGTTCGCCAAGGACGCCGCCTGGGGCCGCAAAGAGATTCAAATCGCAGAAGGCGAAATGCCAGCCCTGATGGCGCTGCGTCGCAAGTACAAGGAATCTCAGCCGTTGGCCGGTGCCAAGATCATGGGCTGTATTCACATGACCATTCAGACAGCGGTTCTGATCGAAACACTGGTCGATCTGGGAGCCGACGTGCGCTGGTCTTCATGCAATATTTTCTCCACTCAGGATCATGCTGCGGCAGCCATCGCGGCGGCAGGCATCCCGGTTTTTGCCTGGAAAGGTGAAACCGAGGAAGAATTCCTGTGGTGCATCAAGCAGACCATATTGTCCGAGAAAGACGGCAATGAAGTCTGGGATGCCAACATGATTCTGGACGACGGTGGCGACCTGACCGAGATGGTTCACAAGGACTTCCCGGAACTGCTGAACGCTATTCACGGCATCTCAGAAGAGACCACGACCGGTGTTCATCGTCTGCTGGAAATGCTGGAAAAAGACGAACTGAAGGTTCCCGCCATCAACGTCAACGATGCCGTGACCAAGTCCAAGAACGACAACAAATACGGCTGTCGCCACTCCTTGAACGATGCCATCAAGCGCGGCACCGATCACCTGCTGAGCGGTAAAAAAGCGTTGGTCGTCGGCTACGGTGACGTGGGCAAAGGCTCTGCGGCGTCTCTGCGTCAGGAAGGCATGATCGTCAAGGTGACCGAAATCGACCCAATCTGCGCCATGCAGGCTTGCATGGACGGCTTCGAAGTGGTTTCTCCGTACATCGACGGCATCAACACCGGAGAACTGGACTGCATCGACACCGCCTTGCTAGGCAAAACAGACCTGATCGTGACCACCACCGGTAACGTTAACGTCTGTGACAAGAACATGCTGCAAACGCTGAAGAGCGGTGCCGTGGTGTGCAACATTGGTCACTTCGATAACGAAATCGATACCGCCTACATGCGTGACAACTGGAAGTGGGACGAAGTCAAACCACAGGTACACAAGGTTTACCGTGACGAAACCTCCGACGACCATCTGATCTTGCTGTCTGAAGGCCGCCTGGTGAACCTTGGCAACGCCACTGGCCACCCATCCCGCATTATGGATGGCTCCTTCGCCAACCAGGTGCTGGCACAGATCTATCTGTATGAGCGCAAATTCGCCGATCTGATGGAAGCGGAAAAGAAAGAAAGCATCTACGTGAAAGTCCTGCCGAAGAAACTGGACGAAGAAGTGGCCAAAGACATGGTCGAAGGCTTTGGTGGCGTGATCACCAAACTGACTACCAGCCAGGCTGACTACATCAATGTGGATGTGGATGGCCCCTATAAGCCCGAGGCTTATAAATACTAGGCTAGAGCAGCCGGAGGGTTATAAGCCCTAAAATACCGATCCCGGTATCTGAAGTTCAAAAGCGGCCATTGGCCGCTTTTTTTATGCCCGGAGCACTTCCATTTGGTATCCCCACAGGCAGCAGGTAAACTCCTTTTTCTTTGCCTGTCGGTACTATCCATGTCCAATTCAGTGTATTTTGCTTCCACTATTCTGCATTTGTACGCAGCGTCCGTGATTGCAGCAGAACGCCCGGATGAGCAGGCACATCTGGTCTTTATCGACCAGCCGGAAGACGTTGAATTCCCCTTGTTTGATATTGTGCAGCAATGGCAACAGTCACCATTTAAGTCCGTGCAATTGTTCCATGGACGTTTCAAAGGGCTGGTCAACAAGCTCAAGCAGCGTAAACATCTGTTTAATCAACTGGAAAGCGTTATTCGGGATCTTCGTCCAGAGAATATTTTCGTTGGCAATGATCGCCGGATTGAATTCCAGTTCAGCATGCACATCGCAACATCCATCGGATGTCAGCCGATCGGGCATTATATGGACGAAGGCACTTATACCTATCTTGGACGAGAAGCCTCTTCCGCCGTTGGCGATGCACTAATTGATAATCTGGCCAAAAAGTTCAGTTATGGCTTCTGGTGGAAAAACCCGCCAACGATTGGTGGCTCGGAGTGGATAAACACCGTACACGCCGCCTTTCCAGATCATATTCATCCACTACTAAAGCATAAAAAGAGCATGCCCCTGAATGCTGCCGGTTTCAGTAGCCCCGCCATTCAGGAGCTGTCTCGCCTCCAAATGGACCACTATGGATTTGACCACTCAAACCTCACCCATCTGGATGCGCTTTTTACGCTGCCACATGAGTCTCTGTTTGAGAAAGATCCTGGCTATAAAAAACGAGTACTGGAAGTCATTGAGCAGCTAACGACTTCTGGCAAACTGGTTGCTGCCAAATACCATCCTCGTAACAGCTCACCCGATGCCCTTGGCTTGTCTGAAGCCGGAGTTACCCTGCTTCCGGCCAGCATAAGTTTTGAAGCGCTATTGCCTCACTTGCAAGAAAGCTGTGAAATCTGGGGAGATGTTTCATCAACGCTGTTGATTGCCAAATGGCTGCGCCGGGAACTGGTGGTTAATTCCATTATCCCGGATGGAACAAAAGTCACTCCCCTAAGCAGCCTGTTTTATAATATTGGGGTAAAGCGGCAGGGTGCCTGATTTCAATCTTTCACACTGGAGAAAACCTTTGACGATTTCGGATCATTCCCAGGACGTCATTACTCTCATTACCGCTCGCGGGGGATCAAAGGGGCTAAAAAACAAGAATATCCTCACTATGTGTGGCCATCCATTGATTAGCTGGACAATTCGAGCATCAACAGAGTGTACCTTGGTATCACAAACCATTGTGACTACGGACAGCGAACAGATTGCTGCCGTATCCGAACAATACAATGCCAGTATTATCAAGCGTCCGGCTCATCTTGCCAGCGATACCAGCACCAGTGATGATGCAATCAGCCATGCCTTATCTGAGATAAAGGCAACGTCGAGCGATCCTGTTATTGCCTTGTTGCAGCCAACATCACCACTGCGTACATCACAGCATTTATCAGAAGCCATTGAGCTTTTTTTGGCAAACGAACAGCAATCTGTGATTGCGGTTTATGAGCCCAAGCACACTCCTATCAAGGCTTTTGTCGTTGGTGAAGACGATTACCTGTCTGGCTTATACAGTCCTTCAGCTCCCTTTCAGGCTCGGCAATCCTTACCAGCAGCCTACCAGCCCAATGGCGCCATTTACCTGTTTCGAATGTCATCGTTCAAACGCGAAAACATGATACCCAGAAGCCAAATCCGACCTTATATTATGTCGTCCAAGCTTTCTATTGATATTGACGATCAATATGATTTTGACCTCGCCGAATCCATTTTAAGGAATACGCTCAATGAAGCCTGAATTTTCCATTCAAAATCGTCTAATCGGATATAACCACCCGCCTCTGGTGATTGCGGAAATTGGTATCAACCATGAAGGCTCGCTGAATACCGCTTTTGAAATGGTAGACGCGGCCATTGAAGCAGGCGCAGAGATCATCAAACACCAGACGCACGTTGTCGAAGACGAAATGTCCAATCACGCCAAAGCCGTTGTACCAGGTAATGCAGATGTCTCCATCTATGAGATTATGGAGCGTTGTGCACTGAACGAAGAAGATGAAATCAAGCTTAAAGAATACGTGGAAAGCAAGGGAGCCATATTCATCAGTACGCCTTTCTCAAGAGCAGCAGCAGAAAGGCTGAATCGCATGAATATCGAGGCTTATAAGATTGGATCGGGGGAGTGCAATAATTACCCTTTGATTGACCTGGTTGCTTCATATGGAAAGCCCATCATTCTGAGCACAGGCATGAACAGCATCGAATCGGTATCAAAAGCCGTCGATATCATCAGAAAACACAAGGTTCCCTATGCCCTGTTGCACTGTACTAATGTGTATCCAACCCCTGATCACCTGATTCGATTGGGAGGAGTTACAGAGCTGGAACAGCATTTCCCCGACGCCGTTGTCGGCCTGTCCGACCACAGTATTGATAACCTCGCCTGTCTGGGCTCTGTCGCTATCGGTGCTTGTGTATTGGAACGTCACTTTACAGACACCAAGTCACGACCAGGGCCAGATATTTCATGTTCCATGGACATTCAGGAATGCCGCGAACTGATCGAGCAATCAGCACGCATGGCCAGTATGCGAGGTGGCAACAAATCCTTAATTGATGAAGAAGTCGTCACCAGTGATTTCGCCTACGCCAGTGTCGTAACTATTAAAGATATTGCCAAAGGCGAAGTATTCAGCCGAGACAACCTGTGGGTAAAACGTCCAGGTACCGGAGACTTCCTGGCAGAGTCTTTTGAAGAACTTCTAGGTAAAGAGGCAACCACGGATATTCCCAATGACACTCAGATTAAGACAGAGTATGTCAGTTAAAAAAATTCTGTTTCTCACTGGAACCCGGGCAGATTACGGCAAGTTAAAAGCACTCATGCAGGCTGTCGACAGTTCGCCTGAATTTGAGTTGAATATTTTTGCTACCGGAATGCATATGCAACGCCGCTTTGGCATGACAGTCAACGAGGTTAAAAAATCCGGGTTCAAAGATATTTACACGTATATCAACCAGAATCACGGGGACAGCATGGACATTGTTCTCGCCAAAACGGTCACTGGTTTAAGCGATTATTGCAAGGAGCTGCAGCCTGAGCTGTTAGTGGTACACGGAGACCGGGTCGAAGCCCTAGCAGGTGCTATCGTGGGCTCCATGAATAATATTCTGGTTGGTCATATTGAGGGTGGTGAGGTTTCCGGGACAATCGATGAATTGATTCGTCATTCAGTCTCGAAGCTCGCACATCAACATCTGGTTTGTAATCAGTCAGCTTATAACCGTCTGTTGCAGTTGGGCGAAAATCCAGATCATATCCATATCATTGGCTCACCCGATATGGATGTTATGGTTAGCAAGGACCTGCCTTCACTTGCTGAAACCAAGGAGCATTACGAGCTTGAATTTAATGACTACGCGATTCTGCTACATCATCCGGTAACGACCGAAGTGGATGATATCGAACATCAGGTACATCAAATAACCAATGCAATTATCGACTCCAAACTTAATTATATTGCCATCCTGCCCAACAATGACCATGGTTCGGACAGTATCTTAAAAGTTTATAACGATAAGTTAATCGGTCAGAAAAATATCAAAGTCTTTCCCAGTATCCGTTTTGAATACTTTCTGACCTTGCTGAAGCATTGTCAGTTTATTATTGGAAATTCCAGTGCAGGAATTCGAGAAGCTCCAGTCTATGGTATACCGACTATTAATATTGGTTCGCGCCAAAATAATCGGGCATTTGCTGAATCAGTTATCAATGTAGCTGAAAACACAGAACAAATTCTCAGACAAATTCAGTCTATTCGAGGACGTCGTTTTACGCCCTCAGTAGACTTTGGAGAAGGGGACAGTGCCAAGAAGTTTCTTTCTGTGATCAGCCAGAACAGTTTCTGGTCAACCAGTAAGCAAAAGTTATTTTTTGATTTGTCAGTCCATTAATCCAATGGAGGCACTGGCAAGAGCCTAACACCAATATTGCTATAAGACTCCATCATTCCCTTCAGGCTTTCAGGCACAGCTTGAAGGTGCTCAATGCCAACAGCAACACTTTCAATAGAATTGCCGTACATCAACTTGGCATTGAACAAGACGGTGCTACTACATGAGACGATATATGCAGCAGGATTATCCTGAAGGTATTCCTCCAGACATAATGAATCATGTTCTAGAATGCCATATGCCTCATCCATTAACTCATTTTTATCTGAGCGAGGGTGAGGAGCAAATAAGACCTTATCTACACCTACAGAATCCAGATAGTTTTTTATTGCTTGCGTTATGTTTAAAATAATTTCGTCTTGCATTGCCCCTGCACGAGAAAGTGGCTGCCCAACAACAATTGCAGTATTTGGAATTGTCGAGTCGCCGATATCATTAAAAGAGGGAATCTGAATTTTTTTATTTTCAGGATAATGCTCACCCAGGCCATTAAAACAGTAGATTCTTTTCACAACATCCATATCAGCCCCAATACGTTCTCCATAAATTTCAGCAAGGGCTAAACGGCCAAAAAATCCATAAGCGATTTTTTTAAGCCAGTTTCTGGATTCATTATTCCAACGTTCTGAAGCGTCTTCTTTAATTAGATTCAAAGATCCATCAGGTAATAGACAGATATCCACATTATTTATACCAAGTCGCTTCAAGCAAGACCCAACCAAAACATTGCATAGAAATGTATCCAATCTAGCCACATACAATGTCAAAGAACCCATATATCCATATCGGCAAACCTGATCAGTTAATTCCAACATCCCTATGAAACGACCAAACCAGCCTCTGGGTCTATTGCCAACATATTCAACACTATACCCTTTTTCCGTCAGATATTTCAGAATTGACTTGGAGGTGACTAGAAACAGAGGCTCAGATAAAAACTCTGTTCTAACAATGGCTATTGCTGATAATGCTTGTAGTTCTGTTTCAACAAAAAACAAGTGCTTTATGGCCAATACCAATACTCACTAAAAAATTAAAACCAATATTTTTTAATCCAGCTAGCTCTCTTATATATACCGTACGGTCCATCCATTACATCTTCAGGATCAGGTTTGCCGTGAAACTGTACAATTCTTGCACCCTCAGGTATGGTAGACTCTCCCTCAACCCTAATTAAGCCCTTACCTCTCAGATATCTACCAATAATTCCATAACTATGTTCGACACGTGAATTACATTGCTTCTTAAAGGAAACCACCCATTTTCCCGGCCATAAGCTTGCTTGGTCAACCTTCTCTGTTATCCAATCCTGATCCCCTTTATAATGAGAAGATATGAAACCAGCATTCTCCTGAAAAGACTCCCATATTTGTGGCTGGCTGCCAATACGAAAGCGAAACACCGAGCTATTCAAAGCTCCTGTCAGCAAATCTTTAGATGCCAGAAAGAAACCTGGCTTATAAGAAAAGAACTCATCCAAACCACCGACAATAACTACATCAAGGTCTAAATAGAGAAAATCTCCTTTTAAGCCATGAAAATTTTCCTGAAAAAGACTAAGTTTATGCCACCACCCTGACAAGGAATCATCCAGAATAGGTAAAGGCCTTATATCGGAGTTCAGATCAGAAGAGTTATCTGTCAAACAGTAAAGAGTAAATTCGCCATTAATGTGCCTTGTAATCATTTTATAAAGGCGATTTACATATTCAGAAGGATATTTATCCCCCCACTTAACGCAAACAAACTGATACATATTTAAATTGCACCCTGAACGTCTATTAATGCCGCCCATACATTTTGAGCTGGCAAACAGCTATAACATGGAGGTGTACAATTGATATCCACCTTTGGACACAATTTAAGCCGACATGGAGAGCATTCGTAATCTGATTGTAAATTAGTTACCTTTTCCCCCATTGCCCCGGTCAATACAACGCTGGTACTGCCAAAAATAGAAACCGTCGGTATACCAATACCAGCCGCTACATGCATCAGCCCGGTATCCACTCCTACAGCTCCAGAGGAATAAGCAATAATAGAAGATAACTCCCACAAACTGTACTTAGGTAATACTTCTCCCCAACCAGACTCACTCACCAATCGGTGTGCTCGCTCTTGCTCTTTTGCATTGCCCCAGGGAAGCAAGACTTTTTTGTCCGCTTGTTTAGCCAGAAGCAGCAGTTCAACCCAATACTCTTCTGGCCAATGCTTTGAATCCCAGGTTGTACCATGGAAAAAAATCAAATTGTTCTGCCATTGCTCAGGACAATCATTTAATTTCTTGATATCAATACCGAAGTCAATACCATCAGTCAATGGGTAACCAAGTGCCTGGGAAAATAGCTGGCGGATCTTCTCAATCGCATTGGATGCGGATATCGAGTAACTTTCTTTATAAAAGAAACGGGTTTCAGGGTCAGTTACACAATGACGATCGATGCCTACTACCGGAGCACCAGACAGCCATGCCACCCGCGCAGATTTTATTCTTCCTTGGGCATCAATAACCAGATCATAATTCTGCTCTCGCAACCAACGATAAAAAGACCATTGCTCTTTTAATGTTGCCATAGCCAGGCGTTGCTTCTTCCAGCGCAAGCGACCATGCGGGATCACCTGCCGGACACCAGGGTGTAATCTTGCAATATCCACAAATGGCTCTTCACAAAGCCAGTCAATAATCAAATCCGGCTGATCTTTCAGAGCATCAGTAACTGCTGGTAAAGTGTGAAGAATGTCACCCAAGGCTGACATTTTTATAATCAGAATTTTAGCCATGATACCTACAATATATGCCCGCTGGTAACCAAAACCTCCGATTAGCCAACATATCGGAGAAGTTCAGCTTCGATACGATCTACATCCGGGATAAACGCTGACTCCTCGCCATCCACACTCACTGCCATCACATCCAAAGGTCCTGGCCCCATTGCTTCAACAGTCTGGATATCCTGCGCATACACTTTCTTCAAACGTGGAATACCTTGAACCAGCAGGCCAAAAAATGGCATATCTGAATGATTTCCAACACCGTTAATAATGGCAAATCGCGCGTTAGGATTAGGAGAAGGGGCAACCTTTCCATTCAATATCTCATAGCAAACTACCGGTACCGCAACACCACGCCAGTGGATGCGTCCGAGGATCCAATCAATGCTGGAATTCGTAGTCAGTAGCTGCGAAAAAGGAATGATCTCTGCTACCGTTACGTTTGGCAGGATCAGGTTTCGATCACGCAAAGGCATCATGAGGCAATCAATCTGACCGGTCTGTTCAGTTACCGCTGGAGTTTGCTTCATTGTTCATCGTCCAATCATTTTTTAAACGATTGACCAACTGATTGGCCAATTGAAAAGGGTCGCCACGAAATTTCACTCGCTCGGTTTCAAGCGCGCTCTCGGGCATTGAAGAATTGATGCAGCTTTCCGGACTCTGCACCCAGACGGGTAATTCAGGAGAATCAATTGCCATAATGGCTTCTGAACCGTCATTTCCCATACCACTGAATAAAATCACACCACATACACATTGGAAGTGATCATACACATTCAGAATAACCTGATCGATTGAAGGTCCGTACGGTCCTGGCCAAGGCTCGTCAGATGCAGACATCAAGCCCTGATCAGAAAACCGGAATTGATGCTTTACCGGGGCAACAAGAACCTGGCCAACCTTGAGGGGTTCATTTTCCTGAATAGTCACCAGTTCATAAGCAGAATGGCGTCCTATCGTCATCGACAGGGTTTGTTCAAATCGTTCATCAATATGCTGTGCATAAACAAACGCAACCGGTAAACCTGCAGGAAGTGCATCCAGAAAATCTTTAACTGCTGGAGGCCCCCCAAGAGACGCTCCCAGAATCCAAACGCACCGCGCGGGCTGACCCTGCTGCTTGAGATTACTAAAGACTGTTGGCAATGGCAGGCGTTGGACAACTTTACCCGTTCCAATCCGCGCTTCATCAAGAGCCTGGATAACTGCCAAGGATGAGTCTGTTTCTGCTGTGTCGGGCATACGACGGGCAATTTCACTTAACTTGCCATACAGTTTTTTCTGCCACCGGGGATAGGTGGAAGAAGTCTTTGAGGGGGCTTTTTCAAAACCCAAAAGTACCGGCACCTCTCCGTCCAGTAAGGCATCCAGCCATTCACACGGTTCAGGTAGGTCATCCAGGATCACGTCAACCAGCCAAACATCCAGTGTGCACTTGCTGGCATCGTACCATTCCATACGAGCAGGGTCGGTACACACCACCACATCGAAGCCCAGGTGCAGCATGGTCGAACTCAACATATGCTGCTGCAGGCGATCGTCAGCAAGGATGCCAACCCTAGGCACAGGCACTTCAGCTGTCCTCTGTATTCAACAACCCGTTGATAGAACTCAGCAGCTGGTCTTCCTGGAACGGCTTACCCATGTATTCGTTCACGCCAATCGACAATGCCCGATCTCGGTGCTTGTCCCCGGTACGAGACGTAATCATGATGATTGGAATGTGTTTGAGATTGGAGTCATGCCGCACCAAAGACGCCACCTCAAAACCATCCATTCGCGGCATTTCAATATCAAGCAGCATGACATCGGGGCGATGATCCTGAAGCGTTTCCATCGCGTCCATACCATCTTTCGCGGTTCTAACTTCCATACCGTTACGTTCAAGCAGACGCGTTGTTACCTTACGTACAGTAACCGAATCATCCACCACCAGAATACGAGGCTGACGGTTTGCAAGCTCTTTGCGTTTCTCGGCTTCTTTCTGATCAAGCAATTTGGCTTGCTGATACTCGAGCGAGGCCTGGGTACGAATCATGGCTGGTAAGTCAAGAATGATCACCACGCTACCATCACCAAGAATTGTGCCGCCGGATACCCCCATCACAGAACCAAACTGTGGCCCCAAGGCTTTTACAACAATTTCACGGCTACCCAAGAGGGTATCAACCTGCAACGCGAACGGCACAGCGCCATGAACCAACAACACCGGTAATGGCATATTGTTGGTTGAGAACTTCGGATGCGCCTCGTTATCGAGGAAACCAGCCAGATAGTCCAGGCGATAATCACGACCAGCGTAATGATACTTGCGCTCGTGGGTCGGTTTTTCGTACTGCTCCTGCAAGTCCTTGGCTGAGATACGAACAATACCCTGGATATTATTCAGAGGTACTGCGTACAAGTCATCGCCAACACGAACCATCAAGGCACGGTTAACCGATACAGTAAAAGGTAAACGGACTTCGAATCGAGTTCCGGCACCAGGATCGGAGTGAATTTCAACACTACCGCTCATTTGCTTGATTTCGGTGCTTACAACGTCAAGACCAACGCCTCGCCCCGAAATCTGGGTAACGTTTTTCGCGGTTGAGAAACCAGCCTGGAGAATAAACTGAATCAGATCGTGATCATCAATCACAGCGTCTGGTTCAAGCATTCCACGCTCAATTGCTTTCTTGCGAACAGCTTCCAGGTTGACGCCGTCACCATCGTCCCGCAATGTCAGAACAACGTCACCGCCATCACGGCTGATTTCAAGCTCGATATTACCTACGGGTGGCTTGCCTTTCGATGCACGTACTTCTGGCGATTCTACTCCGTGGTCAACCGCGTTACGTACCATATGCTCCAATGGCGAAATCATACGTTCGAGAATTGTACGATCCAATTCACCATCGGCATTCAGTACGCGGAATTCAACTTGCTTGCCAAGCTCCAGACTTACCTGACGCACGATACGGCGCAAACGAGGAACCAGACGCTGGAACGGAACCATTCGAGTCTTCATCAGACCTTCTTGCAGTTCGGTATTAACCCGGCTTTGTTGTAGCAACAAGGTTTCTGCATCACGAGTCTTGTTACCAAGCGTCTCGCGAAGGTCTGTCAAATCCGACGCAGACTCAACCAAAGCTCGAGAAAGCTGCTGAATAGTTGAGTAACGGTCCATTTCCAAGGGGTCAAAATCTTCGTAATCTGGCCCTTGTCGTTCCTGCCGGAACAATACTTGAGCTTCTGTCTCGATATCCAGACGACGCAACTGGTCACGCAAGCGATCCAGTGTCATATCCATTTCTTCGAGTGTATGAGAAAAGTCGGCCACCTGCTGTTCAAGACGACCACGACCAATCGAGGTTTCACCAGCCAGGTTGACCAAGCCATCCAACAGATCAGCCGAAACCTTAACCAGTTCCTGAGGCGCTTTGCGAACCGTCTGCTGTTGGGGCTGCGGCGTCACTGCAGCAGCTGGTGCAACATCTGTTTTGACGGACGTAACATCCGGTAATTGAGGTGTCACTTCAGCCGATGGAGCTGCAGACTTCGGCAACGGAGGGTTATCAATGCCGACTTCCGCTTCTTCGACCGTCGCTTCCCCAAGCATCAACAGAGAACCGGACTCAAGCAACGACGAAACACGCTCAATACGTTTTACCAGAGCGTCCTGGCGCTGGTAGCAGTTCTTGAAGAATTCCGGATCAGCTTCCAGGCGACCTTGCTGAACCAGCAGAATTCGTGCTTCGAAATCATGAGACAGGTTGCCAATATCAACCAGACCAGCCAAACGAGCGCCACCCTTTAGCGTATGAAGTACGCGTTGGGTCTCGGCTGCAGCGGAAGCATTTCCTGTCTCCCACTCATGCAGAGTTCGATCCAGCGACTCATGGAGTTCGACCGCTTCCTCAAGAAAAATCTCAAGAATTTCACGATCTGATTCGTCAAGCGAAGAACTTTGCACTTCGTACTGCTGAGCAGGAACATCATCCTGATCAAGCATACTCTCTGTTACAACAGGAGTGTCATCTACACCAGAGACCTGGGCTGCATCAATGCTACCGCCATTGACAAACGCATGAACCCGAACCAGTACTTCACCCGCTGGCTGAGGTTTCACATGGTCACGAATATCATCCAGCTGACCGCCAAGACTATCGTGTGCCTCTTGCAGCAGATCGAACAACTCTGGAACCGTGGTTAAACGACCATTGGCGATGCGTTCATAGAGGGTTTCCAGCTCATGACATAGCTCAGCAACGTCTTTTTGCTCAGCCATTCGAGCTCCACCCTTGATGGTGTGAAGCTCTCGCTGCAATCGCGCAACATTAACCAGATTATCTGGATCTGCTTGCCAGTCTTGAAGAATGTGTTCAACGTTTTCAATGATCTCTTGAGCTTCCTCCAGGAAAATCGCGATGATTTCATCATCGTCATCGTTTTCCTCGACTTCATAGAGATCAGCGGAAGGCAGCTCCTGAACGGTCGGTATCTCTACCTGAGAAATGGAAGCTGATTCTTCCTCGACCAATTGCGTGGAAGACTCTTCAACGACAGGGTTTTCGGCGGATTCTCCCGCTTCTATGTCATCCCTTGTTTCGGAGTACAGCGCGCTTTTAGGTATTTCTTGTTCAGAAACAAGTTCACCAGTAGGTAAAACAGGCTGATCATCCGAGAACTGAAGATTCTCTGGCTCTGGTAATCCGCCAATATCAGCAGAGTCGTCAGCATCGATGGACGGAAGCCCTTCTTCTCCATCAAAGGATAATTCGTTTTTGTCTGATACTTCAGGTTCAGTGCCTGTAGCACTCAGATCGTCAATTAAAGACCAGGCTTCCGAGGCTGATACCGGGTCTGAGGAATCTGCAGAATTGACGTCATCAATCAACGTTGCCACATGGGCAACGTCAGGACTGACAATTTCGTCGTCTTCAGCAACAATGCTTTCTTCAAAAGCAGGGGCCGACAGAACTTCCGCTTCTTCTTTCTCATCAAAGCTGCCAGGCTCAGCATCAGTACCAAGCCCTGAATCAACGGCCGCGAGCGCCTCATTATCAACAGCAACTGCTGAGCTATCCAGTTTATCAGTGGACTCAAGACCTGGAGCATCAAGAGACTCTGAAGAGTCGCTCTCAACAACATCTACCTCGATGTCAGTACTATCTTCGTTTTCCTGAAACTCAGCACTATCATCCGGAATTTCATCTTCAAACTGGATAATCTCATCGGGATCAAGATCAAATTCAATATCTTCTACTATTTGAACATCTGTCGCTTCAGCAACCTCCAACTCCATGACCACAGATTCGTCAAGGGTTGCTTCTTGCACAAAGGAGTCTGAGGCGTCATTTGAAGGCGAATCATCCAGTTCTATAACGCCTTGTTCTTCCGAAAAGCTCTCGTATGAAGCTGGTTGAGAAATTTCGAAACTGTTATTTTCAAGTGACATAACGTCGTTGGTGGAAGAATCTTCAACGTCTTCCGATTCAGGAATCTCGACAACAACTTCCTGAACCAGAATGTCAGTCTCAACCCACTCCGTTTTAGCTGTATCAAACTCTGCAGTAGCCAGGTTTTCCAAATCTGAAACGGATTCTGGCGATACAGTATTTTCACCGGCCCCTTCCGATATGGAGCGATCGATCTGCCATAACGTTGGTACCGAGTCGTTTTCCTCAGGTACGGAGATTTCCAGCAAGAAAGGCGGTTCTTCAACCTGTTGTTGTTCTAATTGCTCGACCTGACTGGAAGCGTCTTCGGTTAATCCCGCTGAATGATCTACTTCGGGAAACTCCAGATTTGGACTTTCGGAAATGTCATCTGCAATTTCGACTTCAACAACAGGAAGTGCTTCCTCTTCGTGAAGCGTTACAACATCATCCTTCTCCGTTTCCGGGACATCAGAAACCGGAGCAATGTCAGGAGAAGCGGGCACCAGAATCTCGGATTCATACGGTGAGATAATTTCAGCAGGTTCGACAACAGGCTGATCTGCAGTAATTTCTGGTTCAATCAGCGCATTTACGTTACTGGTTTCAGATACAAACTCTGACTCTGGTTGATCGGATGTATCGGCCTGATCAACCAGAACTCCACCAATGGCAACAGGAGAGTGCTCAGTTGTATTCTGCTGAACCTTAAGTGTTGCTTCCTGAATACGAGCAATTACCGGAGTTTCAAGAATTACCTGGCCCGCTGCCAGACAATCCATCATGTTCAACAGTTCTTCCTGTCCCTCTGTTGCCAAACTGACGGTGGCATCGGTTGGAAGTGATACTGTTGTCAGAAGCGCACTGTAAAAACCTTCGAGCGCTTTTGCCAAGTCAGCGATCTGGGATTGCTCTGCTTCGGCAGCGCCTCCAGCAACCGCAATCAAATCCTCAATCAAGGCCTGTAGGCACTCAACATTACCAGTAGTCTGCCAATCGCTAATCAATCTCTCAGCATCAAGCAGAGAATCCATTCCGTATTGCAGAAAACGTGAAATTGCCTGCGGGTCTGGTGTTTTGACGTCTTGTTCAGAGCTTTCCAGCAATGGCTCAAGAACAGCTTTCTCAAACTGCTGCAAGCGACGCAGGTAAGTTTGTTCTCCACCGATCATGCCGCTACTGAGTCGAGACTTGTCAGAGAGTGCTGTTCCGATCATACGACCAGCATCATCCAGCAAATCAATCAGCCATTCGCTATTTGGAGAATGATAGGCTCGAAGTTCTTTCAAGATCCTCTCAAGAGGCGCAGCCAACTTCGCAATGGCAGAAATATCAGCCATATGCGCACTTCCCTTTAAGGTGTGCAACGCTCGTTGTGCTTTGTCATCAATAACATTTTGATGATCCTCGGAGCGGGACTGATCTACAAAGGCCTGAATTGTCGCCAGATGTCCTTTTGCTTCGGCGATGAAAACGTCCATCAACGCCGTGTCATCATCGTCCTCGAAGTCTGTCCCGGCTTCATCCAATTGAGTCGATGGATCATAAGCCGGTTCAGATTCAACACCACCAGCGGGTTCGGCCACTACGGCTTCGGGAACTGATTCACCGGAATCTGAATGCGACCGCTCAGTTTCATTGGAAACTGAGGCCACTTCTTCCTTCGGCTCGCCGGATCCAGTCAGCAATTCGTCGATAGGAGGCACGGACTTGCCATCTGCAATGGCAAATGCATAGTCCATTAATGGTTGTGTATCGATGGTGGGCTTTTGACGAGTTCTAAAGTCTTCAATCAGCGCAGGTAGCACTGACAATACATGATCAACGATGTTCAACAGGTTGTCATCGACTTGAATCGTCTTGTCGATTACCCGGTTGAACATGTTTTCAATTGACCATGCCAACTCCCCAATAACCAGTGCATTAACCATTCTCCCACTGCCCTTGAGGGTGTGGAACGCGCGTCTAACGGTAGTTAATGCCTCGCCGTCTGAGGTCGAGGCTTTGAAAGCTGGCCAATATTCGTCCAGTGTCTCTGAAACTTCTTCAGCTTCTTCCAGGAAGATCTCGATGATCTCATCATCGATCAAATCGTCTTCATCTTCCTCTTCGTCGGTAACGCTCTGTTGAGCCGACTCGGCGGTCTCGGCGGTCTCGGCGGTTTCGGCGGTTTCGGCGGTTTCGGCGGTTTCGGCGGTT
>PBNY01000102.1 GCA_002723385.1 Oceanospirillaceae bacterium | reverse complement strand
GTGTTGTTGAACTTGGAAAGGACTCGCCATTCCCTGCGCTCAACGCCTTGCCTGATGAATTTTTCACCCATAACAGGACGCGTTAACTAATTGAGAACGCCCTCTAGCCTCGGAAACGGCTGATCAGCTTCTTGATAATGTCGATGGCGTGGTGCGTTGTGAACTGGATGTCCTTTTCTGGCGGACGATTCAGTACTTCGGCGTAACCGGCGTGATAGGCGGCACTGTAGTACTGGTGCACTTCACTCAGTTGCACTTCAAGCAATCGGGCTACCATGTCCAGAGACGTCGCGCGCTCCGTCAACAATGCCGTGATACGGTAGGTATTTGGAGTGCGTATCAGGCGGGTGAAGTTCGGCCACTGCTTGATATTAACGACATCGTCTTCCTTGCAGCCTTCCAGCAGCTCGCCGTTCGACATATGGAAAGCGGTCTGCCAATAGAACTCGTCAATGGAACGGCCACGCTTTTCCACTTCCTTCACCAAAGGCGAGGTATCTTTCAATGCCTTGATGCGGAAGTCGGCTGGTTGCGCATTGGCGATGCGTTCAAAATCAATGTTGTTGGCAAGAAAACGGCCCTCTTTTCCTACCACCACCACGTACTTGTCGGTTGAGCACAGGTAGTCTTCATCATAAAAAAGAACACATACACTCTTGTTGTAATCCACGGCCTTCCTGACTAGCCGGAACACGCCTTCATCCATGGGATCACGATTGCTCACAATAGGACACCCTGATTAGAAGAAGAGCACCAAACAACGGGAATACAGCACGGAAAAACCGCTCAATGGTCGCTCAAACAAATGTTTGTTTATGAGTCAGAATGATCAGTGAAAGGGGTAAAGTGAGCCAGCGAATGACAATGAAGATGCCGACTGGTTCATGTCCCTATGTTCAGAAATGACAACCTGGTCACACTGCTCCCTGTTGGACAGGCCATGCCTTTTGCATGGCTAACGCCCAATCGCTGTCACGGTATCACACATACATTGGCTTGCCTTCCCGCAAACGAATAAAGCCTTTGACAACACGGTATGCAATCCAGAAGGGGATGATCAGAAGAATCCAGTAACCGAGGAAAACCCAGTAGGTGAAACCGCCGATAACACCCCAGATCAGGCTGAACCAGAAGGTTCTGATCTGCCATTTGAAATGGGAATCCAGCCACGTACCCCGCACACTGTCGCGCTTGACGTAATTGATAATCACCGCCACAAACCAGGTGATGCCAAACAAAAAGGAAAGACCTTGCAGGATGTAAACCAGCAAGGTGATGTCTTCAGCGCCTCTGGGGCTGGTCGAACGTGGGGGCATCAGAACGTCCCTGGGATTGATTCATGGATTATTCAAGATAGCAGTTCTTTGTGGCCTGGTGGTTAATGCGTCGAACCGGGTCTCACAGCCGTTGGCCTCTCCTCAGCAACAATCCGTTCCTCTCATCATTCAAACGCCCGTTTTATGCGGGCCGTAGCCCTGGTCACTGAAGACACTTTGGTTACAGCTGGTCGCAACGTGAGCAGTGTCAATGTTCTCTTTTTAGCCTCTCCTCATGATGGCGTGGCTGGCTGTTTTTCAGCTATTCACTTTGAGGGAGTCGCTTCATGTCCGCCACCAAGTCGTATCGTTCCGTACTGGCTATTGTCGGTGATCTGGTCCGGGTTCGGGTGCCTGTGCCCGAGGCGGGGGAGGCCCCGGAAGTTCGCCTGAATGATCTGGCGATGTTGAAGGAGCCGGACTCGGATGTGTCGCGGCTGGCGCAGGTGATTGATGTCCGTCGTGAGGTGGTGTCGATGCAGGTGTTCGACAGTACCAAGGGGCTGTCGACCGATGCGGCGGTGACGTTTCTGGGGCATCCGATGCAGGTGACTTGCTCCGGGAATATCCTCGGACGTGTTTTCAGCGGTCGTGGCGAACCTGCCGATCAGGGGCCGGAGCTGGCGTTTGATACCCGTGTGAACCTCGGCGGGCCGACGGTGAATCCCATGCGACGGGTGTTGGCGTCGCGGATGATTCGCACTGATGTACCGATGATCGATCTGTTCAACTGTCTGGTGGAAAGCCAGAAAATCCCCATTTTCTCCGTGTCCGGTGAACCTTATAACCGCTTTCTGGCACGCATCGGCACCCAGGCTGACGCCGATATTGTGGTGTTTGGTGGCATGGGGCTGGTGTTTGATGATTACTACTTCTTCCGCAAAACCTTCGAGGACAACGGTACCTTCGCTCGTACCGTGATGTTCACCAACCTGGCGTCGGATTCCATTGTCGAGCGCTTGCTGGTGCCGGATATGGCACTGGCGGTGGCCGAGCGCTTCGCGGTGGAGGAAGGCAAGCGTGTACTGGTGCTGCTCACGGACATGACCGCCTACGCCGACGCGCTCAAGGAAATCGGTATTGCCAACGAGCGGGTGCCATCGAACCGTGGCTATATGGGCGATCTCTATTCCCAGTTGGCACGACGTTACGAGAAAGCCTGCGATTACGCCAAGGGCGGCTCTGTGACCATTCTGGCGGTGACCACCATGCCGGGGAATGACGTCAGCCACCCGGTACCTGATAACACCGGCTACATCACGGAAGGACAATTTTACCTGCACGGCGGTCAGCTGGACCCATTTGGGTCGCTGTCGCGTTTGAAGCAATTTGTGATCGGCAAGCAGACGCGCGAAGACCACAGCCAGATTATGAACACGTTGATTCGATTCTATTCAGGGGCGGTGGAAGCTGAACAGAAGCAAGCCATGGCGTTTGACCTGAGTGACTACGATCACCAGCTGATCCGCTTTGGCGGCCTGTTCCGACAGCATTTTATGGCACTGGATGTGGCGATGCCGCTGGAGCAGGCACTGGATCTGGCGTGGCAAATTCTGGCGGATTGCTTCGAGCCAGAGCAGCTGCTGATGAAGGCAGAGCTGGTTGACAAGTACCTGCCCCGGCGTGAGGACACATCGACAGCGTTGGCATCAGACGATGAGAATGCCGGAGCGTCAGCCTGATGGCCCGGTTGCTACTCTCCAAGGCCACGTTGTCGAAGCAACGGCAGCAGTTAAAAGCCTATCAGCGCTATTTGCCATCGCTGGAGATGAAACGCCAGCAGCTGATGGCCGCTCGCAAGCAGGCGCAGGAGGCCATCGCCCGGCTGCAGAAAGAGCAGTCTGAACTGGATCGACGCGTCGCCGAACAAATGCCGATGCTGGCCGCATACGAAGCGGATTTGAGTCTGCTTTGCCTGGTCCGTCAGGTATCCACCCGTCGCCGCAACATTGTGGGTGTCTGGGTTGATGAAATTGATGTGCTGGAATTTGACAACCAGCCCATTCCCCTGATGGGACGGCCCCATTGGATCGCGCCATTACAGCGCTGGTTGCAGTCAGGCATGGCCTTGCGCCTGCGGATTGATCTGGCCCACCGTAATGAGGCGGCGATTGCAGCGGCGCTGCGCAAGGTGACCCAGCGGGTGAATCTGTTCGACAAGGTACTGATTCCTGAAACTCTGGCCAATATCCGCCGCATCCGAATCTTCCTCGATGACAAGGATCGTGAGGCGGTGGTGACATCCAAAATCGCCAAGGGCAAGCACGCTCAGAATGAGGTGGCTGTATGAGTATCGCTCCCCTCAAGAAAGTCAGCATCGCCGGAAGGCTGTCCGACCGTGCAGCCGTTATTGCGGCCCTGCAGCGTTTTGGCCATTTGCACATTATTGATCGCGATGCTGAAGACGAGGACGTACCGCTGCAGGTGGCTTCTCCGACCAATCGTGAGGAAGCGCTGTCGACCCGGTCGCGGCGGGTTGAGCAAGCGATTCGTTTTCTGGAGCAATCTGCGCAGCATCGTCGTCCGTTGAGGCGGCTGGAGAGCTTCCATCTGGAACCGGTGGTTGACGAAGTGCTGTCCGTAAAAGAACGCATTCGTGAACTGGAGAACCGTCGCGATCAGCTCGAAGAACGGGTCGAGTTGATGCGTCCATGGGGCAATTTCCGGTTTCCGCCGGACACGCTGGTGGAACACTTTCGACTCTGGTTTTACCGCGTGCCGGTGAACCAGCGGTCGGCGCTGAATTCGCTGGATATTCCCTGGCAGATCGTTGGCCGTGACAGCCGGTTGCTGTATGTCGTGTTGATTGCCGTGGAAGAACCGCCGCTGAACGCAATGCCGGTTGCCAGAGAACATCTGGGCAGTCACTCGCTGGTGGAGCTGGAAGATGGACTGGAAGACGCCGAACTGGCGTTGGAATCACTCTATTCTCGCCGGGAAGAACTGACCCGTTATCTCGGTTTGCTGAAACGCCACAAGGCAAAAGCAGACAACAAGTCGCACTGGCGCTATGTGATGCAGCAAACCCGTGTTGACGGTGACTTGTTCAGCCTGCAGGCCTGGGTGCCGGTGAAACGCTGGAAAGCGCTGGCGAAGCTGGCTCGTGACACCGGATTTGCGGTTACAGCCCACGATCCGGCCACTGCTGACAAACCACCGACTCTGATTGAGTCGATGCCCGGATTTCAGGCTGGTGGCCTGCTGGCGGGTTTCTATCAGATTCCGGATTACCGTGGCTGGGATCCGTCGGTACATCTGTACCTTTCTTTTGTGTTGTTCTTTTCAATGATCCTGTCCGACGCTGGCTATGCCTTGCTGCTGGGTGCTGTACTGCTGCTGAAGTGGCATTCGATGGGGCATTCTGCCAGTGGTTTGGCGTTCCGCTCTCTGGCACGGGTGATGGTGATCGGTGCCACCGCATGGGGCGTATTGGCGGGCAGTTATTTCGGATTTTCGATGCCGGATTCCGGCCTTGTTGGCGGGCTTCTGTCGTCGCTGGCTGTGATCGACCTGAACAACTATGACGCCATGATGGCTCTTTCGGTGAGTGTCGGCGTGGCGCACATCGCAGTGGCTAATCTCAGCGTTGCCTGGAGTCATCAACAGGATCCGGCTCGGGTTAAAAATCATTTGGGTTGGGCAATTCTGGTGGTGTCCGGATTGCTCGTCTGGCTCAGTGGCGGCGATACCAATGCCGTGATTCAGGTGCTGAATCTGTTGTTCTGGCTCAGTGTCTTGCTGGGCGCAGGACTGGTGGTTTGGGGCAATCTGGACTGGCCATCTGAGACCGGGTCTGACGGTCTGTCCGGTGAATCAGATGCACCAGCGCTGGCGTGGAAACGCCGACTTCAAATCGCGCTGGCGTTGCTCAGGAGCCTCGGTGCACTGGCCAATGTCAGCAAGCTGTTCGGTGATGTGCTCAGTTACATGCGTTTGTTTGCTCTTGGGCTGGCCTCCGCGTCGCTGGCGCTGACGTTCAATAATCTGGCCGATGGCGTGATGGCCCAGCCGGGTGGCTTATCGCTGTTGGGCGGAGTGCTGATTTTGCTGTTGGGACATGCCGTGAACCTGGCTCTGGGCCTGATGAGTGGCGTTGTACACGGGCTACGCCTGAACTTTATCGAATTCTATAACTGGAGCGAGCCTGGTGAAGGCTACGCGTTTCGTGCGTTTGAACTGGAGGACGCTGGACATGAATGAGTTGGTCATTGCACTGGGCTGGATTGGAATATTTGCCCCTGTGGCGTTGGGGGCCATCGGCAGCGTGGCCGGATGTGCCATCGCTGGACAGGCAACAATCGGGGCCATGCTGGACACCGACAGTGGCTACGGACGCTTTATCGGCCTGTCGGTGTTGCCGTCGTCTTTTGTGATTTACGGCATCGTACTGATGTTCACCTTGCAGCAGCCGGTGACACCGGAAAACGCCGGTGGCCTGTTCGGCATTGGTGGTCTGGCCGGTCTGGCGTTGATGACCACCGGTCTCTGGCAGGGACGAGCGTGTGCGTCAGCGATTAATGCCTCAAAAGAGAAGCCCGATATCTTTGGTTTGTCCGTCGCGCCAGCCGCCATTGTGGAAGGTTTTGGGGTGTTCGTCTTTATCTTTGCGCTGGTGTTGTCTGGCAGCCTGCCGGAAGGGGCATAACCATGGCTGGCAAACAGGAACATCCGAATGCCGAGCAGGGAAAGGGCATTTCCGCTGGAGTCGACGAGCTGATCCAGCGGTTGCAGCAAGATGGCGTGGAAGCTGGCCAGAAGGCCGCCGATGAGACACTCGCTCAGGCCGAGTTGCGCGCAGCCGAGATCATCCGAGCTGCTGAAACCCGAGCAACGGCTCTGGTCGAGGAAGCCCGGGAGCAAGCCAGGCGCGAACAACGGGCTGCGGAAGAAGCGATGCAGGTGGCGTTTCGGGACCTGGTTCTGGACATGAAGGCCATGCTGGCGAATCGCTTTTCCGCCGACGTTGCCCGTCTGGTGAAGCAGGATGTGGATCAATCCGACACGCTGGCCCGCTTGATCGTCGCTGCCGTCGGGCGCATTCGGGAACAGGCTGAGTTACCGGAGCAGGGCCGCGTTGAGGTGCTGCTGCCGAGCCATGTGGTGGGGATGGATGAGATTCGTCGTGACCCGGCTTCCGCCACCGAAGGCCCGCTGGCTGAACTGGCGTTTGCGCTGCAGGGAGACATGTTGCGGGAAGGCGTTTCGTTTGGCGAGCAAGCCGATGGCAGTAGCGGTATTCGTCTGGTGCTGTCTGACGAGCAAATCGAAGTGGATATGAGTGATCAGGCCATTGCCGAGTTGCTGCTGGGGTATTTGCAGCCGCGTTTCCGCGCCATCCTTGATGGCATCATCCGTTGAGGGAGTGCCGCTGTGTTTGATGCCACCGCTGACCAATTAACACTGAATTCTGACGCTTACATCAGCTTGCTGAACGGTTTGCCACGTCATGCCGGGCTGCAGGAAACCCGCCAGCCGCCGATTTCCCGCTACCGTCTGGATCGTCGCCTGAAGCAACTGACCAGGGCCGATGCACAGTTGCTGGCTGACATTGAACAGGTGCTGCAATGGCGTCACGTCGGAGAGCAACTGGCCAGTCATGAAGTTGCCAATATCGAGATCGTCAAACGCCAGCAGGCGCTGTTGAGTCAATTGCAGCAGCTGACTTCCGGGCCTCGGCAGATGCGCTGGTGGCCTCTGTATCAGCTGGTTATGGAGCGGCTTGATATCCGCACTCTGGTGGCGGCGCTCTGGTATCGACATTACCAGTCCGATTCGACTGACGGCAATGATTTGCCGGATGAAGTCTGGAGCACCAGCCGTCACCGGCAACGTATCCAGCATGGCTGGAATGACGCCACTTTTGGTCTGGAGCGCAGTTATCCATGGCTGACCGATGTCTTGGGTGACATTGAACATGAACGTCCGTTTCAGCTGGAGCAGCGTCTGTTGAAGATCATCTGGCAGCGTCTGTCGCGTTTTGAACAGGCCGGAGACTACAGCTTTCTGGCGGTGGTGATTTACGTATTGAAATGGGATCTGGCAAACCGCTGGACGCGCTATCAGGGCGATGTGGCACAGCAGCGTTTTCAGACATTAATCGACAAGGGCCTGATGTCAGTGCCTGAATTTTCCGCAGGAGAAGCGCCATGAGTTCGCAAGCATCAAACGGTCTGGATGCATCAACGGTCAGTGCCCGGGTAGTGGCCGTTCAGGATGATCTGGTGACGATTGAGAGTCTGCCGGGTGCGGATGGCGCTGCTTCAAGGCCACTGATGAAGAATGAGGTGATTTATATCCTGCCGTCGCGGTTGGCGGAGGGTGAGCGACAGGAATGGCTCAAGGCCGAGATTCTGCGTATTCATGGCATTACTGCGGATGCGCAGGTGTATGAAAGCACCTCGGGCGTTGGTGTGGGGGATGCCGTGGTGCAAAGCGGTGAACTACTGTCGGCAGAGCTGGGGCCGGGGTTGCTGGGTATGGTGTACGACGGCTTGCAGAACCCACTCCAGGAACTGGCCATTCAGTACGGCACTTTTTTGCCTCGCGGCGTGGATATCAAGGGGCTGGATCAGCAGCAACCCTGGTCGTTCCGTCCGGTGGTCAAGGAAGGGGATTCGGTGCGTGGCGGTGATGTGATCGGCACGGTCGCAGAAGGTCGCTTTACCCATCGCATTATGGTGCCGTTTGACTGGCGCGGTGAGTGGCGCGTTGACTGGATTCTGGAGGGCAGTCACTCGGTGTCTGAACCCGTGGGACAGGCAACACGACTGGATACCAACACGACTGAGCAACGTCCCTTGATGCTGATGCAGCGCTGGCCAATTCGTCAGCCAGTCAGTCGCGCCCTGATCGAACAGGGACAGGCCCGGCGTTTGTACCCCCAGCAACCACTGACGACAACGATTCGCCTGATCGACACCTTTTTTCCGATCGCCAAAGGTGGAACCGGATGCATTCCTGGCCCGTTCGGAGCCGGCAAGACGGTTTTGCAGGGACTGATTTCACGCTATTCCGATGTTGATATTGTGATCGTGGTGGCCTGTGGCGAACGAGCGGGGGAGGTGGTGGAAACCATTCAGGAGTTTCCGAACATGCCGGACCCCAAAACCGGCGGTACGCTGATGGATCGCACCATTATTATCTGCAATACCTCTTCCATGCCGGTGGCAGCCCGCGAAGCCTCCATTTATATGGGCATTACCCTGGCCGAGTACTATCAGAGCATGGGCTATGACGTGCTGCTGATCGCGGATTCGACCTCGCGCTGGGCGCAGGCGATGCGGGAAACGTCGGGGCGGTTGGAGGAAATTCCCGGCGAAGAAGCCTTCCCGGCCTATCTCGATTCGTCGATTCGCAACGTCTACGAACGGGCGGGCATTCTTGAACGATTGAATCGTGATGAAGCATCGGGTCCGTCTGACTCTGGTAATCAGTGGCAGAAACCGGGCAGTTTCACCATGATTGGTACGGTCTCTCCGGCGGGCGGAAACTTCGAAGAGCCGGTTACCCAGTCGACCTTGGGTACGGTGAAGACGTTCCTGGGGCTATCGGCTGATCGCGCCTACAAGCGTTTTTATCCGGCGGTTGATCCGCTGTTGTCCTGGTCGCGTTATCTGTCGCAGCTCAAGCCCTGGTTTGATGAGCACCTGTCGGATGGCTGGACGGGGCGGGTTGCAGCCATGCAACAGTTGTTGAGTCAGGGCGAAGACATCAGTCGCATGATGCAGGTGACAGGGGAAGAAGGGGTCACCGAGAGTGACTTCGTGTTGCAGCAAAAAGCGGAACTGCTGGATATGGTGTATCTGCAGCAGGATGCCTTCGATGATGTCGACGTCTCCGTTCCGATGGCGCGTCAGCAGGCGCTGTTTGAATTGATCGAGCGAGTGGTCGACAGTCAGCCGGATATTCCTCCCGGCCCGGATCAGCAGCGCAAGCAGGCAATTCGAGCTTACTACACGCGCTTGATCGGTTTGATGAAGAACCTGAACTATGCGGCTTCTGGTAGCAGCGAATACCAACAACTCGTGCAGCAAATCGAGCAGCAGTTGTCGTGATACTTGCGCTCTCCTGGGTGGGGTCTTGATCGGGATACAGCCCTGGCGGCGGTACGTTTGGATCTGATGTTACAGCCAATAGCAGAGGACATTCTCAACGGATAGAACGCCTCCAGATGCCAGTGAGGCCATTGTAAAAACTGACAACATTGCTCGGGTAATTCGTCTTCCTGTCATGATTGCCTCGATAAAATGAGCCACATCATGAGACCTGGATCACACAATTTACCCTGGAGATGTAATGGCTTATTCTGGAACCGATAACGTTACAGGAACAGAATCTGTCATGGATGAAACTTGCAAAATGGCTTTTTCGCGCTTACCTCGTCTGCTTTCTCACCCATTTTTCTCTCTCCCGGCTTTCCCGACGTCGTCCGTACTGGTATTTGCTATTTCGGCAACTTCGCTGTGCTCTGCCGCTACTCAAGAGACTGAGGTCGGTATTGGTATTTCGCTACTCGAAGACGGTGCTGCGATTTACGCGCCAGTCCATATCGGTGCTCACTGGCGGGTAGAACCGGTGGTGAGTCTGGAACGGGTCGAACACAAACAGGATGGCAAGGATGCATTTCAGCGTGAATTGGCGCTGGGTGTCGGTGGTTTTTATCGCTACCCCCTGTCGGATGATCGGGCCGAAGCCTATGTTGGTGCCCGTTTTATGCTGTTGCGTCGCGATGAAACCGAACACAACAGCATGGCTGCCGTTGAGTATCGTATGGACAGCGAATATCGAGGCCATCAGTCCAATGCGCTGGTCGGGGTCGATTACTACTTTTCAGATGCCTTTTCGATTGGTGGTGAAGTCGGTCTGGAGTACACGGAATACGACGTCGAATTTCATGACGAGTTAATGGGAACGGATAAAGCGAACGTGTCGGATACACGCACCCGTTCCAACCTGATCGCCCGCTACTACTTTTAACGGCATCACCGGCTTTTGATATCAGCGTTTCTGATTTACAGCGTCGTCTGAAGCGAGCATTTATTTCCCGTTGCAAACGCTGTTGTCGGCAGGCAGCACCTTGTCGTCCAGCGCTTCCTGCAGGGACACTCGTCCCACGAACCACAGTGGATAGGTTTTGTCGCGATCAAAACGGTCGACAACATCGGCGCGTTTATCCAGAGCATCGATCACGTCAGTCAAACGAAACCAGATCCAGTCTTTTCTTTCACCCGGTGTACCACAGCGCGATGCTTCGATTCTGGCCGGATCAACAAAAGGTACCTCGTAGGAATAGGTGTAAAAGGTGCCAATCGCCGAGCGCTCCAACGGTTCCAGATCTGCAGCGGTCGGAACCGGAAAGACACAGCCGGTTTCTTCATGGAATTCACGCGCAGCGGTTTCGGCAATACTTTCTCCCCGGTTGGCCTGCCCACCAAATGCCGCCCAGCCATTGCGGTCTCTCCCATTGTCATAGGCCAGCAACACCAGTGCTTCTCCGTCCTTGCAGGCATAGGGAATAACACCTGCTGGCGGCAGCGCCACTGTGGATGCCGAGATCACCAGCGCGGGCAAAATAACAAAGCCAATCAATAAGTGAAGCAGCATAAAAAGTCCTGTGTATTGCTTGTTCCTGGAATCCAGCTGGAAGAGTCGTCGGAGTTATTCATCCGTATACCTTACTGGAAGCAAAAAATTTTTCGTAAAAATTTCCCTGCTCGTGTCAACCGATTCCCTCCCTGGGCGTTGGGTTATCAGAAGCAACGATTCTGGTTGTGACTGACGAGATGATCCAAACCAATTGAGTCACACGTGCCAAGAGTGACATGAGGAGATGGGGAATGACGATGCGTAAATTGAACCGCCCGGGCGGACAGACTTCCTTTCTGGCAGCGGCTATTCTGGCTGCCGTATTAAGTGGATGTAATTCTGAATCAAACGACAGTGAAAGCAGCAGTCTCAGCAGCGCTGATGAAGGCAGTGTCCAGGTTGTACTGACGGATGCGGATGATGCTTTCCTGACCTATCAGGTCAATATCACTGGTCTGACACTGGTGCGTGAAGATGGCACCGAGGTGGATGTACTGCCTGCTACGACTGAAGTGGACTTTGTTCAATATCAGGAACTGAGTGAGCTGTTTACAGTGGCCAGCGTTCCGGCCGGTCGTTATGACAGTGTGCGTGTTGGGCTGGACTATTCCGGTGCTGATATCGTGATCCAGGATGGTGAAGGTACCGCGTACGACGCCAGCGTGGTGGATGGTGATGGCAATGCGGTGACCTCTCTGGATGTTGAGCTGACTTTGGGTGACGATCAGGAGCTGAACGTTCGTCGTGGTGGCTTGCACGGTCTGACTCTGGATCTGGATTTGGCGGCCTCGAATGAGATTCTGTCCTATACGCCTGCTGTGGTTGAAGTGGAGCCTTTCCTGATGGTTGTGGCAGCCCAGGATGAAGAGCGAGAGCATCGTGCTCGCGGTTTGCTGCAATCGGTCGATACCGATGCGTCAACCGTGACGGTCGATGTCCGCCCGATGCGCAAGCGTGAAGGAGAATTCGGCACCCAGACGATTACGCTGACCGACGAAACCGAGTACACCATTGATGGTGAGGAATTGACCGGTTCAGACGGTCTGACTCAGTTGGCAACTCTGGAGGCTGACACCGCACTGATTGCGTACGGTGTGCTGGATTCCGACGAGGGGACTTTCACGGCCCAGCAGCTGATTGCCGGCAGCAGCGTGCCCTGGTCAGGTGACGATGTGGCCAAAGGCATCGTAACTGCCCGTTCCGGTAACGTACTCACTATTCAGGCTGCAGTACTCGAACGCGATACCAAAGAAGCTGATTTTACCGAGTCACTGACCGTGACACTGGCCGACACAACCCGTGTTACGGCTTGGCACCTGGACGACACCGATATCGCCGATATTTCAGTAGGGCAGCGTATTTCGGTCGCGGGTACCTACGATTCTGAAACGGGCGATGTTGATGTTTCAGAGGGTTCGGTGCGTTTGAAACTGAGTCAGGTCAGTGGCCAGGTCGTCAATACATCGCCGCTGGAACTGGATTTGGCAGCGGTAGGCAATCGCACCGTGGATCTGTTTGATTTTGCGGGCACCGGTGAGTCGAACGATGACGATGCCGACCCGGATGCTTACACCATTCAGACAGCTTCACTGAGCCTGAGCAATCTGGAGCTGGACGACTGGGTGTCTGTACGAGGTTATCCAACGGAATACGGCGTAGCCAACGGTGACTTTTCGGCAATATCTGTCAATGAAATCAGTTGGACAACGACAGCGGCCAGCTTTGTTGCGCATTGGCTGCTTGATGATACCGATGGTGTCACCATTGATAGTGACGCGTTGACGGTCGACACCTCTCGCGCCACCGTACGTTTACGACTGCGAGGTGTATCGCGGGAAGTCAGCAACCTGGCGACGGTTTCCCGAATCGAGGCGGCTGAACAAGGTCGGTACGCCATTCACATGGCTGGCGAACAGGACGCCGAAGGCAGTGCGATATACTCTGACTTCAGTGAATTCCTGACCGCATTGGCCGAAGCCCAGACGGGTGATGAACCAGTCGGCCACCTGACAGCACGTGGTGAACTGGATCCTGAGACCGAGACACTCACGGCCAGCATGCTGGTGGTGCGTTTCGGTGACGTTCAGGCTCCGGATGACGAAGTGATTGATGATCGTGAAAGTGGTAACCCGTCTTCTCGCCACTCTCGTGAATCCGGTCAAGGCGGTAGCCACAGCTCAGGAGGCCACCGATAAGCCATCTCTTATGGCTTGTTTTCTGACTTCGCTCGGGCCTCGAGACAGAGGCCCGATTCGCAGATCAGAAATCAAGGTGCTGTAATATTCTGGAATCTACAGGCGTCGCAGACATCGTGCATGGATAATTCGGCTCTGAATCTCTTCCTGGCTTCCGTTGAACGGCGAGCTTTCCGGATGGCCCGTTTGGCAACGAAGCAGGATGCCGATGCGCTGGATGTGGTTCAGGAAGCGATGACAAAACTGGTAACGCATTATGCCGATGCCACCGAAGCGGACTGGAAGCCGCTGTTTTTCCGGATTCTGGAAAATTGCCTGAATGACTGGCATCGCCAGAACGCGCGCAGGAAACGCTGGTTTCTGCTCGATCGTTTCCGAACTCAGGACGGTGACGATGAGGATGTTTCAGATCCGGTCGACAGGGCGGAAGATGAGTCGGCTTCGCCATTAACCGATCTGGCCAGACAGCGTCAGCAACAGGAAATGATGGCGGTGCTGGAGTCTTTGCCATTGCAACAACAGCAATGTTTTCTGTTGCGGTGTTGGGAAGGCATGAGTGTGCAAGAAACAGCAGACGCCATGGGCATCTCGCCGGGCAGTGTAAAAACCCATCTTCACCGGGCCAAACAGAAACTCAACCTGATAGCGGAGGAGCACGATGTCCAGTCAGAAGCCGGATAGATATGAAACTGGCCCATCTGAGCGTGAAGCCGATTTGCTGCTGGCGCTGGATGAGTCTCTGGAACAGAAGGAGGATGGCCTGTCTGTCGATATCCTGCAGCAATTACAGCAACGGCGTCAGGCGGCTCTTCAAAACCAGACGCTTCCTCACTCGACGTCCCCTGCGGACTTGGGACGGGTGCAGGGCACTGTCTCGATATGGAAGCGTTTCGGCGTGGCAGGCCCGTTGGGAATGCCGAATTGGGCCGTTGGAATGGCGGCAATGTGCGTATTGGGGATTGGTGTTTTGCTGGTTCAGACAGATCCCCTTTCTCAGCAGCCTGATCCGATATTGGCACACAGCGACGGTTCGGATAGCACATCAGAAAGTGCTATGGAGGGGGATTCTTCAATACCGCTGGATGATTGGCTGCTAGTTGCCAGCATTCCTTCCCATGAGTGGGAGCTGATTGAGAATGCGGAGTTTATCGCCTGGCTTGAAGAGCAGGAAAAAGGAGAGCTGGATGCCAATCGAGCAGGCTGACACCAGAAGGAGTAACCAATCAGGAATGACGTTACCGATTGCGATGATGTTGGGATTATCCGTATCCGTCTGGGCAGAGCCTGTTCCAACGCGCGCTATTGATGATGAGCTACCAGATGAAGAGTTTCTGCTGTTCCTGGCCGAAGCCGTGGAAGTGGATGGAGAACTGGTGGACCCATTGGTTTTGCTGGAACAGCAACAGCATTCTGGCGCGGTAAATGTTGCCGGTGAGTTGAAGACCGGAGGACAAGATGATGAATAAACAGGGGTTTGCAGCCTGGCTGCGTATCCGGAGTGAACGATTTTTGGGTATTCGATTGTGGCTATCGGCCTGGTTGATAGCAGGGGGTAGCTCCACGATGGCATTGGAATGGGATCAGCTGAGTGACGAGGTGCGTCAGACACTGGCTCCGATGGAATCGCGTTGGTCGAGCTTGCCGGAAGAAAGACAACAAAGGTTACTGAAGGGGGCGGAACGTTGGTCTGATATGTCTACGGATCAAAAAGCCTCCGCCAAAGAGCGTTTTCAGCGTTGGCAGAAGCTGTCACCGGAACAGAAACAGACGTTAAAAGAAGGACTCAAGCGTTACCAACGGATGTCACCCAGGCAACGTCAGCAGTCTAGGGAGCGCTGGCAACGATTTCAGTCATTACCGGATGAAAAGAAGCAGCAACTGCGTCAGCGATTCCGGCAAATGACACCGAAGCAAAGGGAAGGGCTTCGGCAACGCATGCAAAAGCCGCGTCGCTAGTCTGTCTGCGGCATGAGCACCTAGAACAGCAAATAAAACGCAATATTCGAGTAACTTTGATTTGGTTCATTCAGTTCATATTGGTAATACAAGGATATGCCGAGATGACTGAATTCATAGTCCAGCGTTGCATAGACTGCAGACCAGTTCACCAATCCAGATGATTGAGACGAGCCGCTGGTTTGCCCAATTGGGCGCCCTCTCTGACCTAACAGTTCGGTCTGGTTGTTGCCATCGCTGGATATTTGTCTTTGGTAGTCGAGACCGATACCCGGAATCAAATGGATGGTTTCCCAATAGTAAGAGGCCGAAACTCCGGTAGCCACATAATGTTCGGTGACATCTTCCTGTTGCTGTACTAGCGCATTGTCCGTCGCCAACCGCTGCTCTGTGGATACTGCCGAACGAATGATTCCACCATAAACGCCGGTATTCCAGTTGCCAATTAGCCAGCTTTTGCCAGCTTCCAGTGACAGGTCTGTAGACTCTTGTTGCTTGTCGTTAAAGGGGCGGCCGTCACTTAATCGAATATCAAGATTTGAATCGGATTGCGTATAGCTGGTACGAACATACCCGGGGGAAAAATAGCGGGTAATGGAGAGGGTATCTGCGTTGGATTGGTAGTCGGCCTCTGCCACACCGTCATCAACCGCAAATCTGAGGTCGCCAGATGCTGACAATGGACTCCATGAAAATGACCAGTCTGTCCACGCAATACCTACGGTTGTTTGAGTCCCGGAAACAGGTATCTGTTCGGTTCTGTTTGGCGAACTGATTTCATAATCGTACTGAAACCAGCTGCCATTCAGGATCAGCTCGGTAGAATCAGTCAACTGCAGTGATTGTGTCGAGAATGGCAACCCAAGTAATAACAGAGCCGAGAGTGGTTTCTTCAGCCGAGTGATGCTTACTTGATTCACGAGTGATCCTTTATTCGCTAAAGCTGCTTGATGATAAAGTCATTGCCTTTGAATGCACCGGGTTCGATATACCAGCGATTTCCCAGGTGTAACTCCTCTTCCACCACATTGTGACCGTGAATCAGTACATCGATTCCTTCAATGACGTGCTTGGAACGGCTGTTAAACGAACCTCTGGACCAGACGCAACGTGCCGCATCTTCCTCGGAAAAATTCGCCAGTTCATCCCAGTGATCACCTGGAAAATCTGCATGGACGATGCCATAGCGTGTGCCTTCCCGGTTTTCGACCTCAATCGCCAGTGGCAATTGTTCAATTGTATCGAACCAGGCAGGCCACTGTGCAGGTGATGTTGAAGCAATCCATTCACCGCCGTTTGACAGCCAAATCATACGATCGCTGCTGTTATTGTATTTCATCGAACTGACCATCAGTACTTCATGATTTCCCAGTACCGAGTAAAACCAGGGTTTATCCAATAACTCCAGGGTTTTGGCTGACTCAGGACCACGATCAACGAGGTCACCAACACAGATCAAACGGTCAGTTGAGGTATTAAATTCAAGAGTTTTCAGCTGCTTGATCAGCTTGGGGAGTTCTCCATGGATGTCGCCAACAACGAAATCACGTCCAGCGTTGTTGACTTCCAGCTTGAGTACTCGAGGAACTATCTTCATGGGTATCCGTACTGAACTGTTGCGTTATTCAGGAGCAGCGCGATTTCTCCGCCTGCGTCGTTGATCCGATGGATCTTCCGAAGGACCCCAGCGGGCGATAAATGCCAAGGCCATCAGGAACACAAACATATAGGCGTTTGCTGGAATCTGTAAATTGAAATCTACCGTGGAGTGAATACCAATCGCGATCATACCCATAGTCGACGCAAACCCCATCCCCTTGTGTAACTCACTTCGTCGCTTGCGCATCGCCTGAATGGCAGTCCAAAGACTGAATAGCACGGTTGAGCCCAGTAGTGCAGTGGCAGGAGCACCAAACTCGGCAAGAAACTGAAGGTAATCGTTGTGGGCGTTGTTGACATAGTGTGGATCAAGAATATCGTCTGACTTGAATTTGGGGAAAGTATAAATAAAGCTGCCTGCGCCTGTTCCCGTAATAGGCGCAGATTTCCACATAGTTAAGGTATCTCTGAAGACCTCATCTCTCTTTTCGCTATGCTCCGAAGTCTTTTGTAGCCTCTCTGCGACTTTATCGACGCCAAAAAATGTACCGACAATCGCAATATCAATAATTAAAAGACTCGATAACAATATGGTGGTAGAGCGAGTCTTATTCTTGAACAGAAATAGAGCAAGCAGCCCTGCTACTGACAAACTGGCAAAAAACGCTGTATTGCCCATTCTTGAGCGGGTCATAACCAAGCCTATAACCATAATGGCTAGAAGCACACGAAGTACTACTTTTTCACTTAGCAACATGGTTATAAATTGGCGCAAGCGCTTCCGCCAAGACCCCGAATATTGAGTTGTCTGGGCTAAAAGTAATCCAACCCCCAATGCTGTGGCTATTTCCAGGTATCCGGCAAGGTGGTTTCGGTTCACAAAAGTTCCCGTGGCATAACTCAGATACGTCCACTTTTCCAAGAAAAAGCCATATTCAAGACCTGTCATAACCATCAACGAGCCATAAGCAGCTTGAAACGCTGCGGCAAGCACAACAATCCAGACAATTCGTACAACTTTTTGTGGGGAGTCAATAGCTAGTAAAGTCCAGCCAAAGAAACTTGCATAACCCAAGCCCTTCAGAAAAGTCATCAACGTGTCGTATGGCGTCAACGTAAAGCCAAACAGCCATTGGAAAAGACCCCAAGCCTGTATGATCAGCAGAATCGCAAGAACCCAGTTTGCTTTTTGCTGTTGAGCGGGGAAATGTTTACAAAGAGCTGAATGTTTCGCAGACAAGGCGAAAAAAAACATAGCGAAAGCTGAATAGAGATTCCACGCCCACTCCGTATTTGCGCCGAAAGCGAGAGGCAAAGTAAATACGAAAAACTGATATGAGCGCCAAAAAGTCATGGACTGGTGAACTTTCCTATGTAAGCTTTGAACTGAATGTCAGGCGAAAAAAAACCCGGTCATGACCGGGTTTTCAAAGCATATAGAGCTTATGCTTGGCTATCACCGCCAGGAGTGATGATGTTTCCGCCAAAGTCTACACCAGAATTAGTACTACCGGTGTTGCTGGAGTTATTACTGCTTGAGCTATTGTCCGCTACTTGCAGGCCAGCATTTACCTGATTCGCTGGGATACCGACACTTGATGCAGAACTCTCAACCACAGCCTGACTAACACCGGCTTGAGAAACACCCGCAACCGTCTGAACAGAGTTAATGTTTGCATTGTTAGCAGCTACCATAACCTGAGCAACGGGTACGTTGTTACTCACCGCAGCTTGCGTAACGCCTTGTACTGCAACGGCAGGCTGTACTCCAGGTACGTTAGCGGCAGCGGCCATTACGTCGTTTACATCCACACCAGCTTTAAAAGCAGCGTCCGCGGCAGCCTGGATAACTTGAACGGCGGGTACACCGGAATCAATAACAGCAGCCATGATCATTTCAGCAGAAACGCCCGCTTCAAGCATTTCTTGAGCTATTTTTGCATCGCAATCATCGCCCGAACAGGCTGCTGATGCGTTCTGATAGGCTTCGGAGACAGACATGCCACTATTTAAATCATCGGCAATGCCTGCAAAGGCAGGGAGGCTAGCTGATAGCAGCGCTCCAAGTAGTAATTTGCGCATAGTTGAGTAATCCCTGAATGTGATAAATACACGGGAATGATACAGGTATCTTCTATTTTGGCCAAGTAACAATTTTATTGAAGCTTCAGTTGCTCAATTAGAAAGAAGCCGCATGAACGTAACCTAAAACAAGTGCATTTCACTTGGTGATGAGTCTTGACTTTGGGCAAGTTTTCAATTTGCCTTCGGTAGATCTAATGCTACTTGTAGTTGAATGTATATATTGTAAGAATGCCAAGTTTGAGCTAAGAGCTCATCATTATCCTTGGCGACTGCATAGGCTTGGTGAGTCATCAAAAATACATCGTTCTATGCTACTTTGGCAGAGCTAAGATTTGAACGGCGGTGTCGGTTGTCAAGCATTTGCCTGCTTTTGATGGCTAGGTGTGCGTTTAGCCCCGATTGTTGTGTTTGGGAAAAATAATTTCTCAGTCGGATGAGTTTTGAATTGCCTGGTTTCGGCTGTTGAAGATGGGTTTTGCTAGGGGTGTTGTTATGCAAGGGGTGAATCGCCTGTGGGAGAGGTTGAGTGGATATTTTTTGAACACCTCCTGGATGGTTTTTGAAAGGTTTTTTACATTAGGGCTTAATTTCTTAATATCAATTGTGTTAGCGCGGCATTTGGGTGTTTCTGATTTTGGGATTTTTTCTTATGCTGTTTCTCTTGTGGCGCTATTTTCGGTGGCTGGTCACGTAGGGCTGAGTGGTATATTGGTTAAGGAGTTTGTGTCGAAATCTAGTGATCGGTTGGTGGTGCTTCAGGCTGGATTTTTGCTGAAATCTTCTGGCTACTTGTTAGGGGTGATATTATTGATCTGCTTTTCCTATATGACCGGGGAAGGTGTTGAATCGGTAGTGTTGGTTATTCTGGCCTGTGGTTTGCTGTTTCAGGCTTTGGAAATAGTTGATTTTTATTTTCAGTCAGAAGTTAGGGCTAAGTTGCCTAGTATTGCACGGATGGTGGCAATTTCAATAGCCTCATTGGTGAAGCTGTTTGGTGTGTTTTTGGGAATGGGTATTATATATTTTGCTGCTTCAAATGTTTTGTATTTGATGTTGCTTGGCCTTGGTTTTTCCTATGTTTTTGTGAGGTATGCAAATGTTGGAAATGTTTTTGCTGTTGATTGGGGTGTCGTTTTACTGAAGGCTAAATCTTTGCTAGGTGATGGGGCACTTGTTTTTTTAGGGTCTATATTTGCGCTGATTTATATGAAAATAGATCAGGTGATGCTGAAATGGATGGTTGGCTCTGAGGCTGTGGGGGTGTATTCGGTTGCGGCGGTTTTGTCCGAGGCTTGGTATTTTATTCCCGTTGCTGTTGTTTCTTCGTTGTTTCCGCGGTTGGTAAATCTTAGGGAGAGTGGTGACGAGATTGGGTACTACAAAAATATTCAGGTTTTGATGGATTTTTTGTTTTGGTTGGCATTCTTGGTCGCATTGTTAATTGGCGGGATGTCTGACTTCATAATAGTGTCGTTTTATGGTCCAGAGTATGCGGATGCCGGCGGTGTTTTGGCTGTGCATATATGGGCCTCGGTTTTTGTTTTCATGAGAGCTTTGTTGAGCCGGTGGATTATAATTGAGAAGGTTTTGGTGTTTTCTGTTGTTACTCAAGGTATGGGAGCGTTGTTTAATATAGTGTTGAATTGGTTTTTGATACCGGAGTATCAAGAGATTGGTGCGGCCTATGCCACTCTTGTTTCCTATGCTGTTGCTGGTTACTTCTCCTTGTTGCTTAGCAGAAAAACGAGGAAAATGTTTTGGATTATGAGTCGTGCGGTATTTGGGTTGTACCGGATGTTTGTTTGGGTGAGAACTAGGCAGGTTAGTGCAAAATGAAAGCTTATTTGAAAAAAATCATACCCGGGGAATTGATATATTCAATAAGAATTTCTAGGGAGCGTCTCAAATGTATGTTTCTAGATTTCTTCGGTTCTAGTGGTTTTGCTGCTTCACTGTATTATTTTTTATTCTCAAGGAAGTTTGATAGAGAGCACAAGGCTGTTATAAAAGGGGAGTTGAATTTTAGGAGGAAGTGGCTGGAGTCTTCTGGAGGTAGGGAGGTGTTGAGGAGAAATATACATCGCATTGAAAAAGGTCTTATTATGAAGCCGAGAAGGGATGTTTTCGGAAAAGACTATATTGTTGAGACTGTTAAATGCTACGCAAACTTGATCGAAGTATCAGGCTTTACAGAAGAAAATAGGTGGGCTGGCGATGTGCTTGGTGAGTATTTTAGTGTTGTATCTGCTTCCGATTTGGTTATAGAGCAGGCGAGAGCTATCTACAGTGCTGTAGAAAAAGTTGAAGACAGTAGTAAGTTGGTCCCCTATTTGAGCGAGCATCGGCCCGCATTGACTGTTGATTTTGAATCCTTAAATAACCTATTTAAGCGGAGACGCTCTGTTAGGTGGTTTGAGAATGAAGAGATTCCTCGAGAAATTCTCAATAAAGCCATTGATTCAGCAAGTTATGCTCCATCAGCCTGTAACAGGCAACCGTTTCGATTTGTGGTTTCAGGAAGTTCTAGTGTTGCGTCCGAGTTGGCTGGTATGGCTATGGGGAGTGGCGGCTTTAGGGATAATATCCCTTGTTTGGTCGCTGTGGTAGGGCAGTTAAATGCTTACCCTGATGAGCGTGACCGGCATGTGATCTATATAGATGGTGCATTGTGTGGCATGCAATTACTATTGGCTCTTGAGGCATTGGGGTTGTCAAGTTGTGTTTTGAATTGGCCAGATATTGAGGAGCGGGAAAGGAAAATTAGCTCTAGACTCGATCTGGAGTCATTTGAAAGAGTCATTATGTTGATTGCTGTCGGTTACCCTCGTAAAGATGGTGGTATACCCTATTCGCAGAAAAAACAGTCAGATGAATTACTAAGTGTCGTTTCATAGGTAAATATATGATTATTGAAGTTAGGAAGGCGGGGTTTACTAACAAGGGTGCGGAATTAATGCTGCATGCTATTTTGGCCCAGGTGCGGGAGCGATATCCTGACTCGACAGTTGTTATGTCACCTACTACGAAAAAAGGATCTCAGCCATTTCATAAGTTTGTAAAGTTGGGGATGTTGCCTAAAGCTTCTTTGAGGGTTAAAGGATTTCAATTTGGTTTTTTGGCCGGTTTCCTTCCTCAGCGATTGAGGGAAATGTACGGGATAGTTCTCGATAAGGAGGTAGATGTTATTTTGGATGCATCCGGATTTGATTATAGTGATCAATGGGGTCCTGGAAGTAGTATCGAAATGGCTCAGTCAACCAAGTCTTGGAGGCGGAATGGGAAGGTGGTTGTTATGCTTCCTCAGGCTTTTGGCCCATTTGCTAATAACGGCATTAAAACTCCGGTGAGGAATTTTGTAGAAAACTCTGATATCGTTTATGCTCGTGAAAAGGATTCATTTGATCATTTGGTTTCTGTTTGTGGTAAAAGAAATAATATAAAGATCATGCCTGACTTTACGAACCTCGTAACGGTATCCCCTCCTGCTGGTTATGACTTTGATGATAAAAGAATTGCGGTAATCCCAAACTGTAGGATGCTGGATAAAACTGACAGTGATGCGGCCTCATTGTACGTACCATTTTTGAAAGCTTGTATAGAAATACTAATCAAGAATGGCAAGAACCCATTTATATTGGTTCATGAAGGTGAAGATGATTTGGCTTTAGCAAATCAGGTTGCTGAGGGGATCGAAGATTTGAAAATCGTCAAGGAAACAGATGCTCTTGCAATCAAAGGAATTATTGGAAGTTGTGGCGGAGTGGTAGGAAGTCGCTTTCATGGCTTGGTTAGCGCTTTGTCTCAAGGAGTTCCTTCTGTTGCAACCGGGTGGAGTCACAAGTATCAGAGATTATTTGAAGACTATGGTGTGAGCGAGAGTGTTATTGATGTGTCAATCGACACCAGTTATATTGAAAGTAAGTTGATCTGCATGACAGATTCTCAAGCGGCTTTGGTTTGCAGGCAGAATCTCATAGATAAGTCGAAATTTCTTAAAAAACAGTCAGAGGATATGTGGAAAGAAGTTTTTGATTTGATTGATTCCAAAGTTTTTGAATAATTATTTTTAGTGAGCTAGATAATGATTTTATCTTTCGTCTTATCTTTGTTTTCAATGCTATTGCTCTCTATTAGCTATATTGTTACGAGAAGGCGATGTGTGGATAATTTTGCATTGTATGCATTGTATGTGTTTTTTGGCTCCTTTTTTCTACAGGCTTTAGGTTTTGCTGTATTTGATGTTGAATATAGATCAATTGATACAGTGCCAGTCGTTAGTGTTGTTGACGACTTACACTTTGGTGCCTTGAGTCTGTTTTTTTTGTCCATCATTGTCTCTGTGTTTGTGATCTTGTTTACAAGGAGAGATTCTGGTGTTGCTAGAACAGAAATAATGGACAAAAATCGTTTGTATCGAATGTCGAGTATCGTCTTATTTTTGGTCTTGGTAGGGGTTTTAGTTTTTGCATCATCTTCCGGAGTTGGTGTATTAGCGCTGTTTGAGAACTCAAGTAAACGGATTGTTGAGTCAGTGGGGACTGCGGTTGAGTTTGAAAGCAATGGATATGCTAGATTTCTTGCTGGTATTGGTGGTCCAGCCTTTCTTTTTTATATTTCATATTTTATGTTTTATGAAAAAAAAGTTGGTAAATG
>PBNY01000101.1 GCA_002723385.1 Oceanospirillaceae bacterium | reverse complement strand
GTAATGGCATCCCATTCGTCAGCCGGGCCATTCCAGCTGTCATTTTCGTCACCTTCTGCCAGCAGGGCTTCGTAGTCTTGCTCACCCAGCAGCTTGCCCCCCTCGAAGGAAGGGTCGTCGATATCGATCACCACTGGCGGGTGTTGCACCATGTGCAGGGCCTTCTCGACCACCGGTGACATTTCACGGTCAACAATCAACAGTTTGGTTTCCGCGTGCTGCAGGATGAATGCCACGATTGGCGCATCCAGACGCGTGTTGATCGAGTTCAGCACCGCGCCGCTCATCGGAATACCGAAGTGCGCTTCAAAGTGCTCTGGCAGGTTCGGGGCCATAATGGACACGGTATCGCCCTTGCCAATGCCACGCTTGTTCAGTGCGCTGGCCAGCTGTTTGCAGCGGCGATACACCTCATCCCAGCTGCGACGCACTTCACCGTGAATCAGCGCTGGCTGATCCGGGTAGATAAAGGCAGTACGCTCCAGGTAAGACAGTGGGCTAAGCGCTTCGTAGTTCGCGCGGTTGGCATCCAGATGTTGGTCATAAATGGATTGAGACATACGTAACTCCTGACACTGATGAGGCTGGCCCCGGATTATTTTCCGAGACCTGAAGCCGTGAAGTTCTTTTGCATGAAGTGGTTGAACTCGCCCACCACCCCGCGACGGAAGGACAGAACGCAGATCACAAAGATCACGCCCATGATGATGTGGATGTAGTTACCCATCTGCCCGCCTGAAAAGATGGTGGTAATAGCCACCACGATCGCAGCACCAACAACCGGGCCAAAGATGGTGCCCATACCACCCAGCAGGGTCATTAGCACCACTTCCCCGGACATGTGCCAGTGAGCGTCGGTCAGCGACTCCAGCTCGAACACCAGTGCCTTGGTCGCACCTGCCATACCGGCCAGCGTGGCGGAAATCACAAACGCCATCAATTTGTAGTCACGGACGTTGTAACCCAGCGACACCGCACGCGGTTCGTTCTCACGGATGGCTTTCAGGACCTGGCCAAACGGCGAATGAATGGTGCGATAGATGATGCTGAAACCAATCACAAACACCGCCAGCACGAAGTAGTACATGTTGAAGTTGTCTTTCATATCGATCAGACCGAACAGCTCGCCACGCGGGATCGGCTGCATACCGTCTTCACCACCGGTAAACGGCGCTTGCAGATAGAAGAAGAACACCAGCTGAGCCAGTGCCAGTGTCACCATGGCGAAGTAGATGCCTTCGCGCTTCACCGACAGCTTGCCGAAGATAAAGCCGAGCACACCGGCCACGATGGTGCCCGCCAGCACGCCCAGTTCGGTGCTCAGACCCACCTGGGTCATCAGATAACCGGTGACGTAGCCACCGGTACTCAGGAACGCCGCGTGTCCAAATGACAACATGCCAACAAAGCCCAGCATCAGGTTGAAGGCACAGGCAAACAGTGCGAAACACAGGAACTTCATCAGGAACACCGGGTACACCACCAACGGCGCAACCAGCCCGACCAGAATCAGCGCGATGCCGAGATTACGAATATTGTGAACAGATGCTGAAGACGTCATCTCAGGCCTCCTTGCCGAACAGACCGGCAGGTTTTAACAACAGAACCAGCACCATCACCATGAAGATCACAGTGGTCGACGCCTCGGGGTAGAAGTATTTGGTCAGGCCTTCCACAACGCCCATGCCCAGGCCGGTCAGAATGGCACCGCCTATTGAGCCCATACCGCCAATCACCACGATGGCGAACACCACAATCAGGATGTTGGAACCCATGTCCGGGCTAACGGAATAGATCGGTGCCGCCAGCACGCCCGCGAGTCCCGCCAGGGCCACACCAAAACCAAAGGTCAGGGTGATCATCATCGGCACGTTGACGCCAAACGCCTGCAGCAGCGCCGGGTTTTCCGTACCGGCACGCAGGTAGGAACCCAGAGAGGTTTTCTCGATCACCCACCAGGCCCCCAGGCACACCACCAGCGACACCAGGATGATCCAGGCACGATAGGTGGGCAGGTACATAAAGCCGAGGTTGTTACCGCCTTTCAGCGCGTCCGGGATGTTGTAGGACATGCCAGAGGAACCGAACATGTGCGTGAACGTTCCCTGTAGAATCAGCGCCAGACCGAAGGTCAGCAGCAGGCTGTACAGGTGGTCTTCATTGGCGATTGGACGGATAAAGAAGCGCTCCATCAGAATGCCGATCAGTCCAACGACCACCGGCACCACAAACAGCGCTACCCAGTAATTCATACCCAGATGCTGTAAACCCAGCCAGGCGACAAACGCACCCAGCATGTACAACGCCCCCTGGGCAAAGTTGATGATGCGCAACAGGCCGAAGATGATCGCCAACCCCAACGCCAGCAAGGCGTAGAAGGAGCCGTTGATCAATCCGACCAGCAGCTGGCCCATCAGGCCAAATATGTTGATATCCAGAAACGACATGGCGTTTTCCCTCTTTGACGGCGGCTGCCGTCGTTATTCTTATTGTTGTGCGTTGGGTTCAGCGATCAGAGTGGTTGGCTGTGAACGCTGAACCCGGAATTCCCGTAGCAACTTATTTGAAGTCACACTCTGGCAACTGGGCACCAAAGGCCTGATCGCCTGGAATCACTTTCTCGATTTCGTAAAGGTCGTGATCGTTCTTGCGCTCACTGTCGGTCTTCACACGCACCTGATACATGTCGTGAACCATGCGGCCATCGCTACGCAGAGTGGCGTTGCGAGCGAAGAAATCGTTTGGCTTCAGCTCTTTCATCTTGCTCATCACCGCCTTGCCTTCGTCTGTACCGGCTTCTTTCACCGCGTTCAGGTAATGCATGGTGGACGAGTAAGCGCCCGCGTGGGCCATGGTTGGCACTGCGCCAGTACGGTCAACGAAGCGTTTGGCCCATTCGCGGCTCTGGTCGTCACGATCCCAGTAGAAACCGGTGGTCAGACGCATGTTGCCGATGATGGACGGATCAATGGCTTTGGTGTCGGAGGCGAATACCAGCAGACCGGCCAGGGTGGCCTGCTCGCTCAGGCCGAATTCCACCGCACCCTTCAGAGAGTTGACGAAATCTTTACCGGCGTTGGCCAGTGCCACCACGTCAGCGCCGGAAGACATCGCCTGCAGAACGAATGAGGAGTAGTCGTTGGTGCCCAGTGGTGCACGCGCTGCACCCACCACCTTGCCGCCGTTGGATTCGATGACGCCAGTCGCCACTTTTTCCAGCGCATGGCCAAAGGAGTAGTCCGCCGTAATGAAGAACCACTTTTTCTTGCCGCTATCGACCAGAGGCTTCACCGTGCCATTGGCCAGTGCGACCACGTCGTAGCTCCAGTGAGCGTTGAATGGTGAACAGGTTTTGGTGGTGAAGGTGTTGCTTCCCGCACCAGAGATCAGGGTTGGCTTTTCATTGCTGCGAGTGACCTGAGACACAGCGCCGACCACACTGGAAGCCACCAGGCCGTTGATAGCATCAACGCCTTCGCTTTCGAGCCATTCACGCGCCTTGGCAGAACCGAAGTCAGGCTTGTTCTGGTCGTCGGCAGACAGGACGTCAATCTTCTTGCCCAGCACCTTGCCGCCGAAATCTTCAACCGCCATTTCAACTGCTGCGACACAGTTACGGCCACACAGGTCACCGTAAGGGCCACCCATGTCGGCCAGAACGCCAATACGTACCTTGTCATCAGAAATGCCACCGGCCATGGAAGGCGCTGCCATCAGTGCAGAACCCAGAGTGACAGCCGCAGCCAGAGTTTTGATTACCTGTTTCATATCCGTTTACCTTGTGGTTTTCGGTTGTTGTTCTGTATGTGTTAAAAGCCGGGTTAAACGCCCAGATAGGTGTTGAGCAGCTCTTTCTTGCTTTCCAGCTCGTGCTGGTGAATCTCTTCAACGATGTGGCCGTGTTCCATCACGTAGTGACGGTCAGCGATCGGCGCCGCGAAGTGGAAGTTCTGCTCCACCAGCAGAATGGTCAGGCCGCGCTTCTTGAGCTGATCGAGTACTTCCGCCAGCTTCTGCACGATGACCGGGGCCAGCCCCTCCGTGATTTCATCCAGCAGCAGGATGTTGGCGCCGCTACGCATGATTCGCGCCAGTGCCAGCATTTGCTGCTCACCGCCGGACAAACGAGTGCCCTGGCTGAAACGACGTTCGTACAGGTTTGGAAACATCTCGTAGATTTCTTCCACCGATACGCCGTCGCTGCGCACGGCGGGCGGCAGCATCAGGTTTTCTTCAACATTCAGGCTGGAAAAAATGCCCCGTTCTTCGGGGCAATAGCCCAGTCCGAGATAGGCTATCTGGTGGCTTGGCATTTCAATGGTTTCGCGACCGTTCACCATGATGCTGCCGGTACGACGGCCGACCAGATTCATGATCGACTTCAGGGTGGTGGAGCGTCCGGAACCGTTACGGCCCAGCAGCGTCGCCATCTCGCCCTTGTTCACGTACAAATCTATGCCGTGCAAAATGTGGGACTCGCCGTAAAACGAGTGCAAATCGGTGATCCGCAGTTTCTCGTCGCCGGTTTTGTGTGGCGTGCGGTCTGCAGCCTGTGGCTGAGATTCAACCGGTGTGTTCATACGATGGCCTCCCCGGATTCCTTGTCGCTGGCGTTGTCACTGGTGGTGTTGTCCGGCTCTTCCGGCTCATCGGCAGAAACGCCGAGGTAGGCTTCTTTCACGCGGGGGTCGGCGGATACCGTGGCGTAGTCGCCTTCGGTCAACACCGCACCGCGCTGCAGTACCGTGATCTGGTCGGCCAGCTTGGACACCACGTGCAGGTTGTGCTCAACCATCAGAATGGTGCGGTTGGCAGACACGCACTTGATCAAATCGGCAATGCGATCGACGTCTTCATGGCCCATGCCCTGGGTCGGCTCATCCAGCAACAGCATTTCGGGTTCCAGTGCCAGTGTGGTGGCGATTTCCAGTGCTCTCTTACGCCCGTAAGGCAAGTCAACCGTTGACACGTGGGCAAACGACAGCAGGCCTACATCGTCCAGCAGCTGTTCGGCCCGTTCATTCAGACGATCGAGCACACGCTCGGATTTCCAGAAATGGAAACTGATGCCTTCGCGCTGCTGCAACGCAACACGAACGTTTTCCAGTACGGTGAGCTTGGGAAAGACGGCGGAGATCTGGAATGATCGCACCAGCCCCTGACGGGCAATGGCGGATGCTTCGACCCTGGTGATGTCCTTGTCGTTGAACAGGATCTGGCCGTGGGTAGGAATCAGGTATTTGGTCAGCAGGTTGAATACAGTGGTCTTACCGGCGCCGTTGGGGCCAATCAGAGCGTGAATCGTGCCGCGCCTGATGCGCAGATTCACATCATCCACCGCCGTGAAGCCCTTGAATTCCTTCGTCAGGCCCCGCGTCTCGAGAATAATATCGTTGGTCATAGCTGTGGTTTCCAGGTGAACCGATCCACGCCGATACCGAAATTCGGACACGACAGGAATCAGCGGAAATACACTGTCACCCTGGGTCACATCGAGTGTCACACCAAAGCCCAGCGCAATTTCGTTTTATTGTTGTTTTCAACACACCTGACGCCTGTCAGACAAAGTCGGCTTCCAGTCAATCTCGAAGCTGCCCCCTGTCCACGCCGATGGGTCATCGCTATGATGGCTACCCTAGTCGTCCATGTTTTCCCGAGTTTTTCGCAAATGTATCCAAATATTTCAGCGACGCACTTTGCCCCATATGACTGCACCTGACATTTCTTCAACGACAGCCTCGAAGGCTTCCCCGGCGACCGTGCGGTCACGCTCGCCCATTGCCCATAAATCCAGGTTGTCGCGGCAGTTGTCGTTTCTGATTCGCGGCATTCTGATTGCGGTATTTGTGTTCGTGTATCTGTACACAGTGCCGATGATCAAACAGAAAGTGTTTGAGATTGAGCGCAATGCCAGTCGTCTGGCACTCAACAATGTGTTTGAGGTTGCCAACCGCATGTACGCCGGGGTCGAGCAGTACCGGCAACAGGCGCTGAACAACCACAAGCAGCAGCTCAAACTGGCGGTGGAGCTGGGCGAGGTGTTCCTGCAGTCGCACTTTCGCGAGGCCCTCAAGCAGGGCATTCCAATACAGCAGGCGCGGCAGACGGCGTTTTCGTATTTGCGGGATTTTTCCTTTGGCAACAACGATTACATCTGGGTAATGGACTACGACATCAACGTCCTGTCACACCCTGATCCACGCTTTCACGGCGGTTCCCGAGGGCGGCTCGACACCACCGACATGCAAATCCTCAGCGAAGTGATCGGCAAGGCCAAGGTGGATGGAGAGGGCTATTACCACTACCAGTGGCCACGTATTTCCGGCCCGGAACGCATCGACAAGGTGTCGTTTGTGCGCAGCTATCCGGAATGGGGCTTTGTGATTGGTGCCGGTGTCTATCTGGACGATCTGGAGAAAGAAGTACAGTTGCGCAAGGAGCTGGCGCTGCAGGACTTGCGTCAGGCCCTGAAAGAAATCAAGGTCGCCAAAACCGGTTACATGTATGTGTTCGATTCCAACGGCCACATGCTGATTCACCCCAACTCCAACCTGGACGGCATCACGTTTACACGCCATCAGAATCCGATGACACGCCAGCCGATTTACAAGGAGCTGATCGAGGTGGCCGATACCGGCCGTGAGCTGAATTACCGCTGGGACAAGCCGGATGACCCCAACAATTACGCCTACGACAAGCTGTCACTGGTGCGTTACATCGAAGGTTTTGACTGGTACATCTGCTCGTCGGTGTACCTGGACGAACTGCAAAGCAGTTCCGAGATTCTCAGCACCCGTATCATGGTACTGGCTGCGATCACCATGCTGGCCACGCTGCTGATCTCCAGTTTCTTTGTGAACCGCATTACCAAACCACTGGAAACACTGGCTGAATCCGCGTTACGTGTACGAGCGGGTGATCTGTCGGCGCGGACCGGCATACGTCGCGATGACGAGATTGGCATTCTCGCCAACAGTTTCGACGCCATGGTGCAGCGCCTCCGTGACAGCATTGAAACCCTCGACAGCAAGGTCAAGCAACGCACTGAGGAACTGGCGGAAACCAATGCCAAGGCCCAGCGCATGAACGCGGTTGGGCAGCTGGCCGGTGGTCTGGCCCACGACTTCAATAACCTGCTGTCGATCATTGTCGGTAACCTGATCCTTGCTCGCGAACGCTTTGGCGGCCAGGACAGCCAGGAGATCGACAAACTGCTCTCCCCTGCTGAGCGTGCGGCCCGGCGGGGCGCAGACATCACTCATCGCCTGCTCGCCTTCTCCCGGCGTCAGCCCCTGCAACCGGAACCCGTGCTGGTTGCGCCCATGATTGATGAAGTGATCGAGCTGTTAAGCAGCTCCATCAGCCGCCAGATTCAGCTGAGTAAATCCTGTCCATCAGATGCGGATTCGAACCTCTGTGCCGAAGTTGATCCGGCACATCTGGAGAATGCCCTGATTAACCTCGGGCTGAACGCACGGGATGCCATGCCAGATGGAGGCAGTGTGTGTTTCAGGGCCGAAGCCGTCACCATCCACCAACCTCAGGCGTATGATGAGCTGGTCAAACCCGGTGACTACATCGCCATCGAGGTACTGGACAGCGGCAGCGGCTTCAGTAAAGATGCACTCGAACAGGCGTTCGAACCGTTTTTCAGCACCAAGTCCGGACACGCCAACTCGGGGCTCGGTCTGTCGATGGTGTACGGATTTGTGAAGCAGTCCTCCGGGTATTTGCGCCTGGCCAATCGTCAGGATCAACGCGGTGCCAGTATTCAACTGCTGCTCCCCGCCTGCACAACGCGCCCGGAAAGAGTGGAAGAAGCCGATTCTCAAACTGACACCGGCCTGGCAGGAGAGCTTTTCCTGCTGGTTGAAGATGAACCCGATGTCCGCACTGTGATCCGCAATCAGCTCACCGCTCTGGGCGTGCATGTACTGGAGGCCTGCGACAGTGACGAAGCACTGGTGCTGCTCGATACACTGGAACACTCCACCGCTGATACCAGTCAGCCTCCCATTCGGGGACTGGTGACCGATGTGATGATGCCAGGCAGCATGAATGGGTATTCATTGGCAAAACTGATGCAACAACGTCATCCCGATGCCATTATTTTGCTGGTCAGTGGCTATGCGTTTGATTCGGAACCCGGAGCGACACCGCCGCCTTTTCCATTGCTGCGAAAGCCGTTTGACCAACAACAACTGGCCACTGCTCTGGCCCGTGCCAGTCAAAAGAGGAACATTGAGTGACCCGATCCAGCCTGATTTACCTGATCGAAGATGACAGCGATATCGTCAACCTGGTGTCTCAGGAACTGGAGCGCTTTGGTCATCGTGTCAGGGCGTTTCGTACCGGTAGCCAGGCCGAAGCCGGGATTCGGGTTCAGCAACCGGATGTCTGTATTGTTGATCTGGGGCTGCCGGATATGGACGGTTTGTCACTGGTTCGCGATCTGACCGCCAAAGACAATATTGGCGTGATGATTCTGTCCGGGCGGGACAGCTTGCCTGATCGGGTACTTGGGCTTGAGCTGGGTGCCGATGACTACGTCAGCAAACCGTTTGACCCGCGTGAACTGGTTGCGCGGGTGAACAGCATCGTGCGTCGCCTGAATAAAAACGCCATTCAAATGATTCAACGAGCACCTGAAGCGGATAGTACCAGTCAGTTGGCACGTTTTGACCGCTGGCGTTATCAGCCGTCAACATTGACGCTCACCGATGACAACAACAACGAAGAAACCGTTCTCAGTGCCGGTGAAGCACAACTGCTGATGCAATTACTCAAGCATCCAAAGGTCATTCTGAGCCGAGACCAACTGCTCAAGGGTCAGGACGAAGCGTTTGATCGCAGCATCGATGTTCGGATGTCGCGTATTCGCAAGAAAATCGAACAAAATCCACGCTCTCCCAAATTGATCAAAACCGTCTATGGCATGGGGTACATGCTGGCAACCGATGTCGAGTGGCGTTAACACATTTCGGTGTTGGCCGCTGGTGTCATATTCATTACATTCCCATCCTGCAAGTTGTCGACAATCCAGTGACAATGCAATCATCCACAACGCAGCCAAAACCATTAAAAAGCCTTTCGCACGCCGATCTGCGACTGACGATCAAACGCCAGTTTTATATTTCGTATGCAATTAAAATATGCACATGCGAATTTTCAAATATTCAAACCGTTCTGAACTACTCCATAGAATATGCAGTGCCTTACTGCCAATATAAAAAGCCGCCCTGGTTCACAAAAACTTCATAAAAAACACAACGACAACAGTGGGAATTGATTATTTTTTTGATCCTGCACCTATATCAACGATATTCGATACATCGAACACTCTGACTGATATGCAGTCAGGAATGCTATGAGCGCCATTACATGGGTTGTAACGAATTGCATGAAACGCTTGACAGAAGCGGCATTAATGAACCAAATTAGAACCAGAGGTTGAGTGCCGTCGGTTTCCCCAGCATTATCGTGATTATTTGCACTATTGCAGGTTTGCCAGACAATCTTAAAGATGTGTGCGACATATCGTACAAGGAAGTGGGAAATAACGCCAAAACGATGGACTTATTTCGCATTATTTTATAGTTATATCAAAATACTCTTTTCTGCTTGGGAAACTTTGGGTAGGCTCGCGCCTCTCAAGAATCTATCCTAAGATTACTTGCCTCTGTCAGGGATGATATATGTTCAAAACAATCCAGCGTATCTGTCTTTTAATAATGGTTACCGTGTTGGCCGGGTGCGCCGCCAGGGTCGTTCCAGATACACCGGATGCCGTCAGCAGCGAAAAATTGAATGAGGAAACCGGCGTGCTGGTAGGCAGTTTTACCCGCTTGCCTGATCGACAAGAACACGTTTCTCACACCGTCTATTTCCAGCGCGAAGGTGAACAGCGCGAATACCAAATCATGTCATTCCATGGCACCGACGTGCTGGGTCTTTATCCCAAAGACGATTTCGAAAACAAGCATCGCAAAGGCCTGTTGTTTGCGTTCGTATTACCCGCTGGTGACTATCACTTCGTTTCCTATTCGCTGGAAAGTGGCGAAGGCCATTGGAAACCCACCACTCCGTTTTCGGTTCCGTTCAAGGTTCAGGCCGGAAAAGTGAATTACGTCGGCGATATTCAGCTGGATGTTCATGAAGGCACCGATATGTTTGGTATGCGGACCGCCAAAGGCGGAACCTTTCATTTCATCAATGCCAAGAACAAGGATATGCCCATGCTGAAGGCCAAATATCCAGACCTTCCCTGGCAAGAAACGGTCACCACCGTTCCAGACTCTGCTCGGGAATATCCAAAACAAGCAGTAGCGTCCGAATAAAAACGCGTTCAACTATTCTCTTCTGATATATCTATATCTCCGGCCGTCTGATTGATCAGGCGGCTTTTTAATGCCTGCCATTCAGCTGAAGCAACTTCGACTTCCAACGTAACGCGTGCACCGTATTGAGGCGCTTGCATCAATACATCACACGCTTCAAGTAAATGACGAACCAGCGATTCCTGTGCATAGTCAAAGACAAGTGAAGCCGACTTTCGCGGAATACGAAGCTGGGTCGGCAGATCATCAAGCCCCAAAGTCACCGCGTCCGAATAAGCCCGCTGCAAACCTCCGGTTCCCAACTTGATACCGCCAAAGTAACGCACCACCGCCACAACGATTTCGCCCAGGCCACTGTGTCGAAGCACATTTAACATAGGGCGCCCGGCCGTTCCAGACGGCTCTCCGTCATCGCTCATCGACAGTACGGTGGTATTCGGGGCACCCGCGATGTAGGCCCAGCACACATGGCGAGCTTGCGGATGCAATTCACGTACATCACGAATAAACGCTTCTGCCTGATCACGGTTGGAAGCCGGGCCAACAAAAGTAATGAACTGACTGCGTTTCACTTCAAACTCAGCGGTGTGAAGAGGCGATGCAGGAATTGAGTAAGTCTGAGCAGGGGACATGGATTCACTGGGAGTCATCAAAACCCCGGCAGTGTATGCCGCTGTCAGCTCTGAGCCAAGTGAGGAAGGTCAGGACAAAAACAGGAAGGAGAAAAGCGTGTCTCGATAAGCCAGAAGCGCAGTCGCTTCTGGCTTATGCAACCGTTCAGGTGTCAGGCTGGGCAGAATTACTCAGCAACGTTCTTGGCCAGACGACCAACAACAGAAGCCACTTCAGCCTGTGACTTCAGCATCCAGACCTTGGTGCGCTGACGTTCCATCAGGGTCATACCGTCGTCACCCTGATCCTGGGAGTTGATGGCCGCCCAGAAGCTCAGATTCAGCTTGTTGACCTTGAACATGGTGGTGCCATGCAATGCTGGCAAGGTAATGCTGCTGACCTGCGCCATATCCTCTTCCTGGGCAGCGCTGACGATGGTATCGATATCGCCGAACTCGACACCACGGCCTTCGTTCTTCACCACTACGCACTGGATAAAGTACTGATACTTGGCCAGAAATTTATCCAGCAGCTCAATGGAATCCGGGCTGTCATCCACTACGTACCAGTAGACAATCGGAATGTTCATCTCTTCAGCCATGTCCAGCACACCATTTTCATCGATCCAGCGATCGAGGAAACGCTGACTCTGCGCCGGCAGGTCCACAACGACCTGCACGTCTTGTTCCAGTGCCAGCTCCATGATGACATCGGTACTTTCGAACTCATCCAGTTTCAGTGCACGTGTAAACTCAGGGTAGTAACGCATGGTCGTTGCGTGCGACTGGTCCGCATCCAGACCTGCGTAGTTCAGGCCATAGTCGAGGCAGTACTGGGAGAACAAACGGGTGAATACCGATTTGCCAACGCCGCCTTTTTCGCCGCCGACAAAGTGAATCATGCTCATAGCAGAAGTCCTTGTGAAATCCGATCTGATCAAAATGGCTGTTCCCGATGACAGGAACACAGGGGACAGAAACTAGCACTCAAGTGTGACAGAGCCGCGATGCGAGCACGCTGTCGATACGAGCCTGATCTCCCTATACTGCCCGCTTTGTCATATCAGTTTTCCCATTTGACCTGATTTACGGCAAAATCCGCTCCGTTCAGCACCAAACTCAACCCAGTCACGCCCAGAGCCACTCCTATGAGCAAGAAAAAACGTCGCGATATCCCCAAATATGAATTGCCCATTGCCGAGACTCACTTTCATCTGGATTACCTGAAAGAGGGTTCGGCTGAGGAAATTCTTCAGGCCGCCCGTGAGATTGGAGTACAGCGCTTTATGACCATCAGCGTTGAGCCGGACAATATGCCAGCTGCACTGGCGCTGGCGGAGGAACACGCGGATGTGTACGCCACACTCGGTGTACACCCTCATGAAGCGGCCAGTTACAACGACGACACCACTGCTTACCTGCGCACACACACGATTCACGACAAGGTGGTGGCCGTTGGGGAAATCGGACTGGATTATTACTACGATCACTGCGACCGAGACGTGCAACGCAAGGTATTTTGCCAGCAACTGGAAATGGCCATCGACACCGGTCTACCCGTCGTGATTCACACCCGCGAGGCCGATGAGGACACCGACGCCATCCTGCGCGAATACGCTCCCCAGATGCCCGCCAAAGGCGTCATCCACAGCTTCACCTCAGGCATTGATTTGGCTCGTACCGCTGTTGAGCTGGGCTTCTGCCTCGGTATCAACGGCATCGTAACGTTTAACAAAGCGGACAATGTTCGCGAAGTAGTTGCCGATACCCCCATTGAACGCTTGTTGCTGGAAACGGATGCTCCCTACCTCACACCGGTTCCATACCGAGGCAACGAGAACGCCCCGCGTTACCTGCCTTTCATCGCCGAGCGCATTGCCGATGTGAAGGAAATGCCTGTCAGGCAAGTTCTGGAGCAAACCTGGCAAAATTCCTTGCGAACTTTCTTCCCTAACGAAGCAGTTTGATTGAAGTCATTGCTCACCTCTGGCAAGGTGCAGCCTTGAGTTGACGAAACCCGGTACGCCAGCATGCGCAGACCTCCCTCAAAAGACGAAGTGCGGGAGCAATTGAATCAGGAGATCGAAGCCTTCTTGCAACGTGGTGGCGAGGTACACCAGGTTGCGCACGGAGAAACCGGTCTCACTGATGGCCGCTACGACGAAAGAGCCATGGCCTTTCAGCGTCAACAGCAGGAGCGCACGCCGGTGCCAGAAGTGGTTCGAGCCATTGAAGAACGCCGCGAAGCCAGCAAAAAACACCGCAAGCCCAGCCTCTCATCCCATCCCCGCAATCGCCAGCCACGTAAAAAAATCATCTACGACGACTTTGGCGAACCACTGCGCATCGTCTGGGAATAATCTCGCCAGCAATTTCCCTCCCGGTTCAGTAACGAATCGTTATACTCACCCCTACTCTCCGTACCCTTCTGTCAGTTTATGAACGAACAGATTTTGCTGTTACTGATATCCAGCAGTTTGCTGGTTTATGGCCTGCTGGCACGCAATATCGAGCGCGCGGGCATCAGCGCTCCCATGCTGATCACGCTGGTCGGAATCGTCTCAGGCCCGCTCATCCTGAATCTGGTGAACCCGGAACTGGAGCACCACGGTCTGAAACTGATGGCTGAATTTACTCTGGCCATCATTCTGTTTACCGACGCCAGCCAGATCGAGCGGGCACAATTGCTCAGGTTTGAAATTCTTCCGATCCGACTGCTGGCCATCGGCCTGCCACTGACCTTCGTTGCCGGATGGTTACTGGCGGTTCCCATTCTGGGGCTTTCCTGGCTCGCAGCGGCCTGGTTAGCCATCATGCTGACGCCCACCGATGCCGCATTGGCCCAGGGAATGATTAACGACACCCAAACCGATGAACAGCTGCGTCATACGATTACGGTGGAAAGCGGCCTCAACGACGGCCTCGCCCTGCCGGTGTTGCTGTTTGTCCTGGCCCTGTTGCAAGCCGGGCATTACGCGTTTCTGGACGCTGACGAATGGCCATTGTTTGTGATCCAACAATTTGCAGTTGGGAGTCTGATTGGTTGGCTGGTGGGCAGATTTGGCGGCAAACTGGTGCATCACGCCAGTCGCCAACGCCTGATGTTGCCGATGTTCCAGCGCCTGTCCTCGCTGGCACTGGCGATGCTTGCGTACGCCGGAGCCGAGATTCTCGGCGGAAATGGATTCATTGCCGTCTTTCTTGCCGGGTTGTTTCTCAAGGCCCGCCATACGGTGGTGATCAAACGCCTGAAGGAATTTGGTGAGGCCGAAGGCGAGCTGCTGGCGTTGCTGGTGTTTTTTCTGTTCGGGCTGGTGTTTGTGGCCGAAGCCTGGCCATTGATGCAGTGGCAACACCTGCTGTATGCCCTGATGAGTCTGACGGTGGTGCGCATGATCCCTGTGCTGCTGGCGCTGATTGGCAGCGGCATCAGCTGGCGAGACCGTTTTTTTCTTGCCTGGTTTGGCCCCCGAGGCATCGCCAGTATTCTCTACCTGCTGGTGGCCGTTGAACAGATGGGCTATTCCGACAGCATCCCGGAGTACGAGGGAGTCTTCGCCACGACGGTGCTGACAGTACTGCTCAGTATCTTCCTGCATGGAATGTCTACCCATGTATTTCAGTGCTGGCCGAAGAAACTCAGGGAATAGCGCGATTCTTCGCCTCAATCCACTGCGACATATACTGGGTGCTTTTGAGGCTGTGGTGCCGGAGCATCAGGCCATAGAAGTGTGACTGGCGGTGTGCTTCCAGCTGCTCACGAATCTCTTCAACCCGATTCATCAGCGCCTGCTGGTGTGTATCTGCGTCAAATCGTTCCGGAATCAACCGCTGACCTGCGTCCGAAAGGATTCGCCACTCGGCAGGATCGGTGTAAATCCGCACGGCATTGTCGATAAATTCCGCTACCGAGCAGCTTGTCAGTGCAGGAGGTGTTTCTTCGATAGCGTACATTCCTTCTGAACCCACCGGTGTGGTCACCGCAGGTGTACCGTTGCGAGCGGCGTCGATCAGTTTGCCTTTCAATCCAGCCCCAAAACGCAATGGCGCCAGCATGACACGAGCATTCCGCACCACCTCCTGCGCATCTTCAGCCCAGCCCTTGACCAGAAACCCCTGTTTGGGATCGTGTAAATCCGTTGCTTTTTTCGGTGGATAGCCACCGTAGATATGCAATTCGGACTCTGGCTGTTGTTTACGGATCTGAGGCCATATTTCCTTCAGTAGCCTGACCGCATCCCAGTTCGGCGCGTGGCGGAAGTTGCCGATGAAGACGAAATGCTGGCGTTCCTCAAAGCCAGGCACATTGGAGGACGCGCAATGCCGTTCCATAAATGGCGTGTAACTCAGCAGCGACGCTGGTAATTGATAATGCGTTTGCAGCCAGTCCATCTCGGCCTCTGAAATCACCAGCGTGAGATCACAGCGCCAGATGGAAGCGACCTCCCTAATCGCCAGTTCCGAGTGCGCCAGTTCGTTGCCCAAAGTCGGTAATTCCAGCCCTGCAACCCGGTTTTGCTTCACCGCTTTCCAGCGAGCGTCCCTGAGACTGTGGACATCCTCCATATCCAGAATGCGGATCGCATCCGGGCAGCTTTTTTCCACCCGCCAGCCGAACTGTTCTTCCATCATGAAACGATCAAACATCACCAGTGCCGGTTGCAACACTGCAATCCAGTCATCGAACGATGACGAATTCAACTCAATGGTTTGCGCCTCAATGCCGAGAGTCTCCAGTGCCACCGCATGGCTGCTTTCTTCCGCTGGTGACGCGAACACCACCCGGTAACCACGCTGCTGAAAGGTCTGAATCAGTTGCATCATACGGCTACCAGCGGCCGAGGAGTTCGGTTCGGGCCAGACGTAACCAATCACCAAAGTAACGGGCCGGGCAGTTTTTTGGGGAAGATCGGAAGCGTTGGCGTCAGCCGACATGGGATTACCTGATTGCAGTTCAACACGAGACCGCGAGCCTATCACGGGCTAGAATACGCCGCCTCTTTGCCCGCCCCACCTTCCGGAACCCCCATGAACCAAGATATCGCTGCCGCCCTGAGAACCCCCACTCCTTTCGGAGATCGTCTGGCCGGCTGGTTGCTGTTTTTGGCGTTGCTGGGAGCGGTGGCTTCCAACCTCTCGGATTTTCCCGCTGTAATTTCCGGGCTGTGCGCCTGGTCTGCTGCGCTGTTGATGTGGCCAAAACTGAAAGGGCAGCAACGAATCCAGAGCATGATCATGCTGGCTTTGGGGACGACAGGCTTGCTCTGGGCAGCTCAGTTCCAGACGCTCGACTGGCAAACTGCCCTGAGCGCCAACCGACACCTGATCGCCATGCTGTGTGCGGTCACTTTCCTCAGACTGGTCGCCACTCGCGAATTGACCTGCGACCAGAGCCACCCGACGGGCGTCAAAGCCCTGATTCGTACCCTGTTCGGCGTACATCTGTTTGGCTCAGTGATCAACTATTCCGCACCGATATTGATGGGCGAACGTCTGTCCAGAGGCAACCCCTTGCAGGCGGCGCAGGCCATCGTGCTGTCACGCGGCTTCGGTGCCGCAGCGTTCTGGTCTCCGTTTTTTATTGCCATGGGGGTCGCTCTGACCAACTCGCCAGGCGCCGATCTGGTGACCATCAGCATGGCGGGGATCCCGATGGCGCTGATGGCGCTGGCCATGACTCGGCATGAGCTGAAAAACCGCAACGATCTGGATGCCGTAGAAGGCTATCCGATGCAGACCCATGCGCTGAAAATTCCAGCGATGTTAGCGGTCACCATCCTGATTACCCACGAACTGCTGGATCAGATTCCCGTTGTCAGTCTGATTGCATCTGCCAGTCTGATCCTGACGCTGGTTCTACTGGTCAAACGCAACCCCAGGGCGGTGGTGCGCCAGTTCACCGGACACATTCACAACGCCCTGTCCACCATGCAATCGGAAGTCTGGCTGTTCCTGTCTGCAGGTGTGTTTGCAACCGGGATCAACGCGGTGGTGCAGGTAACCGGTTTTGACCTGGCGGTCGAGAGCGTCGGCGCGCTGGAGATCAGTGTGTTTATGCTGATTGGGTTGGCGCTGGCGATTCTGGCGATTCACCCGGTGATTATCATCGCCAGTGCGGGCAGTCTGCTGACGCCGCTGGCCGAATCCCCCAACCTGCTGGCATTGTCGTTCCTGATGCTGTGGGTAATGGGCGTCAGTGCATCCCCCTTCTCGGGCCAGAACCTGTCGATGGCGAGTCGATTCCAGCTCAACAACTTCGACTTTCTGCGCTGGAACATGGGCTACTCGCTCAAGCTCTATCTACTGTGTGTCGCAGTATTGTTCAGTTACGAAGCCTTTGATTTGCTCTGACGGGATGCTCCCGATTCAAAGCCAGGGAACCGTGGCGGCAAAATCCATCAGCCGGTGCATTTCCTCCAACCTCGAATGATTCAGCTCGGCATTGTCATCGGGATCCACTCCAGCCACTCGTGCTTGAGGCGGTTGCCACTGAAATCCAACAACTCGCGTGGCGTCGTCCTCGGTCAGCGGCCTCATCACAATCTGATGGCAGGCGTAATGCTGGGGCAGAATGGCAACCCCAACACCCGCTTTGACCAAGGCCAGCGCCCGTTCATCTTGTGTCGTCACATAGACCAGATTCAGCCGCATGTTGTGCTGCTTCAACAGCGCCTGCACCACCGGACGATGCTCGCAATGAGAACGAGCAACAAACGGCTCTTTCTCAAGATCCCGTATGCTGATGGCCTTTGCAGCACTCAGTGGACAATCGGGCGCCATGGCGACCTGATACCGTTCCTCGAACAAAGGCCGGGTCTGCAACCCCGGCTGTGCTGTTGATGAGGGTGACAACAGCGTCAAGGCAAGATCAACCCGACCGGTTTGCTGCTGTCGAATCATGTCGTCTTCAGGCACATCGATCACATCCAGCTTCACATCCGGGTTTTCCTGCCGATATTGCTCGATAAAGCGTGCAACCCGATCAATCGACAAGGTATTTACCACTCCAAGCCGCAAACGACGATGTACGTCGTGTTGGCGAAGCTCGTCCTTGACCCTTGCACACTCCCCCACAATCAACTTGGCCCGCTGCAGCAGCTTGCGCCCTGCCGGAGTTAGCGCCACATGGCGTTTGTTACGCACAAACAGACGTACACCCAGCTCGGTCTCCAGCTTTGATATCGACGCCGACAACGCCGGTTGGGAAACGAAAGCGCGTTCTGCACCTCGGGTAAAACTGCCGGTTTCCGCTGCCGCCAGAAACAAACGTAATTGTTGCAACTCCATAAGATAACCATTAGTTATTACTGGAATCCAAATTATCGATTGTATTTATCCAAAATCAATCACTACAGTGTTCTCAGACTCCTCAGGAGAGCGCGTTATGTCTGCACACCCCATTGCCCTGATCATCGGTGCCGGAGACCACCTGGGTTCGGCCATTGCTCGTCGATTTGCCAAAGAAGGTTTCCACATCGTCGCGACCCGACGTCGCGGCGACCTCTCTGCTCTGGAACAGGATGTCCAGGCACTGGGAGCCAAAATCACCGCACTGCATTCCGATGCCCGTGACGAGGATCAGGTGGTTCAGCTACTGGACGATGTGGAAAATCGACTCGGCCCAGTGGAAGTCTGCGTATTCAACATTGGCGGCAATGTGCGCTACGGCATTACCGAAACTACCGCACAGGTGTATCGGAAAGTCTGGGAAATGTGCAGCTTTGCCGGATTTCTGGTCGGACGGGAAGTCAGCAAGCACATGCTGACACGCCAGCAGGGCAGCATCCTGTTTACCGGCGCCTCCGCCAGCCTGCGTGGCAACGTCGGCTTTGCCGCCTTCGCCGGAGGCAAACACGCACTGCGTGCGCTGGCGCAAAGCATGGCGCGGGAACTGGGACCAAAGGGTATTCACGTCGCACACGTGATCGTCGATGGTCTGATCGATAACCGCAATACTGAAGCTGTGATGCCCGAACTGTTCGCCAGCAAAGGCACTGATGGCATTATCCAGCCGGATGATCTGGAGGAAATATACTGGCATCTCCACAGCCAGCCGCGTACGGCCTGGACATTTGAAATTGACGCACGTCCTTTCAAAGAGCCCTGGTAAGCACCAACATCAACATCGGGACTCACGGGATACAACAAAAAAAAGCGAGGAAAAAGCATGAACACCGTCGATTTTTACTACGACTTTATCAGCCCGGCCGCTTATCTGGCTTTCACCCAGCTGCCAGAACTTTGTAAACGCCACGACGCTCAACTGAACTACAAACCGATGCTATTGGGTGGCGTCTTCAAAGCCACCGGCATTACCCCACCGGCAACCATACCCAGCAAACTGGCCTGGGTGCAGCGCGACTTTGCCCGCTATGCCGAGCGCTACGGCGTGGCGTTTCAACAAAACCCGCATTTCATCTTCAACACCGTCAACGCCATGCGCGGCGCCATCTGGGCAGCTGACACCAACTGTCTGGAAGCCTACAACCAGGCCATGTTCCAGGCCGCCTGGGCCGACGCAAAAGACCTTGGAGACAAGGAAGTACTCGCCGACATAATGAACAGTGCCGGGCTGGACTCAGCAGCGATGCTCGACACCATCGCTCAGCCAGAGTGCAAGGGAGCCCTGATAGAAGCAACCGAGCAAGCCGTCATCAACGGCGTATTTGGTGCTCCGACCATGATCGTGAATGGTGAGTTGTACTTCGGACAAGATCGACTGGAGTGGGTTGAACGGGCACTGGCGGAGTAACACCAGAATCGCTTGTCGTGATGCGCCACCATGCTTATCTGGTGACGCAATCCGGGTACAGAACAGAAAATAGAATGGCGAAGGAATCTGTAAAATACAGAGGTTATTTAGCAGTCTGACTCAAGGCTTGCCGCGCTTTTTCAGACAGTTTCTTTGGAGTAATCCTACTTTGGTTTCCAAAGCTCTCAACGGCTTTGTTGCCCATCACCTGTCGATATTTCAAGCGTCTTCGTTGCTCCGCCTGAACCACTTCATCAAGACAAATATCATCAGCTTCTTTTGAAGGAGAGGTCGATGAACCGCGATACTTTGAATAATCCTGACTCATGTGTATTTCTCCCGATTGAAGTGCCAAGCACAGCTTTTCAGTATGATCGTATAACTCTCCATACACTCTGTCGTCCAAGGAGACAAAATTCAAATATTTTCTATCCGGGTATCGAGCAAACCAATTAATTTCATGGCCTGAATACGGATCATTGTCGATTGCGAATCCAATGGCCATTGAGACATCATAACAGGAGAGATAGTGGTCATAAGCCAGCTTACCGCCTGACCCTCCAAAAACGACGCCTTGGCGAGAAAAAATATTTTGGTGTTCCAGCTCCCAACTATCCAGTAGCGCAGACACAAAACTTAAATGTGAATGTCCCGCTCTGGCATAAATTAACTCCAGTTTTTTGTATTCAGATAACGTCAAAATTCCCGTCACCATGGCCTGGTGCAAGACAATTTGTTCGTAGTCACCGCTGTACAATGTCAGACTTGGAAGCACCTTAAGACCGTCTACAAACCCATCAATAAAGAGGTATTTATTGATGGGTGGTTCAATTGGTTTACCTTCAACATCAGACCACTGAGAGTCACATCCAGCGGACACATTATCCATTAAATAAGTAGTCACTTACTCTTCCTTGATATCCATATTGATGGTTTCAGACCTCAAACAACTATATCAGTTGCGCTCTAACCTCTCTTCTTCTTCGCCCGATGAGCCGCGGCCTTGGCGCGGTTGCCACACACCTGCATGGTGCACCAGCGGCGTTTTTTGTTTTTGGTGGTGTCGAGAAACCACAATGTACAAGGCGGCCATTCGCAGTTTTTGACGTTCACCAGCTGTGGTGAGCAAAGAATCTCGGCCATTTTTTCGACCAGTGGCGCGAGCAGTTGCTCTGGCTTTTCCCAATCACGCTGCCAGCGCAATTCGATGCCTTCACCGTTTTCCGTTTCGACCACATCCATGTATTGCCGGTCTTTCAGCAGTTGCTCGCGGATCTGCGCCAGATCGGCCAATGCATCCGGTGTGAGTGGCGCTCCGCCGTAGCGGTGAATCAATTCCCGAAAATGTTCGCGCAGTTCTCTGGCTTGATCGGCCACGCTATCCAGTGCCTGAGCGGAACAACGCTCATGCAATCTGTCGACAACGGCTTGATCAATCAGGTCAGCGGCCAACATCCAGTCCATCAGGCTTTGGCCGGTATCCCACCATTCGATGTCGTTCCCCCAGGGGGCGCACAGACTGTTCAGTGCATCCAGGGCGGGATGTTCCGCCACCAGAAACGGCGCGGGCCTCCCATCGGCCCCTGAGGCTTCTTTCTGCTCGGCTGAGGCGTGCGTGTGCTCACAACAAGTGTCTTTCGATTTTTCAGTCTGCTTCGGTTCTGTCACTGCATGGATCTTCTTACAACGAGGTCATGAACCAAAAGTAACCCTTAAAAAAATGTTTGACAAGTTACCCATCATGGAAATAACCTTTAAAACACATTTTAGATGGTTATCAATTAGGAGATACCGACATGACCAAGATGCTGCATATCATTGCTTCACCACGAGACGAAGCTTCTCATTCCAATACCCTGGCCAAGGCCTATATCGAAGCGCGCAAGGCCGCTGATCCTTCCCTTGAGGTGGAAACCCTGCACCTGTGGAAAGCCAACCTGCCTGAGTTTGATGGTGATGAAGCCGCTGCGAAGATGACCTTCTTCGGTGTGGGCGAGATGGATGACACGCGCAAGAGCGCCTGGGATCAGGTGGTTGAGATCACCGAGCAGTTCACCTCTGCGGATGAGTACGCTTTTGCTGTGCCTATGTGGAACGGCGGTGTGCCTTACAAGCTGAAGCAGTACATCGACATCATCACCCAGCCGGGCCTGACCTTTGGCTTCGAGCCCGAGCGCGGTTACTTCGGTCTGCTGGAAAACAAGAAAGCGGCAGTGTTCTACACCGCCGGGGTATTTGCGCCGGGCGCAGACGCCAAATACGGCACTGACTACCAGTCGACCTACCTGACCTGGTGGCTGAACACCATCGGTATCGAAGACATCGATACTGTTCGTCTGCAGCCTTCCCTGCTGACACCAACACCGGAAGATGACCAGAACGCGGCAATAGATCGCGCCATTACTCTGGCTCAGAAGTAATTAACCGGTGGGAATGTAGCCATGAAATCTGTGATTCAAACCGGTCTGGCCCTGTTGGTACTGGCCGGGTGTGATGTCGCAGTCGCGGGAAATGCGGTCACTCCGACCGCCCGCACTGCCTACGAAGACGTTCAGTGGGATATCAAGCCCGGAGGTCGCCAGCTTGCTGCGGTTCAGGGCGATTACACCAAAGGCGCGCATATCAAGCTGATTCGTTTCGGTGCCGGACAAAAGACGCCGCCGCATACGCATTCCTACAGCTATACCGGTGTGGTGGTAAAAGGTCAGGCTCGGCATTACGAACCTGGCAAGCCAGATACCATGACGATTCTGCCACCCGGATCGTTCTGGATGATCAGCGCCAACACACCTCACATCAGTGAATGTCTGCCGGGTGAAGACTGCGTGTTTGCCACTCAGTCTGACGGCCCATTCGATGTAAAACGCGCCCATTAACGGGCGCACAACAAGTGTCATTAATGCAACACCCGTTACGGATGTCGTAACACTCACACAATAAAAAAGAGGAAAGTGCTATGCCACTGATCGAAGTAAAGGTATTTAAAGACGAACTGAGCAACGAACAGTCTTCTGAATTGATCACTCGTATCACCGACGCCGTCGCAGAAACCACCAGCGAGAAGCTGCGTGATGTTACCTGGGTGATCGTGAATGAAGTGAACGACGGTCACTGGGGCGTGGGCGGTAACGCTCTGGGTCTGGAAGATGTGAAGAAGATTATGGCCAGTTAAGGCCATTCAACGGGCGACCATGGGAGGTCGCCCCTACGCCTAAAATGGAAGACACAAAGACAGAAACGGTGGAGAGACGTTTCGGACGAGCCTCTGCATTCGTAGCGGCGACCTCCCATGGTCGCCCATACGCATAGAAAGACAGAATCGGTGGAAAGACAGTTCGGACAAGCCTCTGCATTCGTAGCGGCGACCTCCCATGGTCGCCATTACGCATAGAAAGACAGGATCGGTGGAAAGACAGTTCGGACAAGCCTCTGCCTTCGTAGCGGCGACCTCCCATGGTCGCCATTACGCATAGAAAGACAGAATCAGTGGAGAGACAGTTCGGACAAGCCTCTGCATTCGTAGCGGCGACCTCCCATGGTCGCCGAACCCCATGACGTGCAGAAGTATGCCGAATAATTAACGCCCGGCCCGACTCCTGAGTACCGCCATCATCGCTGCAAAGGCCGTTACCAGCAGCGACGAACCCACCACCAGCCCAAGCAATATCGGATTCGTCAGCGTCAGCAAGTCGGTGCTGATGCGCAGCCCGAAGCTGGCCGCCAGCACTTCCTCAAACCCGTTCAGAATGGCAAACAGCGACAAGACACCCAGCACACAAGCCGACAGACTGATCAGCAAGGTTTCCAGCTCAATCAACAGCACCAGATACCAGGGCGATGCTCCGATCACGCGCAGCAAGGTCATCTCTGGCTGACGTTCCCGAATCGAGGCAATCAGCATTGAGGCCAATCCCATCAAAGCCGCCAGCAGCACCAGCGCCGAGACAAACCTCAGCGTGTCTTCCAGCACACTCATCATTTGCCACAGCTCCGACAGAGCCACACCGGGCAAAATCGCCATCAGTGGCTCAGCGCGATAATTGTTGATATCCCGCTGCACCCGGAACACCGCCATGCGGGATTTCAGCCCCAGCATAAAGGCGGTGATGCTCTCCGGCGTCAGCGCCTTAAGAGCGGCCGGATCCGGTTTCGGAATCCGGCCCGCACGGTTCATATTGACGCCTTGCTGCCAGTTCAGGTGAATGGCTTCGATGCCTTGCAAGCTGACGTGTAGGGTCTGATCCACTGGCGTTCCGGTTGGCTCAAGAATGCCGGAAACCTGAAAGGGGTTGTCATCGTGCTGGCTGAAGCTGGTCGCCGCCACGCCATGTGCCAGCACCAGCCGGTCTCCGAGCTGGTAATTCAGACGCTTGGCCACTTCGTAGCCGAGCACCACATCGAATACATCGTCAAACGGCTTGCCGGATTCAAACATCAGCTTGCGTTTGGCACCGTAGCTGAAATGCTTGAAGTAGTCCGTGGTGGTTCCCAACACCCGATAGCCCTTGTGGGAATCGCCCAGCGACATGGGCACCGCCCAATCCACCTTGGGGTTACTGGCGATCTTTTCATAGGTGTGCCACTGGATGTTGTTGGTCGGATTGCCAATCCGGAACACGCTGTACAACAGCAGGTTCAGACTGCCGGTTCTGGCCCCTACCACCAGATCTACACCGGACACGGTATTACTGAAATTCTCACGGGTTTGCTGGCGAATATGCTCAACCCCCAACATCACAAACACGCTGACGCTGATGGCCAGAATGGTCAGAATCACCGAACCCTTGCGGCTCAGCAGGCTTTTCAGCGCGAGTCGGAAAAACATCTCAGCGTCCCCCTGCCCGGTTAATATCTGACAGGCGTTCAACCCGCTTGAAGTGGTGTTCCAGAGTGCGGTCGTGGCTGACGAAAATCAGCGTGATCCGGTCGCGCCCGACACGCTCCATCAGCACCTGCATAAAGTTGTCGCGGTTTTCCTGATCCAGCGATGAGGTGGGTTCGTCGGCAATCAGCACTTCCGGTTGATTCACCAGCGCTCGGGCAATCGCTACTCGCTGCTGCTGGCCGATACTCAGACGCGAGGCCGGTTTGCTCCAGTCGGCTTCCGACAGTTGGAGGTCATCCAGCAACGCCTGAATCTCTGACACCGGTCGCTCCGGCGATTGCTGGCGGCTGGAAAACCGATTGGCCAGTCGAATGTTGTCCAGCGCATCCAGATACGGCACCAGATTGAACTGCTGAAATACATAACCAATATGATTGGCCCGGAACCGATCACGCTGACTGCCGCTCATAGCATCCAGTCGCTGTCCAAGCACCGAGATTTCCCCCGTTGCGCCCGAGAGCACCCCGCTGATCAGGTTCAGTAACGTGGATTTGCCCGCGCCGGACTGGCCTTGAAGAAACACGGCATCACCGGAATCCACCTGCCAGTGATCGATTTCAAGGGTTGCCGTATCAGCGCCGGGGTAGGAAAAACAAAGGTTATTGAGTATGACGGACATATAAGGCTTGCGATGGTGGGCACAGAGTGACTAAATCCGCAACGATACAGCATTGCGATACCATTAAAACTATTTACCGTGGACACCATCGGGTGTACACGACAGGTTACCGATTGTGAATACGAAACCGAGTTCCCTTTTTTCCGCTGCCCTTTTGAGTCTGTGCCTGATGCCACTCATGAGTGGCTGCAGTGATCCAGACAGCGCAGCGCAAGCGACGGCCCAGAGTAGCGCGTCTTCCCTTCAGCCAAATGACCAGAGCGCCAGCCCTGACGAGGCTTCAAACGCGGGAGACACAGCCACGTCGTCAGCCTCGGCCAGCGAGCTGGGGAGCGACGGAGCCGCATTCGAAACCATCGAATGGGAAACCCTGATTCACCCGGATGACCTGCAAGCTCTGCTGAATCCACCGGAATATCTGATGGATGTCGAAGACGGCACCATGGAAGACCAGATCAGCAGTCAGATCCGTGCGGCAGTTGAAAAAGCCAATGACGACCCGTATCAGCAGGCGCTGGTCTCAACCCGTGTGGTTGATGACTTTGACGGCAAAAACATTCGCCTGCCCGGCTTTATTGTGCCACTGGAGTTCGATGACAATCAGGTCATCACCCAGTTCTTTCTGGTCCCGTTCTTCGGCGCTTGCATCCACGTGCCACCGCCACCACCGAACCAGATTATTCTGGTGAACGCCCCTCAGGGTCTGACGCTGGAAGCCCTGTACGATCCATTTTGGGTCTCCGGCACTCTACACACAAAGCTTACAGAGAACGATGTCGCCATTTCCGCTTACAGTATGGAGATGGCCAGCTTCGAACCCTACACAGAGCTTTAGCGGGCTGGCGGGCGTCTATCTCTTCTGCCATGAATCAGTCGTGGCAGCTGCATTCCTCCGCACGGCAGAGCTTCTGATTCAGGAAGTGCCCGTAAGCGACCATCGCCGCACCAACAACGGTGAGAGTCTTTTCTCCGGCCTCCCCAAGAAAATCGTGCCCAAGCACAACGGCTGCGATCATAACCGCCAGCCCGGAAAATCCTACCCACAGAATCTGATAGCGTTTGTGTTTGCGACATCCCATGGTCAACGCAAATACACTGATTGGTAATACCGCGACCAACATCCAAAGATGGAAGGATTCGTCAGCAAAGGCAAAGGCCGTCAGGGACGGCAGCAACGCAACCAACACCGGCAGCGCCAGGCAATGCAACGTGCACAAGAATGACAAACCGATCGCCACGCGATCGGTAACAGACTGGGAATTCATACGCAGCCCGATCAGCGGAATGTCACAGTGCGCTGTGAACCGTTCAACTGGTGTTCATCCAATGTCGCTGCGCCCTGCCCCTGTTCGGTGATCCAGGATACCGAGAGGGTTTCAATCGCCGGGAAGTGTTGTTTCAGATTCAGGGTTACCGATGTGACATCAGCCCCGGACTGGCAGTCAAAATGATAGTGAGCACTGATTTCACCGTGTGAAGAGGCGTGTCCTTTGTGATCATCGTCGTGGTCGTGATCATGCTTGTGCTCTGCATGATGATCCTTGTGTTCATGATCATGTTCGTCCTCGTGAGCATGATGGCCGTGCTCTTCCGGCTCAACCGATTCCATGTCCAGCTCTGTTTCATGAACCTTGCAATCACCGTTGAAGACAAACAATTGCAGTGGCGCATTCAGCAATGCCTCAGCACGTTCAACCGCTGCAATCTGTTCTTCTGAGGACGCCTTGTGTTCGAAACCGACAATATTGGCGGCTGGCGACTCCAGCATGATTTCCAGCTCGTTGCCTTCCTGTGCCAGCATCAGTTCGGCCACACCATGGACATGACTGCGCTGCTCGTGACCGTGATTATCATGGTCGTGATGCCCATGATCGCCACCAACAGCGTATCCGGACAAACACATCAACGTTACCGACAGGCCGGCAAGGGCAGAACGGCGAAACAACATATATTTTCAGCTCCGATAGTTTGAAATTCAGTCCGCAAAATCGAGCGTTAACAGTAAACGCCTGTCTCCGCTGTCAACTGGCGGCGAACGATGCACAATTCCGCGATTTTCGTTACCAATCCAGCGCTCGCCTTTCAGCAGCGCTACATCACCCAGCGTCATCTGCTGGATATCACGGTCATCTTCGTACAAGGTGAAGTGAGCAGCCCCTGCTCCCAGCCCATCGCGACTGAGAAGATCATTTGGCAGCCATTGAGTTCCCGGCCCGGTCAGGGTAGTCACCAGACGACAAGGTACCTTGTCGACGTGAAACTTCGGACACATGGCTTTCTCCAGCGTTGTCAGCCGCAACCCGGCGCGCTCCAGATCAAACAGACAGCAGAACATCTCCACCAACTCTGCCAATGCACTGGCCAACTCGGTGCTGCAACTCACTTGCGACAGCTGATTCTCCAGTACCTCTGCCGCATCATCGGGGGAGAGCGTCAGGGAAAGCTTGATCGAACTCTTCTCTCGCAAGTGCTGTTGCAACGCTGATACGAGATCGGGCGCCAGACTGCGCTGCCAGATCACGATGTTCTTTTCATCGAGGTAAATATCGGTCAGTACATCGGGCAACAATGACTCCGACAACTGAACCAGCGATGTGTCCTCCAATATGGCCAATGCCCCCACGGTGTTTACCTCTTTTATGTTTACCACTGAAAACACGTTATAACATAACAAAAAAAGATCAGTGTAGAGGGTATGTGGGAAGATGAGTTCCTGTCTCCCGTTACTGCATCCGGAAATCGGTGTTTCCAGAAAGACCAGCCATGGCGAACACATCGTCGAGAATAAATTCTCTCCCACAAGCGTTGGCTGAACTACTTGCAGGCGGGACTTCAGTCCGGCTTTCCAAAACAAATACCGTTGATACTCACGATCTCCAAACCACTCCCCCTAAGCAATTTTACGCATTGAGCCTAAGCAACCACCCAAGTAGGTTATCCGGCTCCCTGCAGTGAGTCTGATGATGCTGATTCTTTCGAAAATTCTGGTGACCTTTCTCACCGTTGTTCTGCTGGCCAGAGTGGCTGAACGCATGAGTCCGCGTCATGCGGGCTTGCTAGCGGGGTTCCCGCTGGGCACCGGCATTGCGCTGTATTTCTTTGGTTGGCAACAGGGAGCGCAATTCGCCGCCGACAGTGCTGTATACGCCTTGTCCGGGTTGAGTGCCTCGGCAGCACTGGCATGGGGGTACGCGCAGGTGATTGTGCGCCGTGGCGAGTTGGCGTTTATGCCGCTGGCGATCCTCGCCGGTCTGGCTACCTTCCTTGTCTGTAATTTGCTGTTGCAGCAATTGCCGGGATACCGCTGGATCAGTTTGTTAGTGGTTATAGTAGCGATTCTGGTTATCCGAACCCTGCTGAAGCCTATCAAGGACACTCACATCAAAGCTGCTCCAACCTTGTCGGGTTGGCGGAGGTGGATTGGCAGCAAAAGCGGCAGTCTGTTGTTTCGGGCCACCATGGCATCGGTAACCATTCTGATGATCACCGGTTTGAGCAGTCTGCTGGGGCCGGAACAGGCCGGTCTGCTGGCGGCTTTCCCCGTCAGTTTCTTTCCCCTGATGCTGATTCTGCATCTGACTTATGGCTCTGAGGTGTTGGCCACCACCATCAAGCATTACCCGGATGGGCTGGGCTCTCTGGTGGTGTACACGCTGGCGGTGAGCTATTTGTACCCATTGCTCGGCATTCACTGGGGAACCGCCGTCTGTCTGTTGCTGGCGGTTGGCTACCTGGTAATTTACGGAGCCCTGCGCCAGCGTCTGGCAGCTGAATGACGCTTCCCACTCATGCTGTGTTACTTCCTTGGTTCACGTGCCATGATGTAGAACTCACGATTGGCTTGCATGGCCGTCACAATCGCCATGCGGTTGGACAGTCCGAAGAACGCGGTAATGCCCGCGATATCCCAGATGTCGTCATCGTTGTAACCCAGCTCGTACAGTGCCTGATAATCCGCTTCGGATACCGCCTCTGGTGATCGTGACAGCTTGAGCGCAAATGCCAGCATTTGCTTCTGACGCTCGCTCAGCGGAGCGTGCAGGTAGTTCACCGCAATCTGATCGGCCAGCATTGGCTCTTTTGAGAAAATCCTCAGCAAGGCGCTGTGGGCAATCACACAGTACTGGCAGCCATTCGCGGCGCTGGTAGCGACGATGATCATTTCCTTCTCTGCTGGCGTCAGCGTGCTGCCCTCACGCTCCATCAGAGCATCGTGGTAGGCGAAGAAGGCACGGAATTCATCCGGGCGATGTGCCAGTACCAGAAAGACATTCGGGATGAATCCGGCTTTTTCCTGAACGGCCAGAATGCGACTGCGAATGTCCTCTGGCAGGTCGGTCAATTCAGGGACGGGATAACGGCCAATTTCGATGCTACTTGTTGGGGTTTCGCTGGTAGTCATGCTCACCTCTCAGGCGTGCTGCGTGCGGGGAATTCCGCCATGCAACTCAACAGTGATGCCATGCTAACAATGCTAAAAACGCAATTTCAGACAGAATACCGCCAATTACCGCGCAAATACGGACAGCATCGGTGCCCATCGCTGGTTCTGGGTCAGATTCCTCCTATGATGACGTTTTGCCAATTCAAGGCCCATTCCGGTAATTCCCCGGACGCTCATTCAGGAGCTACCCATGCGTACCATTCTCGCTCTGGTGTTTGAAGGCTTTCAGTCGTCTGGAGTCTTCGGCCCGCTGGATGTCTTCAATGTCCTCAATACGCTTTGGAAACAACAAGGTAATGACGAACCTCTGTATCAGTGCCAATTGGTTGCTCAGGAAAGTGGTGCGGTGACGGCATCGAATGGCACCCGTGTGCTCGCTGATATCAGCCTCAGACAGGTGGAACAACAAGCCGCTCAGGGGACACTACCGGATGTGATTCTGGTTCCGGGCATTCATCACACCGGTCTGGATGATCTGATCCAGAAACTCACGCACCTGAAACCGCATCGACAACTATTGAAGACGCTGCATCAAAAAGGTGTTGTGCTCTCGGCCAACTGCAGCGGTGTATTTCTGCTGGCTGAAGCCGGATTACTCGACAACGGTGAAGCCACCACCGCCTGGTGGCTCAATACACTGTTCCAACAGCGTTATCCGGCGATCACACTCAACCCCCACAACCAGATCATCAGACGCGACAACCTCTACTGCACCGGTGCCATGAGCGCCAACATCAGCGCCATGCTGCAAATCGCCGAGTCCCACACCGGACGCCAGCTGGTCATAGATTGTGCCCGTACCATGCTGATCGACGCCAATCAGGATCACATGGCCCCTTACCTGTTCCTGCAGTCCCAGAGCGATCATCAGGACACCTTGATTCTGTCGGTCGAAAGCTGGATGCAACGCCACATCAGCCAGCCGCTGGATCTGAAAACCCTTGCCGCAGCGCATCACGTCAGCGAACGAACGCTGTCACGCCGTTTTCAGGCCGCTCACCAGATCAGTCCCGGCCAGTACCTGCAGCAACTGCGTGTTCGCCATGCCAGCTTGCTGCTGGAAACCACCAACCTGTCACTGGAACGCGTTGCAGAACGCACCGGTTACGGCAGTACCAGCACCTTTCGACGCTTGTTCAAACAGGCAACCGGACACGCACCGCGGGCCTATCGACAGTTGAAACAAAACCAGGACGGTCACAACGACCATTCAGCAGCGGAACAGCAATTACCCTCCCGCTAACGAACCATTTTCCAGAGTTCGGAACTAATTGTGATGTCGTCTCAACTCACAATACGGAATCAGCACCCCATGCTTGATCGCTGCGCCCTGCTCTCCATTTGCCGGTACGGGATCTCGTTAGCAACGGCCATCACGCTGCAGACAGCTCAGGCAGAAATTACCGTGAACGACAGCCGCAGTGACTACGCCGTCCATGCTGCCAATGCCGTGGATCTGAGTCTGGCATTGAAAAACACCAATCGCCTGCGCGAAGGCGGCATGATTGAGGTAGCACTGACAACCTCCAGACTGAGTGCACAAATGAGCGCCAAAGGGCATGAATCAGGTTGTCGCATCGACCGCGTGCATATCACAGCAGACGTCAATATTCGTATGCCAACACTGCAAACCTCCTCGCCATTCCTTCAAGCCCAATGGGACTACTATTATCCACATTTACTGGAACACGAGATGCAACACCGGGCCATCACACTGGCCACGGCGGAACAGATGGAACGGGAAATACTGGCCCTTCCCGACCAGAATACCTGTGATGACATGATGGCAGACGCTGATGCGACCTTTAAACGACTGCATCAGGATGGACAGCGCCAACAGCAACTGTTCGATGAAGCGGAATACGCCAGTGGGCGGCTGGATTTGAACAATTTCTTCAGACCAGAACAGCGTTCAGGACAGTAATCACAGCAATGCGATAACTTGTTCACCTGTCCGTCCTCTGATCCGGCGCTCACAATGTGGTCAGGAAAATAGCAGCGACTGTGCTAGTGACAAGAGACGATGAGGCCGCTGGATATTTGAAGGTATGGCCAGCCCGCTATCAGTTTATGATGAATCTGACCCTGATGGATTTGAAATTTCTTACCAGAGGAGGATATCAATATTACGGTAGGCCGAGTTAAATCCTGGGTACGTAAGACGGACGAACTTGAAGCACTTTTATGATACCGGTGATTAATCCCAAGCAGTTAAATGTCGTTTCGTTCAAATAATATTGTCGAATAAAAATTCGATCCCCATGCCGCGATCGGCATGGGGATCGAGTTAATCAGTCTGCAGAAGCAGCAGACAGTAATCCATAGCAGTGCTCACACACCCGGATTTCCTTAACGGTTTCATAACCGCTACCACCGGGATCATCTGAGTTTTTGCGCTTGCCTTCGATGTCCTTGTATGTATTCGCACCGACTCGACGGGGATAGCATTTGCTTCGTGTTTTGATTGGGTAAAGAAAAGAAGATTGGTTTGAAGGGACGTGCTTACTACAGTTTTCGCATACAAACATTGAATCCGGCCGGATATTCGATTCTTCCGGGGGCCGATGTCCGGAAGCGCAGGTTGGTTGAGTTATGGACGGTAAGCCCAGACAGGATGACTGTCAAGAGGCCAAAACCCGCTTCCCAACCACCGCTGCCATTTTCTGAACTTCGGTATTGGTATCCCGCGACAAACCTTCGGCCACACCGAGCAGGTTCCGCTCCGGCTGATTCTGGCTGACTTTCCATTTGCCGGTGATATCGGTGATTTCAATTTCGATACCGACCACCGCTGCCAGCATTTTGTCGACATACGCCTGTGGCGCATCCGATACTGCCCACGGAGAATCCTGACGGGCTTCTTGCTGGTTGGTGAGATTCTCGACCAGTGTTTGGCACCACTCAGGATCATGCCGGTATTGCAATGTCCCCCTGACGTGTACGGCGATGTAATTCCAGGTTGGAACGACCATGCCGGTTTCCTGTTTAGTGGGATAATGCGACGGTGAGATATAGGCATGCGGCCCCTGAAACACCACCAGCACTTCAGAGCCATCCGGCAGGTTTTTCCAGAGTGGATTGCCTTTGGCCAGGTGTCCCTGAAGCCGGTTTTTGCCATCAGTCCGGTTGAGACAGAAAGGAATATGGTTGGCTTCCAGCCCCTGATCCGTCACTGTAATCAGGGTCGCCAGCGGATAGTCCCGAATCACTTCAAACAGCGTAGCGGTATCGGTTTGTTGAAAATGTTTCGGGACGTACACAGTCCTTCTCCGTGCTGTTTCAGCGTCTGAATTCTGTCGGTTTTTCCAGCTCATAAAAGCCATCGGTGATGGATTCAATCCGGCTCTCCAGCATGGTTTGCGCATCTTGCAGGCCACGATTGTAGAAGTAGGCCCCCATCTCCTCACCGATAAAGTCGAGCAGAAATTCGGCATCAAACTGGCCGATTTCCTGATTCAGCTCCTGATCAAAATAGAGTTTGAGCTTGTCGACCAGAATGGCTTTTTCATCCGCTGAGAAACGTATTTCCGACGTCATGACGAACCTCTTTTGTACTTGTTCTGAATCCCGGTTTGGGCGACTGTACCAGCTTCCACTAACAAAATACTCATCTGTCATCAGATGCTTGAACGGTTTCCCCAAGGAGTCACGATGAACACCCCCACCATCAATTACCTCGAATTCCCTTGCCAGGATATGGAGGCGACCCGAACCTTCTTTGGTACCGTGTTCGGATGGGAATTTACTGACTATGGCCCGGACTACATGTCGTTTTCTGGTCAGCAAGCCGGTGTGGATGGTGGTTTCTTCCGCTCAGAACACAGCTCATCTACCACCAATGGCGCCGCTCTGGTGGTGTTCTTCAGTGAGAATCTGGAAGCGACGATGGAAAAGATCGTTGCCTGCGGTGGCATCATTGTGCAGCCAATGTTCGACTTCCCCGGAGGGCGTCGTTTCCACTTTAGCGAGCCTTCTGGCAATGAGTTTGCCGTTTGGGGCGCTGCGGAAAATACCGACGGATAACTGAAATGACGGCTTCCAATCCTGTGCTTGAGGCTATCAGCAGCCAATCTTCAGAGCAGTATCGTGCGCTGGAGGCGCTCTATCACCAGCAACCGGATGAATTCCAGCGATGGCTTTCCGATGCGATTGAAGTTTCACCGACGTCCGATGTATTACTGACCTGGCAAGCCAGGCTCCACTGGCGGGAACCGTCACCCGACACAACAAAACCCGATTTATCCTCAGCATCATGGAAATGGGTTGTGATACTCGGATGTTTTGCCGCAGTTTTGGCCAAGCTGCCCAGTATCTTTCCGATTGAGGAGGACTGGTATTACCCGCGTTTTATCGCATTTCTGCCTGTGCTGCCCATGATGGCTTACGGACTGATGTTCCCGGTACTGGATGGTGTTTCGTTACCGACCCGCTCTTTTCTGATGCGGTTTGGTGCGGGGCTGGCCCTGCTGATGGTCTATCTGGGCCTGTTGCCTGACAAGGAATCGGATTCCATATTGATGGCTATGATTCACGTCGGTCCCTTGATGCTGGCACTGCTCACTTTCAGCCTGATGCAGCAACGCTGGAAAGATACAGCCGCCCGATTATCGGTACTGCGTTTATTGGGTGAAACCCTGGTACTGGCAGTACTGGTGCTGCTTGGCGGTATGGTCATGACCGGGCTAACACTGGGATTATTCTCCGCGATTGGACTGGATATCAGCCGCTGGTACATGGAGTACATTGTGGTAGGGGGCCTGGTGTCGGCACCAATGGTTGGCCTGTACGTGTTCGATCATTTCCTCGATCGGCGCGCCCGTTTGGCGGCCATGCTGTCTCGCATCTTTGCACCGCTGTTTTTGATCACCGCCATGGCGTATTTGATGGCCATGCTGGCCCAGGGAACCAATCCCTATACCGACCGGGATTTCCTGATCCTGATGAATGGTATTTTGCTGGTGATCTGGGGGATTACGGTCTTTTCCATTGTGGGCCGCAAGAATCGTGAATTCAGCACCAGTGATGGCATCAATCTGTTGCTGATTATCGCCACTCTGATCATTGATCTGATTGCACTGTTCGCCATTTCGCTACGCTGGTGGGATCAGGGCATCACACCAAACCGGGTTGCGGTAACGGGTGCCAATCTGGTGATTTTTGTGCACCTTAATCTGATGTTGCAGGCGTATCTCAAGTTAGCGAAAGGCAAGGGATCGCAGTCGGCTCTCGAATACTCCGTCGCACGCTACCTGCCTGTGTACTCTGCCTGGGCCGCCTTCGTGGTGGTATTTCTGCCCTTGCTGTTCTGGTTTGGATAATCACTCATTGTGCAGTTTGCCCAGTCATTGACAGATAACAGCTCAGTTTTCACACAATCGCTATCTACCAGTGTCAAACTGCTCAATAGTCGAGATACGACTGCCAAAACCACCCCCGAGTGGCCATTTGACGCTGGAGAACGTCTCTGACGTCATGGGGTTGGCCAGACAGTCCGGTATTCACCCGATCAGGGAATCAGAAAAGGAAAGGAACATATGTCTGACGCTCCAAACTGGAAACACCACCCCATTGCCAACCAGAAACTGGCTTTCAGCCTGCTGATCGCTTCCGTCGTGGGTCTGAGCGCGTGCAGCTCAAACGATGAAGCAACCAAACAGACAGACTGCGAGCCTGAAAAACTGGCGCTGGAAACGGTGGAAAAAGCCGCTCCACTGGGCAGCTATCGCGTGAATCTGGCCGCGACATCCGTATCGGGTCTGTCGTCAGGTGCCTTTATGACCTCGCAGCTGTATATGGCACATTCCGACATTATGGTCGGTGCCGGTGTGATCGCTGGCGGCCCCTATCTGTGCGCACTGTCGTGGCCATTGTCGGCACCACTGTTCACAGCCACCACGACGTGCATGAACCCCAACGCAACCAATGCACCCAACCTGCCGCGCCTGGAGCAACTGACCACGGAACTGGCAGAGGAAAACAAGATCTCTCCGATCAACAACCTGATTGACGACCGGTTGTATGTCTTCAGTGGACAGGCTGATGAAACGGTCCATCCACCGGTGGTCGACGCCACGGTACAGTACTTCACCAACATGGGCGTGCCAGTCGGGTCGATCAACTACGACAACAGCGTCAATGCCGGTCATGCCATCATTACGGATCACGCTGACGATGTGCCCTGTGCAGAAACCGCGTCTCCGTACATCAATAACTGCAACTTCATGCAGTCCACTCGCATCATCGAGCAAATCTATCCAGGCGCCCAGCCTCCGGCAGCGTCCGCCAGCGGCCAGTTGATCGAATTTGATCAGACTGAATTCCTGCCAAATGAAATCACCAGCATGTCCGAAAAGGGTTTTGTCTACGTACCGAATCAGTGCGCTGACACCGAAGCCAACGCTCAGAATACCGAATGTAAAATCCATATTGCGGTGCATGGGTGTCAGCAGGGCTATGAATCCATTGGAGATCAGTACTACACCACCACGGGCTACAATCAGATGGCCGACAGCAATGACCTGATCATTTTGTATCCACAGGTCAGCGTGTCACACACCATCCCGTATAACCCTCAGGGCTGTTGGGACTTCTGGGGCTACTCGTCATACAACCAGTTTGATCCAGACTTCTACACTCAGGAAGCACCTCAGATCAAAGCGATTCACGCAATGCTGGAGCGTATGTCAGGCGCTGGCGCTCAGTAAATCCAGTTGATAGTAAGGTCGGTAGTTACAACAAGACATCACTCGCTCGCTGTGAGCGAGTGATGTGTATAACGTCAGACTTCTGCCTGCTCTTTTCGGCGGCTGCCGAGATAGGAAAAAATCGCCGATATCAATTTCTGACGACGGTGTGGGCGTGGCTGCCATTCAATGGATTCACCATTTTTCCGCACAGCCAGCCCGGCTGAACAGGCCGCGTTGTAGAAGCGTTTCACTTCTTCCAGCTCCACTTTCAGAATCCGGCCAGCCAGATACACGGACGTCGGACGCAAAGAAAACAGACTCGCCAGTCGAATGCTGTTGCCGCTACGAGGCAAACGCGTGAGGTTAGGCCAGCGTTTCAGCTGAATCACATCTTCAGTACGGCAACCCTTGTGGAAGCAGCAATCCTCCGGGTCGTAACCAGTGTAGCCAATCACCCACAGCAGTTCTTCCATTGGACGACTCTGTGGCTGGCGATCCAGCAGCCATTGGGTTTTTCGTTTGGGCGGCAACGCCAGAGTCTGGCACTCACCGGCTTTTGACAGCCCCACCAAATCCATGACGACCTGATCAGGATCGTAAAAAACGTCCTGTTCACCATCCACGACCAGTACCTGAGTCGGGCCAGTCCGAATGGCTACGACCTGCTTGTCCAAACGAGTCTGGTTGACCAGATCAATCAGGTCGGTATTCGGAAGCAGTGGTTGCTGTGAACTATTTTCCAACGCCATACCTGAACTCCTTTAATGACTGACAAAACAAGCTGGCCTTGTATTGGACCGGGATGCTTGTATCGAAAAATACGGGAAATAACCCTTGCGAGAATAGTGACTATCTCATGCCAATAGATGACAAAAAGTCCCAAAAGATTCAATTAGCCAAAAGAACGGTGACTTCCCGTCAATGAACAAAAATGGTGGGAACAAAGCGGCGTGAACAAGCTAAAAGCCTGGAGCAGCGCAGACTCCGCCAGGGAACATCAGCTGGAGGGACGATTTACCTAGCAACATCAAATATTCCTGCCCCTGTTACGATCTCAGGGCCGCGCACAAGGACAGGAATAAACTGCTGGATGCCAATGATTACTGGATAAAGTTCAGGATATCGACGGCAACTTCATACGGCTGTTCCCAATGGGGGTTGTGGCCAGCGCCTTCGTATTGCTTGAAAGTGGCGGCTGGAATGGCCTGCTGCAAAACCGTTTGAGTTCCTGCATCCATCAGAGGATCAGCGCTTCCCCACAAAATCAGGGTAGGAGCCTGAACATCTTTCAGGAAGCGGCTGTGGTCATCCGTCAGAATAGTGCGGAAGGCGGCTTTCCAGACACGCGCCGGTACTTTGGCAGTCTCTGACAGTACTTTATTGAAGAAAGTGGTATCCACTGGATTCGGGCCAGTCTGCCAGTCACGAATGAAGTCCGCACTCACCGGGTCGGTAAATTCAGGGACCCCGATGGCTTCATCCCACAGGTACTCACCCACCGGGTTCCCGACGAAGGTCGCGGAGGAACCAATCAACACCAGTTTGCTCACGCGTTCTGGATAAACAGACGCCATTTGATGCGCCACAAACGATCCCATGCTGTGTCCTACAACAACCGCCTGATCAATGTTCAAACGGTCCATAAAGGCGATCATGTCTTCTGCAAAGGTCGCTACCTGGTATCCGCCCTGTGGCTTGGATGAATCTCCGTGGCCACGGAATGTCGGCGCATAAACGCGATACTGATCATTCAGGTATGGCGCCACAGCCGACCAGGAATGCCTGGAATCGGTCACACCGTGCAGCATCAGAACAGCCTGCGCATGACGAGGACCAGATACGTCGTATTGGATGCGAACCTTGGGTGCGACCTTCACACTGCGCGTTTTGACGCCCTCGGCATGAGCCGTCGACATCAGAACAAGACTCAGCACCATGGTCAGAAAAGAAGCCATTCGAGTTTTCATCAATTATCTCTCCCTGGTATTCATTGGGTGGTACGAGCTGTCGGCATTGACAACCCGCACCAGAATAGCCCAGATAAGAACCGAAGAAATAATGATGTTTTTATCAGAATGACGTTTTTAATTAGCTTGATTAACTAATCCGGCAACTGCCATGCATTCATCCACATGACTGGTAACCAGAAAATGGGTCGCACCGGAAATTTCGCTCAGCTGAGCGGAGGAGAACCTGTCCCACTTTGTTCAATATATTGATCCAGCAAGCCATCAGAGGGCATATTCATGGATTCTGACACGCCAAGTGATTAAAACGAGCCAGAATTGAATCAGATTTGAGATCGCATTACCAATCGCTACTTGCCGTTCCGATGAGGTGGCGACTCTCGGCGGCAAAGCCAGCCCCGACTTCCGAGTAGTAGTTGAAGACCACATCCACGCCCAGATCAATCAACTCCTGGCGCTCATCTTCGTAACGTGCTACCGCTGCAACCTTGCCCTGGTAACCGGACAAACGCAGCATCTCCAGTGTGCCCTTGATTTCAAAATGCGACGGCAAGGCCATCATCACCAGTGAGATACGTTCATTACCAACCCGCTCCCAGAATTCGAGGTCATCGGCGTCACCAGCGGCCACGCGAAAGCCTTCTTCCTTCAGTTTGGTGACACGCTCGGCGTCCGATTCGATGCCCCACACGCGCTTTCCGAGATCATGATCCAGCGCCTGATAAGCCCCTTTGCCAACCCGGCCCATCCCCAAAATCAGAATCTCGGCACCCTCTGGCTTGTCAAAGCGCGTGTGTGCTCCAGGGCGCTCAAACTGGTTTACCAGATCCTTGTACAGTGCGTAGAAGTGGTGGGCACGGCGGTAAAGGAAACTGCTAACCACAAACGACAACGACATGGACACGGCAATAATCACCAGCCAATCGTCACTCAGCCAACCGTTGTCCACACTCAGACTGGCAACGATAAGGCCAAATTCACTGAAGTTGGTTAATGCCAGAGAACTCAGATAGGAAGTACGGCCAGATACCCGGAAACCCAGCAGCAAAACGAAGAAAATCATGAACTTGATAACCAGCAGCAAGGTGACCACCAGCACAGGAATGATCATGTCTGCGGTCGGCAGAGCGGTAAAACCAATCGACAGAAAGAAACCGATCAGGAACACGTCCTTGAAGCCAATCAGCGACTTGTACAGCTCGGCAGCCTTGGCATGAGGCGCCAGCAGCATGCCGATCAATAACGCCCCCAAATCGCCTTTCATTTTCACCGCTTCAAACAGTTCTGCTCCCCCCAATGCCAGAAAGAAGCCCATCAACGGCAGCAGCTCACCGTGTCCGACACGGGTAAACACCTGATGGATAACCGGACGTATCAGCCACAACCCCAGCAAGCCAATGGCCCAGACCGACGGAATCTTTCCGGTAGACGCCACCAGAAAGATCACGGCGACAATGTCCTGAATCACCAGAATACCCACTGCAATCTTGCCATGACGGGCCTTCAGTTCGGATGCTTCTTCCAGCATCTTGATCACACAGACCGTTGACGAAAAACTCAAGGCAAAGGCCACCAGCAAGGTCGTCTGCAAAGTCAGATCGAAGTATTCACTCAGTCCAATCCAGCCGAACAACACCACTCCGGCAACCACCACCGCACTCCATATTCCGGTGTGAATCAAGCTGGTCGCCCACACTTCAGGCTTCAGTAGCGCTTCGACGTTCAGTTTCAAACCGATGGTGAACAGCATCAGGGTAATGCCGATGGATGCCAGTGTATCCAGACTCGACTCGGGCGTGACGCCAAAACCGTGCAAACCAAAACCGGCGATCAGGTACCCAACCAGCGGTGGCATGCCAAATTGTTTGACGGCAAAACCGAACAAGAAAGCGACCAGAATCCAGAGAAAATCCATCGATTAGCAATCCCGAATAAAAAGAAAAAGCGAATTCATCACTCTGGTTTCTCAACTCAGACAATGAATCCGCGCATGGTATAACAATCCGACCATTAAGGCGTTGTCTCTGATCAGAGCCAACGCACCTGACTGCCCTTCAATAGCGATATCCGAACGAAATCGAGATATTTTGCTGACGATCCGGTTCTTCAAAGCCGTGAGTCCATCTCAGGCTGATTGGCACCACCGCATCGTAGGCAAACACCAGTTCGGAATGTAACTCAATGCCCGCCGAGCCTAACCAATCTGGAGCATCATCGTCTCTCCAGGCTGAGCCATTCTCGACAAAGACGGTGCCGAAAAAGTCACCCCAACCAAACGGATACAACCTCCAGTTACGTTCGCGACTGCCCAGAAAACCGGTCACAGCAAGACGTTGTGTGGCGTACTGATTGCCAACCTGAATACGCTCCTCATATCCCAACAACAACGCTTCGTTTCGTCCAAACAAGGTGAACTCGCTGGCGCTTCCTCCCAGTTCAAAAGGTTTTGCCGCCACATCGGCCCAACCGACTTCGCCACTCAATGAAATTTTGTTGCGCCCTGGCAAGTCAAAGACCTTTGCCCCCCTGGCCTGGAACACATTTCCTTCGTAACTTCCCCCCTGGTTGGTTTCTCCCACCAGATCCCAATATGTGCCACGTCCAATGCCCGGAACATGCAAATGTCCTTCAAGTTCAGTCCAAACCAACGCCAGCCCGGCCAGATTCCGCTCGCCCAATGGGCCGTCCGACCATGGCAAACCAACCGACTCAATTAACTCTTCATGCTCCACCGTGATACCCGCATGCAACCCCAACTGGTCATCCATCCAATGTCCCAGATAACGGCGCTGACCAATAAACAACTCACGCCGAACGCGCTGATCACGTTCATTGAAGTCCACATCGTTGTATTCATAACTGTGGGAAGCAAACAGCTGCCAGCGATTGTCGTACAGATACAGCAGTGAGACCGGGGTCATGTGGTACTTGGTCTCATAAGAAATATTGAACAGATAGTAATGCTTGCCCAAGGCGTCGGTACCGGGAATCATGACGTTTGCGACCCACTGCACACCATCACCATAGAGCGACGGATACCAGGCTGTCGGTAACAGCGTAGACCAGGGGCTGTATTCCTCATCCCCGTCCTGAGCGGTTCTGGTCATGGCCACGCCTGGAAATACCGTGTCGCCATTCAGTGATGCGATGGCTTCCTTGCTGACCGATTCCTTCTGCTGAGACAGGACCGAAAGATAGCCGTCGGCGGTATACCGTTGATACACCAGCTTGTCGGCCACCTTCAAAGGTCTGAAAGCACCGGTGGATTCCCGCGTCCATTGCATCACTTCGCCAGACTCCATGTTCAATGAATAAAGATCGTAGTTACCGTGATAATCAGCGCTGTAGAGGATGTTTTCGTCATCCAGCCATCTCGGCGAGCCTTCAATTGCGGGAGTTTGGGTAAGGGTTTTCCATTGACCGGATGTCAGGTTGTAAACGGCAAGATTCCAGGTCTGTCCGTCTGGTTTGAACGCAGCCACGACACGCAGTCCATCTTCGGACAGATCCAGATCACCAATAACCTCGCCGTACTGACCGCGCCACAGGACTTGTGTGTCTCCATTCAGATCGACCTTCAGCAGTTCGCTGTGTCCACTTCGAATGCGGCTGACAACGAAGCCCGTTTCATCCGGTAACCACTGCAAACGACGCGCTCTCAAGCGATGTGTCAAACGGGTCTCATCACCATCGGCATGGCGCAGAAAAATGTCTCCCTCTACACGTAAATCGGCGTTCGCCAGCAAGCGGATATAAGCAATGTTGCCTGTACGGGAGACATCGAAATAACGCACGTTTTTAACGTCATGCAAATGCTGTTTCTGAACCTGCTCAAGAGAGAGGTCGTAACGCCAGATCGCCGGAGAGTCTTCACCATTGGATTCCAGTTGATACAGTTCATGACCAACTGACTGGGCAATCTGCAACCCCCAGGGTTCACCAGGCAGTGACTGATAAGGTGTTGCCTCTTTGTGAAGTTTTTTTGAGACGGGGAGATAGCGTTCTTTCATGTCGTATTCAAACGTTCGCCATAACGTCGACAAGGGCATCCCAAAAAACCGGCGGAAGCTACCGTCCAGAAACAAATAGGGCACTGGCATACGACTGTAGCGTTTTAACCACCCCTTCAACTTGTCTTCACCGTACTTCCTGACCAGATAGTCAATGAAGAACGCACCGTACAAGTAAGCCTTGTTTCTGGGCCAATCCCGATTAGGTACGACCACCTGAGTCAAAGGGGCAAACTGGCCGCTGGCCACTTCTTCACGCATCTGCATTTCATACAAGGTACCTTGCAGCCGCCCGTAGCCCACCTCTGGATTGGTCTCCAGATAAACAGCCAGTCCTTCCAACAAGAAAGACGGAGTCAAGGCATGAGGAAAGGTCAGTACATGCCGCCCAAACACATTACCGGCAAATTGTGGGGCGCCATGGCTCATTTCCATATGCAGAATATGAACGTATTCGTGCCGAATCAGCAGGTGCAGCCAGTCGTCGTAGGTTTCCAGACCGGTAACGTCATCAGGAGGGCTGGCAAATAGACGGATTTGCGCATACGGCAACGGGGTGGCCCACCCGTTGGAGTAATCCACGTCATCCTCCAACACCATCACCGTTTTGTGATCCGGAGCCTGACCGAAAAATGGCACCAGATCCGTATGCACCTTTTCGGCAATATTGAGCGCTCGTGTGGCCTGACCTTCAAATCCCTCTGGAAAGTGCAGTTCAAAATGTTCACTGCTGCGAGTGACCCATGCTTGCCCCGGATCATTCCAGGCTACAGGTTCGGACCCCGGAACCGGGATAAATACATTAAAGATACCGATAAAAGCTCTGGCCGGAGCAACGGCCAGCAGCGACAGGCTGACGATAGCGATCAGTAATCGCAAAGAGCACAGTGGACGCATAGTGTTTCCTTACAAGTGCAAATTCATTCATGCGGATTGTACATAGCTGGCAAGATAAATGGGTGATAGCATCCACGCCCTGTTTGCTGACTGCCTCCTGTATCCATGTCTCTTGAGATTCTCTACCGCGATGAATACATCGTCGCGATTAACAAACCCAGCGGAATGCTGGTACACCGCAGTGAAATTGATCGTCACGAAACCCGCTTTGTACTGCAGTTGCTGAGAAACCAGCTGAACCAGAGGGTGTATCCAGTGCACAGGTTGGACAAACCGACGTCCGGTGTTCTGGTGTTTGCGCTGTCTTCAGAGATTGCCAGTGCCATGGTGAAACAATGGCAGCAACGCGCGGTCGACAAACGTTATCTGGCCATTGTTCGTGGTTACATGCCGGAGTTCGTGCACCTCGACTACGCCATGCGTCCACCAGTCGACAAGTACGCACGCAATGAAGTGGAAAAACCACCCCAGGAAGCCATTACCGACTTCAGGCTACTGGACACAATCGAAATACCGGTGGCCATCGACAAATACCCACAATCTCGCTACTCACTGATCGAGGCCATTCCCAAAACCGGGCGTAAACACCAGATACGGCGTCACCTGAAACATTTGAGCCACCCGATTATTGGTGATGCACGCTATGGCAAGGGTCGTCACAGCCGGTATTTTCGTGATCATCTGGATTCAGGCAGGCTGCTGCTCCACGCATGGCAGCTGGAGATACTTCACCCGGTCAGCGGTGAAGCCATGTCGTTCACGGCGTCACTGGATCCGGTATTCACGCATTTGATTCAGGGCTTCAACTGGCTGGAGTCACTACCAGAACCACTGCGCGAGAAACTGATCGTATCCGGAGAACTTGCCTCCCCCTTCGAGAGCTACCCGCTTCCAACACAGGAAACCGAAGAACAGGCCTGAAACATTTGAGCCAGTGAATTTATCCACAATTCAGTGTCATCGCCCCGTCATCCAGCATCCATGGGCCTGGATGGCCGACTATGACACTTACTCACAGTTTTTGTGGATAAATCTTGGGATAACGACTTCAAAAACCGCTAGAGGGCGCATGTTTACTGGGGTGAACTTAATTTGATCGGTTTTACACCAGCTTCAAAAACTGCAAGGAATCAATAAGTTAGCCGTTTTGAAGTTTTTTTACAGGTCAATATTGACATTCCCACAACTGTCACATTTCGGTCATATGCGCTGTGAATAACGCCCGTCAGAGAGCCGATTTCGAACCGGTTACCACAACCCAAAATGTCAAGCCCGCAGCATCACAAAACCTGTGAATGGCACTTGTGAGGATTGAGAAAGAAACTCGACAAGCACTTCATGGCTTGTGCATAAAGCTGTTCAAAAGGGGAAGATAACAGGTTAGAAATGAGTCGATAAATTGTAGTCAGTTTTCTGAAGGTGTTTCTGAAATCAATATTTTCCTATATTTTTCAATATCTTATAAAAAATCAAAATCATCCCCAAAGTGATTATTGAGCAAATTTCTGAACCGGGATCAACCAATGTTGATGTGAATAAACAACAACCCGCTCTATCACGACAAGGCTGAACGCCTGTTCATTTGAGTTACTCTTCGGCATTTTTCAGATTCATTCATGTCAAGTCTGAGAAGCAAAAATCTCGTCCACATTTTCTGTGGATAAGTCTGTGAATTCAGACTTCAAAACCGCCCCAACCCCTGATTGAGTGCCGCACCCTCTTAAATTGTCTATTTTTTGACCAGTTAAAATTTATATAAAAAAATTTCAAAGCCTGTCATGCGGGCATAAAAAAACCGTCATCGGAAAATTTCCAATGACGGTTTTTTTATCTAAAACTCAAAGGCTTACAGGATGCCCAGACGCTCCGCCAGAGCGTCCGCTGGCAGGTAACCAGGGAACAGGCGTCCATCTTCCACCACAATCGCTGGAGTGCCTCTCACACCCACCTGATGGCCCAGCTTGAACTGGGATTCAATCGGTGCAGCGCAATCCTGGCTGCTGGCCAGCATGCCGTTCATGGATTCGTTTAGCTTATCGAACTCTTCCGTAACGGCCTGGTCGCCACTGTTCCGCGCACGGTAGCCCAACTGACTCAGCTGACGCTGGGTGTCTTTCATGTCTGTCATCGCAGTCTTGCGATCATCGTTACACCAGACATAGTTGATCTTGCGATAGGAAGCCGTCAGCTGACCAGTCTGCTGGCTACGAATCCCTGCACGAGGATAGGCCAGATAACGAACGGTGATACCCAGCTCATTCATCTTTGGAATTTCCTGATGCAGCTTCTGGCAGTATCCGCAATCAATGTCAGTAAACACATTGATCAGGGCTTTCTGTTCGCCTTTGGCCGGGAACAGAACGGTATCCTTGTCAACGACGGTCGCCAGGCTCTCGGCACGGCGTGGATTTTGTCGCTGTTCGGTCAGATTGAAGGTCTGCTTGCCATCAACCTTGTAAACCTCGTCCTGATAGATCATGAAGTTGCCATCAGGTGTCATATGCAACAGGGAACCATCGATGAGCATGATTTCCAGCAGCTGCTTGTCAGCCATGGCTGCGACTTCTGATACCTCAACACGGTCACCAAAAGCAGCTTTCAGTTTTTCTTCTATGGATTTACGCATGTCAGATGCAGCGTCAGCTGCCAGACTGGCCTGACTGACAAGACAGCCCATCACCAGAGCTGCGAGGGTTTTACGGATAGCCACGACAATTCCTGTTTACTATGAGTTTGGTGCTATGAGTGTTGCCCAACCCGGGAGTTCCATCGCTGACGCAACACAATCTGTGAAGCGAACCATATATCACGAGCAGATGACAGAGAAGCGTATTCACTGCATTCAGCGGCATCTATATGCTATTTCAGACATAAAAAAACCCGGATCTCTGACGAGAACCGGGTTTTCCGATATTCGAACTCGCTGACCGAAGCCAGCGGGATACTTATACCTTTTCTTTAATACGTGCAGACTTACCGCTACGCTCACGCAGGTAGTACAGCTTGGCCTGACGAACATCACCACGACGCTTGACGCTGATGCTGTCAACCAGTGGGCTGTGAGTCTGGAAAGTACGCTCAACACCTACACCGTGAGAGATCTTGCGCACGGTGAATGCAGAGTTCAGACCACGGTTACGCTTGCCGATAACCACACCTTCAAACGCCTGCAGACGCTCACGGTTACCTTCTTTTACCTTAACCTGTACAACAATGGTGTCGCCTGGTGCGAACGGAGGTACAGATTCTTTCAGCTGGGCATTTTCAATCTGCTGAATGATTGGATTCTTGTTGCTCATCGTATGCTCCTTAACAGTCTGCCGAGTCGTCATCGCGTTCGCGCAGATATTCTGTCAATAAACTTTGTTGTTCGTTGCTCAGTTCCAGCGCAGCCAACAGGTCGGGCCGCCGCTCCCAGGTTCTTCCAAGAGACTGTTTCAGTCGCCATTGGCGAATACGTTCGTGATTGCCACTCAGCAGTACCTCGGGTACCACTTCACCTTCGTACACCTCTGGACGGGTGTAATGAGGGCAATCCAGCAGACCATCCATAAAGGAATCCTGTTGCGCTGACTGATCGTGATTCAGTACCCCCGGCACCAGCCGGATAACTGCATCCATCAGCGTCATGGCAGCCAGTTCGCCACCACTCAACACAAAGTCTCCCAATGACCATTCTTCATCGACTTCGCGTTCAATCAAACGCTCATCAATGCCTTCGTACCGCCCCGCCACCAGGATCAGTTTGTCCTGTTGAGCCAGCTCCAGCACGCCTTGCTGGTCGAGTTTACGTCCCTGAGGTGACAAATAAATCACCCTGGTGGGCTTGCCCTCAACCTGATCAGCGGCTTCACGAGCAGCACGGATAGCGTCTTGCAGTGGCTGAATTTTCATCAGCATGCCAGGACCACCACCGTAAGGCCGGTCATCCACGGTTTGGTAATTGTCGTGTGTAAAGGTTCGCGGATTCCAGCTGTCGATACTCACCTTGCCGGTGCGAATCGCGCGGCTGCTGACACCATGCTCAGTCAGAGCATTCAGCATGTCCGGAAACAGTGTGACAACACCAAACCACATGGTCATACACCCCGATTAACGAGGTTCAAAAGTCTGCCTGCCAATCCACCAGAAGCTCACCCTTGTCGAGATCAACTTCCAGTACGATGGCACCTACGTAAGGAATCATGCGCTTTTGCTGATCGATACTGCCTTCACAGCCCGTCAGCGTCATGACCTGATTCCCACCGCCAGATTCAAACAGTTCCTTCACCTGGCCCAGCAACTCGCCTTCGGTATTCTTCACCTTCAGGCCAATCAGCTGAAACCAATAATGTTCATCTTCGTCAGGTTCGGGCAGTTCTGCTGTGGGGATGCCGATTTCTACCTGGGACAAGGCCAATGCCGCGTCCCGGTCAGATACACCCTGCAATCGGGCAACCAGACCTTTCCCCTGTTGTTGGCCATCCAGCACCTTGAAGGTTCGCCAGCGACCATCACATTTCAGCAACCAGGATGGATATTCGAGGATATTGACCATGGGATCGGTAAACGAATACACCTTGACCCAACCCTTGATTCCAAATGCCGTCGTTACCTTGCCAAGTACGGTAACGTCCAGCTCCTGATCAGACACCTGCTGAACCATGCAACGACCGATTACTCGGCTGCGTCTTCAGCGCTTTCAGCTGCAACAGGAGCAGCCTTGCGAGCGTCTTTCAGCAGCTTGACAACACGGTCAGTAGGCTGAGCGCCACGAGCCAGCCAGAAATCAACGCGCTCCAGTTCGACGCGCAGTGCTTCTTCAGCACCACGTGCCATCGGGTTGAAGAAACCCACACGCTCGATAAAGCGACCGTCGCGAGGCATGCGCGAATCCGCTACGTTGATGTGATAAAAAGGACGTTTTTTAGAGCCACCACGGGCCAGACGGATAACTACCATAAGAAAAAATATTCTCCGGTCGATTTATCAAGTGACGGGTTTTGGTATCGCCCATCGTTTATATTCTTTCGCGTCAAAGAACGAAACAAGGCCCTGCAGCGAGACACCACAAGGCATTCGAATTCATTCGGAAAACACAAAAGGCCTGTTTAAAGGGGCGCGTAGTTTAGTCGATGCCTGAAATATAAACAAGCACCGACCAGCTTCAGCAAGGGTTGATCCTGACACGCCCTCATCGGCCATGCTGCGAGTGTGACTGCACTCCGGGAACCGGCGACATGTTAGAGAGAGAAGTCCGCGCGGCAGGAGGCCGCTCATGGCGGCGAACGGCTTTATTGGGCGTCCGGCCTCCGCTCAGTCGCAAACGAAAGTAACACCAGGAAGCCAGCACCAGGAACCCGCCCATGATGGCTGCGGTATAAATCGAACCGAGAAAAAAGGACAGCCAGCTGATGCCCGGCAGATGGAAATGCTTCAGTAACAGCAGGGCGAAACTGCCGACGTATCCGGCGCTGTCCGCCAGATATATCAGGAAACCGGCGTTGGCCACGCCACCCGCCACGGCCACCAGCCGATCAAACAGAAAACAGCCGTACGGTATGTAGGCCAGATACAATCCGGTTCCGACCATCACCATCCAGGTACGAGCATCGAGACTGCCCTGCTCAAACGCCCAGGTTGACGCCCCCAGCAAACCGCACCCGCCCACAATCACCAGATGATTGGCAGCCAGTGCCCGGAAATTGTCTTTCACCAACATCAGAAGTGCCAGAACACCAAGAACAATGGCGGTGACTCGAGCGCCGGTGTAACTGAAAATCGCCGGTTCATTGCCATAACCCAGAGCCACCCAGATCTCGGCAGAAAAGTTGTCTCGAAAATCACGTAATCCGGTAAACAGGATATAGGCCAGAATCAGCACCACTATGCCAAACCAGTACTGGCGGAATAAATGCCAACGATCTGCAGCATTCATGGGTTGCCGCAATTGGCGCTGGGCAATGTCGTCGGCATCAGGCTCTGGCACCATCGACAAGGCATAAACAGACACCAGCAACAGCGGCATAAAGATCAGGCCTGTGAGCGCTGGCATCCAGAATTCCGGCACCCCCAGATAAACAATCAGGCCTTTGCCGACACTTTTAACCGCACCGGATGCGACAATAAATGAAGCGCTAAGCCCCGCTCCCAACAGTTCACTGGTTTTTCGTCCTTCCAGATAGCTGAACACCAGCCCCCAGATCATTCCCAGTGGCAAACCGTTGAGAAACATCGCAAACGGTTTCATTGGTTCCGGCAGGATAGCAAACAACACCAGAGCAATTTCAGCCATGGCGACCAGACCAAGAATCGCGATGCCACGCCGGTCATGCAGCATTTCCGAGACGACTTTAATACCAATGAACTTGGACAACATGTAGCCGCTGACCTGACTGAGTATCAGCAGGATCTTGAGATCGATTCCCCACAGCATGGAATCTTCATACAAACCGACAGAAAACGGCTTGCGAAATGCGTACATGGAAAAGTACGTCAGAAAAGCCGCAGACACGGCGAATACGACGAACCAGACACTGGACGACTGAGACAGTTGTAACTTAACTCGATGAGCCAATCGATCAAGTAACATTGAGAGCCCTCTGACACGGTCAAACACCGCCCTGATACCAGTACCGGGACCTCCCTGTACCTGATACATCGACATCCACTTCGAAAAAGCAGGTTTCAGGCCGCTACCGAGCAATGGATCAATGCCCGGCGCTGGCGACACTAACGACGAGATATGACAGTTTTGATACGAATGAAGGATTCTTCGCTATCCATTGGTCGCGATGGCAGCAAGACAACGGCGTAACAAAAGCGGGCCAGAAAGTTGTTTTGAATGAAGTTTGAATGATGAAGGCAAAAAAAAGGTTCATCGCATTTAAGCGTGGAAAATGAGAACGGCAGTAAAACCGGTTAAATTTGCATTCGCCAAAACCCAAACAAAACCGATTACTGCCGCTCCGTG
>PBNY01000100.1 GCA_002723385.1 Oceanospirillaceae bacterium | reverse complement strand
GCCCGCTCAGCAAGAGCGAACAAGGCATCCAGGTATTGAATATCGGAGGCGGGGTTGGATAGAACAGCAAGGTGAAGGGGCATTTAACGAATCTATAATTTACCAGTGGTGCGGAGAATATATTTCAAGGTTCCTGGGATGTATGCCCTTTGGAGACTCCCCCTCAAAAATCTGGATAATAGCGCCTCGTTTACTCCGAGGCGTGCCCGGAGCAGTTTCTCTCCCCAACTCCGGTGCTCCGTATGGAAATCAAGGTCAATTTTCTCGATAACCTCCGCCTTGAAGGCAAGTTCGATGACTTCAGTGTGGTGGCTGATCAGCCCATTCGTTACAAGGGCGATGGTTCGGCGCCGGGGCCGTTCGATTATTTTCTGGCCTCGTCGGCCATGTGTGCGGCCTACTTCGCCAAGGTCTATTGCATTGCGCGGGATATTCCGACCGAGAACCTGCGTCTGGTGCAGAACAACATCGTTGACCCGGAAAACCGCTACAAGCAATTACTGAAGATTCAACTGGAGCTACCGGAGGGCATCTCGGAAAAAGACCGCCTGGGCATTTTGCGTTCGATGGAACGCTGCACTGTCAAGCGGGCGATTCAGACCGGCATCGAGTTTGAGATTGACGTTGTCGACAGCCTCGACGATGACTCCCAGGCGCTGCTGCTCGGCAATCCTGACGACACCACCAGCACCTACATTCCCGGCAAGGATTTGCCGCTGGAGCAGACCATCGCCAATATGACCGGCTTGCTGGCCGATCTGGGGATGAAGATCGAGATCGCCTCCTGGCGCAATATCGTGCCGAACGTCTGGTCACTGCATATTCGCGATGCGCATTCGCAGATGTGTTTCACCAACGGCAAGGGTGCAACCAAGGAAAGCGCGCTGGCGTCGGCGCTGGGCGAGTTTCTGGAGCGTCTGAACTGCAATTTCTTCTACAACGATCAGTATTTCGGTGAAGAAATCGCCAACGCCGATTTTGTTCACTATCCCGATGAGCGCTGGTTCCAGCCCGGCCCGAACGATGAGCTGCCGGAAGAGATTCTCGACGACTACTGTCTGGCAATTTACAACCCCGACGGCGAGCTGTGCGGCTCACACCTGTTCGATACCAATTCCGGCAACGTCGAGCGCGGTATTGTGTCGCTGCCGTATCAGCGCCAGTCTGATAGTGAAACGGTTTACTTCCCTTCCAATCTGATCGAGAACCTGTTCCTCAGCAACGGCATGAGTGCAGGCAACACGCTGGCAGAAGCCCAGGTGCAGTGCTTGTCGGAGATTTTCGAGCGGGCGGTCAAACGCGAGATTCTGGAGCAGGAGCTGGTACTGCCCGACGTGCCGCAAGAGGTGCTGGCGCAATACCCGGACATCGTCGCAGGCATTCAGGGACTGGAAGAACAGGGCTTCCCGGTGCTGGTGAAAGACGCCTCGCTGGGCGGCCAGTTCCCGGTGATGTGTGTAACGCTGATGAACCCGCGCACGGGCGGTGTTTTTGCATCCTTTGGTGCTCACCCAAGCTTCGAGGTAGCGCTGGAGCGTTCGCTGACGGAACTGCTGCAAGGCCGAAGTTTTGAAGGTCTGAACGATCTGCCGCAGCCCACCTTTGAAAGCAACGCCGTGACCGAGCCGAACAACTTTGTTGAACACTTTATTGACTCCACCGGTTTGGTGAGCTGGCGCTTCTTCAGCGCCAAGGCGGACTTCGAGTTTGTTGAGTGGGACTTTTCTGCTGGCGATGACTGGCCCGACCGTAAGAAAGCCAATGAAATCGAAGCCTCCAGTCTGTTCGGCATTCTGAAAGAGCTGGGGCTGGAAGCTTATATGGCGACCTACAATGACCTCGGCGTTCCGGCCTGTCGGATTCTGGTGCCGGGTTATTCAGAGGTGTATCCGGTCGACGACCTGATCTGGGACAACACCAACAAGGCGCTGTACTTCCGCGAAGATATCCTGAACCTGAATCGTCTCGACGACGAGCAACTGGCCGATCTGGTCGAGCGTCTGGAAGCAAGCGAGCTGGATAACTACACCGATATCACCACCCTGATCGGGGTTGAGTTCGACGACAACACCCACTGGGGCCAGCTCACCATTCTGGAACTGAAACTGCTGATCTATCTGGCGTTAGGTCAACTCGACGAAACCAAGGAGCTGGTGGAGATGTTCCTGCAATTCAACGACAACACAGTCGAACGCGGGCTGTTCTATCAGGCGTTGAACTGTGTACTGGAAGTCACTCTGGATGACGAACTGGAATTAGCTGATTTTCTGCCGAACTTCCGTCGTATGTTTGGTGACGAACGTCTGGACGCTGCGGTGGGTTCTGTTGAAGGTTCGGTGCGCTTCTTCGGACTGGAGCCAACCAATACGCAACTGGCAGGACTCGACAAGCACCTGCGCCTGCTCGACAGTTACAAGAAGCTGCACGCCGCACGGGCCAAAGCTGCTCTGGCTGGTGAAGGGTAAACACGATGCATTTCACCACACTGGATGGCATTGCCATTACTGACGTGTCTCATAACGCCAGCATCAAAAAGCAACTCATTATCCCCAATGGGCAGATACCGCATCTGACCAACTTCTCTCGGGCGGTGTTTCCCCTTGGAGAAGTCGCTCATGCACACAATCACCGTGATATGACGGAAGTATTTTTTGTCGAATCCGGGCTGGGTGAAATGGTCGTCAATGACAAGGTAATAGCAATGGCGCCCGGTGCTTGTATCACGATAGAACCGACCGAAATACATGAATTGAGAAACACCGGCGAAACTGAACTGGTGGTGCTGTATTTCGGCATCGTCGACTGAAATAAAATACAGGAGCCATCGAATGACCCGAGGTATGCAACTTTACGCACTGGCGCTACTGGCACTGATCGTGTATTTGTTTTTCAAGCTGGTCTATGTACCCGCTGAAGTCAGAGAGTTGAACCAGCAGCTTCAGGCGGATACCTATCTGGCGGATTATCCGTATCAGTTTAAGGTGCTGCGGATTGAAAATGGCAAAGCCTTTGTGACCACTCCACGGTCTGCCAGTGTCAGCGTGCCGGAGATTATTGCGGTGCTTGACCCAACGCTGGACGGCGTATCCATCGAAGACGATCGCTATCAAAAAGCCCAGCAAGGGCTCGCCGACAGGCAAGCGCATGTCCATCAGAAGGTGGTATCAGATCCCGAAATTACCGGCGTTTATTGGGAACTGGATGAAGACTGGTTACGCAAGCACGGTGTATTGCCCTAGATGAAAACAGTAGCTGCCTCGTACCCATGCTCCAGCGTGGGTACGTAACAGCTCTGGTCTTGATTGGGTCCGGTACTGCGGTCATTCTGTTCCCACGCAGGAGCACGGGAACCAGAGTTTTCTCTTGCCGCCGTCTTACTCCACGCCCTGACTCTTCAGGTATTCGTCGTAGCTGCCGTGGAAGTCGACAATCTGGTTGTCACGAATTTCCAGAATCCGGGTCGCCAGCGAGGATACGAATTCGCGGTCGTGGGATACGAAGATCAGGGTACCTTCGTACATTTCCAGCGCCAGGTTGAGGGATTCGATGGATTCCATATCCATGTGGTTGGTTGGTTCGTCCATGATCAGGACGTTGTGATTACCCATCATCAGTTTGCCGAACAACAGACGGCCTTTTTCACCACCAGAGCAGACCTTGACGTTTTTGCGGATGGCATCGGCGTTAAACAGCAAACGTCCCAGAGAGCCGCGAACCGCGGTTTCATCCTGTTCCTCGGTTTTCCACTGATCCATCCAGTCGTACAGGGTCATGTCGCCTTCGAATTCGTATTCGTGATCCTGTGCGTAGTAACCGGTATCGGCGTTTTCGGCCCATTTGATACTGCCGGATACCGGGGTTACGTCATCGACCAGGCACTTCAGGAAGGTGGTTTTACCCACACCGTTGGCACCAATGACCGCGATTTTCTCACCGGCTTCGATCATCAGGTCGGTGTTGGAGAACAGCGTCTGTTCGCCGTCGTAGGCGTGAGACAGAGCCTCAATAATGGCGGCCTGGCGATGCAGTTTTTTCTCCGGGGTGAAGCGGATAAACGGATTCTGACGACTGGACGGTTTGATATCGTCCAGTTTGATCTTGTCGATCTGTTTGGCACGAGAAGTGGCCTGTTTGGCCTTGGACGCGTTGGCCGAGAAGCGGGATACAAACTGCTGCAGTTCGGCAATCTGGGCTTTCTTCTTGGCATTTTCCTGCTGCAGGCGTTCACGGGCTGCCGTCGAGGCGATCATGAAGTCGTCGTAGTTGCCTGGATAGATCTTGATCTGACCGTAGTCGATGTCGGCCATATGGGTACAGACAGAGTTCAGGAAGTGACGGTCGTGCGAGATGATGATCATCGTACACTTCATGTCGTTCAGGATGCCTTCCAGCCAACGAATGGTGTGGATATCCAGGTTGTTGGTGGGTTCGTCCAGCAGCAGGATATCCGGGTCGGAGAACAGCGCCTGCGCCAGCAGAACCCGCAGTTTCCAGCCAGGGGCCACTTCGCTCATTGGACCGTTGTGCAACTCGGTATCGATACCGGCACCCAGCAGCAGTTCACCGGCCTTGGATTCAGCGGTATAGCCGCCCAGCTCGGCGAATTCGCCTTCCAGCTCGGCCGCACGCATGTAGTCGTCTTCAGTGGCTTCCGGGTTGGCGTAAATGTTGTCGCGCTCTTCCTTGACGGCCCACATTTCCTTGTTGCCCATCATGACGGTATCGAGCACTGTGTATTCTTCAAACGCGAACTGATCCTGATTCAGTTTGCCCAGACGCTCGTTTGGAGTCACGGATACTGAACCGGCAGAAGGCTCAAGAGAACCATCGAGGATTTTCATGAACGTGGACTTACCACAACCGTTGGCACCGATCAGGCCATAGCGGTTGCCGTCGCCGAATTTGATGGAAATATTTTCAAACAGTGGCTTGGCGCCGAACTGCATGGTGATATTGGCTGTGGAGATCAAGGTGTGTTCCTGCTGGTAAGCGCTTGGCAGCGGATTGCTGGATTAAAAAATGGGCGCAAGTGTAGCGTTTTTTGTCTGACTTGTCGGGGCCAATTGGCGGATATGCGTTATTCTGGAGGAAGATCCATTGCAACAAACCGAGGTAAGAGAATCGAATCCAATCCTTTGGCAAATTGCCGCCGCTCACTGGTTGTCTTAACGTGTTTATTACTTGGTCTGGTGACGCTAAGTGGCTGTGTCGGTGTGAAATCATTGCCTCACCAGTCGTATGTCAACGAGCAGGGTAAACGCGTTCACTGTACTCAGCATTTTCCAAAATGGCAGTTGGGTATGGATATGCCCACTGATTCATGTGGTGGAAATCGTGAAGCAGTAGCGGTTTGTCTGGTGTTTTTCGGTGTGTCTGCCGTGGTGTCAGGCAGTGTTTACGCCGTAGGTAATGTCCTGCATTGGGCGGAGAGAGATGGTAACTGTACTGCCAGAGCCGAATTAGTCGTTTCTCCAAACAGTAATAAGCCCCTCTCAAATTAAACGCCTACGTGGAAAAGGACGTCATGAAGACAAGATTTATAAAAACACTCGCCTTCCAGCTAGCAGTAGTCTCGCTCTTGCTTGGTTGTGTTAGCCCCAAACCTTTGTCTCATAAGTCTTATGTAGACGACGATGGGCAAACGGTGTTTTGCAGCCAGAACTTTCCAGAGTGGGAAATACACCAGGAAATCTCGCTTAATGCCTGTAAAGGCGGTGGAGATATAGGATTGATCTGTGTGGTCTTTTGGGGAACATCGGCAATTGTGTCAGGCAGTGTTTACGCAGTAGGTAATGTCCTGCATTGGGCCGAGAGAGATGGTGAATGTACCGCGAAAGCGACGTTGGTATCCGTTGAGAAAACGGATACCGGGGCCGTAATACCTTCATCAGGCTCAGCTGAGTGAAGCCAGTGAGCTGCCAGGCATGACAGGGCCGGGATTACTTGCCAGTGGCGCGACCGAGGAACTTGCGTTCTTCAACGTTGATTCGAATCACATCGCCCTGGGAAATATGCTCCGGTACCTGCACCACCAGGCCGGTGCTCATGGTCGCTGGCTTGGTGCGAGCGGTGGCCGAGTTACCTTTGACCGATGGTTCGCATTCGGTGATTTCCAGCTCAACCGTGGATGGCAACACAACGCCAACTGGCTGGTCTTCCAGCACGATCACCTGAAGGCCTTCAGTCTGTTCGTTGATAAACAACACTTCGTCTGCGATGGCTTCTTTATCGAGGTGGTAGGGCGTGTAATCTTCGCTGTCCATAAAGACGTAGGCATCGCCGTCCATGTAGGAGAAGGCGGCGTTGCGGCGGGTCAGATCTGCGAAGTTGAGCATGTCTGAATCCTTGAAGGTTTCATCAACCTTCTGACCAGTCACCACGTCGTACATACGCATCCGGTACAGGCTGCCACCCGCACGGCCCTGGGGCACGGAACGTTCAATGTCTTTGATGAAATACACTCGGCCGTTAAATTCAATGGCGGCGTTCTTTTTGATTTCACTCGCTTTTGGCATAACGAATTCTTCCTCTATTTCGGTGACGAAACTATACGCAGACAGACAGGAGACGAACAGTGGATCGGACGATTCGATGGGGCTTTATCGGCTGTGGCGCCGTGACCGAAGTGAAAAGCGGCCCGGCCTACCAGCAAGCCGAGGATTTTGAGGTGGTGGCGGTCACGCGTCGTGATCGCGACAGGGCCGAAGATTACGCAGAGCGTCACGGTATTCCTGATGTTTACGATTCACCCGATGCATTGATTCACTCTGCCACGGTCGATGCCGTGTACATCGCCACACCGCCCGATTCGCACTTCGAATACGGTATGGCCGTCGCCAAAGCCGGAAAACCCTGCTGTATCGAAAAGCCCATTACCTCGTCGTATCAGCAGGCACGGCAACTGTCTGAGGCCTTTGAGCAAGTTAAGATGCCTTTGTTTGTGGCTTATTATCGTCGCTCGTTGCCACGCTTTAATCAGGTTAAACAGTGGCTTCAACAAGGCAAGATTGGCGAGGTTCGTCACGTCGACTGGACACTGATGCGTCCACCGAATCGGTTTGATTTGTCAGGAGAGCCGAATTGGCGTACCGACCCGGCCGTTGCGCCCGGTGGCTATTTTGAGGACATCGGCAGTCACGGTGTGGATCTACTCTGTTATCTGCTGGGCGACATCCAATACGTTTCCGGTTTTGGCCTCAATCAACAAGGCCGCTACCGTGCGAAAGATGCCTTTGTGGCCAGCTGGCGACATGACCATGCCGGAATAACGGTCACCGGTTCCGGGCGCTGGAACTTTGGCTGTTCGGACTATCTCGATCGGGTTGAAATCTTTGGCAGTGACGGTGTGATTCGTTTTTCCGTACTGGGCGAGCAGCCTTTGGAGCTGGAAGGCAAGCGTGAACGCATTCAGAAAGTAATTGAAAACCCGACTCATATTCAGCAGTTCCACGTTGAGAACATGAGCAAACACCTGAGAGGCGGATTGAAACATCCTTCAACAGGTCATACAGCAGCTCATACGACCTGGGTGATGGAGCAGATTGTGCGCGGAACGGGCGGGCAATACTGGAGTGGCTAATCACACAAGCGCGGATATTCGATGGCTGGACAGTGATCCATGATCACCGTCAAGCCTGCGGCTGTGGCTGTGTCAGCGGCTTGCTGATTGATCACGCCTAACTGCATCCAGACCGTTTTGGCTCCGCTGGCAATGGCCTGTTCCACGATGGGGCCGACGTCTTCGCTGCGGCGGAAGATCTCCACCATATCGACAGGCTTCGGGATATCGCCGAGCGACGCATAGACTATCTGGCCAAGTATCTCGGTACCGGCCTGTCCCGGATTGACCGGAAATACCCGATAGCCCTTGTCGAGCAAAAATTGCAGTACGCGATAGCTGGGCCGTTCCGGTTTGGCCGAAGCACCGATCAAGGCGATGGTCCGGGTCTGTTCCAATACGGTCTTGATGGTCTGATCCGAAACGGCCATGCGTTATTCTCCTCGCCAAACGGGTTCACGCTTGTTGATAAAGGCGTCGACGCCCTCTTCGGCATCATGAGCCAGCATGTTATCGGTCATTACCTGAGCGGTAAATTCGTAGGCTTCGTCCAGCGTCATTTCCGCCTGTTTATAGAAGGCTTCCTTGCCGATTTTCAACGTCAGCGGCGATCTGGCTGCGATGCCCTGTGCCAGGGTCTCAACGCTGGCATCCAATGCTTCCGGGCTGGCGACACGACTGACCAGTCCATGGGCCAACGCCGTTTCAGCGTTAATTGGTTCGCCGGTCAGCAGCATGTCCATGGCGATTTTGCGCGGCACATTGCGGGAAAGGGCGACCATGGGGGTGGAGCAGAACAAACCGATGTTGACGCCGGGTGTTGCAAATTTGGCACCTTCGGAGGCCACGGCCAGATCGCAACTGGCGACCAACTGACAGCCAGCTGCGGTTGCCATACCGTGAACCCTGGCAATCACCGGCTGCGGCAAACGGACAATGCTGGTCATCATTCGAGCGCACTGGTGAAACAGGCCGCTGAAGAACTCACGGGAACCGGTGTTTTCACGCACTTCGCGCAGGTCGTGACCGGCACAAAATGCCGGGCCATTGGCGGCCAGTACAACCACTTTCACGTTTGAATCGGTACGTATGTCGTCCAGCGCAGCCTGCAGTTCAGACATTAATTCAACGGACAAGGCATTGCGTTGCTGTGGTCGGTTCAGAGTGAGGGTTTCAACGCCGCTATTGTGATGGCGTAGCAGAATCGGTTCGGACATGTCTGGTTTCCTGTTGTTGTTATTGGCTGGAACGGTAGTTATTCGAGGTAAGGGAATTCACGTATTTTAGTGTACCTGAAAGCCAGCGTTTACCAACAACGACCACTCGAAATGGTGATGAGAGCCAAAAAATCTCAAAGCGGAATCAACACAAGAGAGTCCAGTAAGAGAGTCAAGCAAGAGACGGGAAGAGGAAAGGAATGGACTACTGACCGGAGGAAAAACAGGAAAGCCGCTGGGCTTTCCCGTGTGGAGCGTGCAATCAGCTACAATCAGTTATGTGCATGCAGCTCTTCATTCAGTTCAATTGCGGACTTGTTGGTCACGCACTGAACGGCACCAGAGATGGAATCACGACGGAACAACAGGTCGGATTTACCTGCAAGATCGCGACCCTTAACGGTCTCTACCAGAGTCTTCTGGTCATCCAGAATCTGGATCTTGGTGCCGGCTGTCACGTAGAGGCCAGCTTCAACAGTGCAGCGGTCACCCAGAGGGATGCCAATACCAGCGTTGGCGCCGATCAGGCAGTTTTCGCCCACGGAGATGATGATATTGCCACCTCCGGACAGAGTACCCATAGTGGAACAGCCGCCGCCTAGGTCAGAACCGTTGCCAACCACAACACCGGCAGAAATACGGCCTTCTACCATGGAAACGCCTTCCGTACCGGCGTTAAAGTTAACGAAGCCTTCGTGCATGATGGTGGTGCCTTCACCGATGTAGGCACCCAGACGAACGCGCGAGGTATCCGCGATACGAACGCCTGCCGGTACCACGTAGTCGGTCATGCGCGGGAATTTGTCGACGCTGTTTACAGACAGCAGTTCGCCGCTCAGGCGTGCTTCCAGCTGCGCTGCTGGCAGTTCTGCCAGATCAATGGCGCCCTTGTTGGTCCAGGCAACGTTGGGCAGCAGGCCGAACATACCGGCCAGGTTCAGGCCGTGTGGCTTCACCAGACGGTGAGACAACAGGTGCAGCTTGAGGTAAACCTCTGGCGTGGTGGTGGATTGCTCATCGCTGGCCAGAACGGTGACAACCACGGGCTTGTCGCTCTCGATGCAAGCACGGGCAATACCGGCTTGAGTCTCGTCTGCGGCTGTGATGGCATCCGCGAACGCGGTCAGTTCACCGCCGTCGGCTTCCAGTGCTTCGTTGCCACCCTCGTAGCCCAGAGTGGCCTTGGCCGCTTCGATCAGTTCGTCAGCCGGGTTCAGCAGTGGTTGAGAGTAGAAGACTTCCAGCCAGTCACCGTTGGCGTTTTTAGTGCCAACACCAATAGCCAGTGCAAATGCGTTGCTCATGATGTTTCCTTGAATTCGGGCCCAAAACAGGGGCGGGGTTATTTGAACAGGGATTCGTATTGCTCGGCCTTGAAGCCCAGCGTTTTGCTGCTGCCGTTATCCAGCAGCGGGCGTTTGATGATCGACGGATTATCGAGCATCACCGCCAGGGCAGATTCGTTGTCCATTCCAGATTTTTGCTCATCCGTCAGCTGACGCCAGGTGGTGCCGCGCTTGTTGATCAGAGCTTCCCAGCCCAGCTCAGACAGCCACTGCTCGGCCAAAGCGGAGTCGAGGCCATCTTTTTTGTAGTTGTGGAACTGATACTCAACACCGGCTTCGTCCAGCCATTTACGGGCTTTTTTCATGGTGTCGCAGTTGGGAATGCCATACAGGGTGATCATGTTGCGGGGTTCCGTGTAAGCAGAATGGAAAGTCGGAGAGAATAGCAAACCGTGAGTCTGGCTTCAGCAGCTGAAGCCAGAAACTACCGGGGCTGCGGGGTTGGATGAGCTATGTTGATGCGACGATGAATAAACGCGGCCACATCGTCCGCTTCTTCGAAGCAGACTTCGTGCTGAATCGGGTAGCTTTGCCACTCTGGCGTAAACCCGAGTTGCTCCAGCTGGTGGCGAGCGTTATCTCCCAATGAAATGGGGACCACAGCGTCTCGAGTGCCATGGCCAATCATGATCGACAGGGCTTCGTTCGCAGGCTGGAAGGACAGCGAGTGCGTTGGCAGCTCGGCAATGTAGGTCGAGAGGCAGATCAAGCCGCCCAGAGCGTGTGGACAATCGGCGGCTGTTTGATACGCAACCGCTCCGCCTTGTGAGAAACCGGCCAGCAAGATGCGATGAGATTCGATGCCGGAATCAATTTGTTGCTGAATGATCGACAAAATCCGGGAGACCGAACCGAGCAGCTGTTCCTGTGACACCTGTCGTTTCGGACTCGATGCGTAGATGTCATACCAGGAGCGCATTTCCATGCCACCAGAAAACGTTACCGGACGCACCGGCGCATGGGGGAATATGCAGCGCAATGAACGAATATCCGTGCGCTTGCCAATGTGGGGCATCAGGGAAACAAAATCGTAACCGTCAGCGCCGAGACCATGCAGCCAGATTAGGCAAGCGTCAGCGGTACGTTCCGGTTCAATCGTGACCTGCTCCGGTATTTCAATCAGATTCATACCAAGTCCGTCAGAAAAACAGTCCAGCTTCCAGTTGGGCTTCTTCGGTCATCATGTCGCGATTCCACGGTGGATCAAACACCAGTTCCACTTCAACGGAGGCAACATTGGGCACCTTGGCAACACGATACTTGACGTCAGAGATCAAAACCGGACCCATGCCGCAGGTCGGAGCCGTCAGTGTCATGCGAATGTTGACTCTGTCGTTGTCGATATCAATGCCATAAATCAAACCGAGATCGAGCAGATTGATGGGGATTTCCGGGTCGAAGATGGTACGCAGTGCGAGTTCCACCTGTTCCTTGTGAACCTGACCATCACCGGGATCGTCAAACGTAATGTCTTCAGCTTCCAGGCCCAGTGCCGCGGCATCAGTGCCGTCCACACGCATCATATTGCCATTGACGGTCACGGTGTAGTTGCCGCCCAGTGCCTGATTGACGGTGACAAATACACCGGGTGGGATGATGGTGGGGACTCCACTGGGAACCTGTCTCGCCGGGCATTCTGCCTGCGAAACGACCATACGTTTTTCCATCGTTCTGTTCTCGGGTATCGGGTTACTGCTTGCCGGTAATGTGCAGCTTTAACCAGGTGCGAATGGTGTCGAACGCTTCAGCGTTGGACGCTCCAAAGTTCAATACAGTTGGGTGGTTGGTTTTTAGCCATACCAGAAATTCCAGGGTCACGCACACATCGGGTCGGCCTCGTATACCAATATGTTCTCTCTGGAACTTGGTGCGATACAGATTGATGATGGTTTCCCTGCTTTGTTCGAGTGACGCAGTCATCCTGCACTCCGCGGTAGCTGTGGTCAGCTCGAACTATATAACAGTTGAGGAATATTTATGTCTGATTGTTCTCAGACAGAAAATGATTCCCCGCAACCGCACAGATCCTTGGCATTCGGATTGTTGAATTTGATGGTGCTGTTGAGGCCTTCCTTGGTGAAATCAATCACGGTGCCACGCACATAGGCTTTGGCATCACCGGCCACAAACAGAGTGACATCACTGGCAACCTGGATGCTCTGGTCATCATCTTCGGCCTTCTCGACAAACTCAATGTCGTACTTGAAGCCGGAGCAGCCACTTTTTTTCACACCCAGGCGCACGCCTTTCTTGTCTGTATGTTGCGCCAGCATTTTACGCACGTGCTGGATAGCAGCGTCAGTCATGCTGACATCGGCGGTTGCAGCGGGATCATAGGTTTCAATCGTCATCTTCAGAATCTCCGTTTGATTCCAAGAATTGTGAGCGAGCCCGAAAGCTCATGATAAACAAGACTCACAGCAGAAACATTTTGGCTTTTTCCAGCCCTTTGAACAGTGCGTCGACTTCGTCCAGCGTGTTGTAGATCGACATGGACGCGCGAACCGTGCCTGGCACGTCGAATCTGGCCATCAGTGGCATGGTGCAGTGGTGGCCGGTACGAACGGCGATGCCTTGCTGGTCGAGCAGGGTGCCGACGTCCGCCGGGTGTGCGCCTTCCAGCAGGAAGCTGAACACCGAGGCTTTTTTCGGCGCTTCGCCAATGATGCGAATGCCGCCCAGCTCGGCTGCCAACTGGTGCGCGTGCTGAATCAGCGATTCTTCGTGCTTGACCAGTAACTTGCGATCCAGACCCTTGAGGTACTTTATCGCGGTAGCCAGACCAATGGCTCCGGCAATGTTCGGGGTACCGGCTTCGAACTTGTACGGCAGAACATTGTAGGTGGTGCCGTCGAACGAGCAGTGCTCGATCATTTCACCGCCTCCCTGATACGGAGGCATCTCGTTGAGCAATTCTTCCTTGCCGTACAGCACACCCATACCGGTTGGGCCGAACAGTTTGTGGGAAGAAAAGACGTAGAAATCCACGTCCAGTTGCAGCACGTCAACATCGAAGTGGGCCACGGCCTGAGCGCCATCGACCAGCACCACGGACTCGTTGATGCGCGCCATGCGCACGATGTCCGGGATTGGGTTGACGGTGCCCAGTGCGTTGGAGACATGAGTCACAGCAATCAGTTTGACGCGAGGTTCCATCAGCTCGGCAAAGCCGTTGAGATCCAACTCGCCGTTATCCAGTACCGGAATCACCACCAGCTCAGCGCCGGTCTGCTCACACAGCATTTGCCATGGCACGATGTTGGAGTGGTGCTCCATGCCGCTGACCAGAATACGATCGCCCTTGGACAAATTCTTGCGGCCCCAGGTGGCAGCCACCAGATTGATGCCCTCGGTGGTGCCGCGTGTCCAGACGATTTCTTCCGGTTTGATCGCACCGATAAATTCCTGCACGGTGCGGCGAGCGTTTTCAAATTGCTCGGTCGCCAGATCACTCAGTTTGTGAGCGCCACGATGCACGTTGGAATTGACCGTGCGATAGAACTCGGCTTCGGCCTCGATCACCGCATTGGGCTTGTGCGTGGTCGCACCGTTGTCGAGGTAGATCAGCGGCTTGCCATTGACTTCCTGATGCAACGCCGGGAAGTCGTTACGAATCTGTTGAATGTAGTCGGCTGTGTTCGTCATTACACCGTCTCCACCAGATCTTCATCGAAGGATTGCTCACGACCAAAACGCTTGGCCAGAATCGGACGCAACCAGTGGCCGATGGCTTTGTCGGGCATGGCGTCGAGCAGTTCGTTGATAAAACCAAAGCTCAGCATTACCTGGGCTTCGTCTTCGCTGATGCCACGGCTTTGCAGATAGAAGCGCGCCTTGTCATCAAGCTGTGCGACAGTCGCACCATGGGCACATTTGACGTCGTCGGCGTAGATTTCCAGCTCTGGCTTGGTGTTGATCTCGGCCTTATTAGTAAGCAGCAGGTTCTTGTTGCTCAGCTCTGCCAGTGTTTTCTGGGCATCCTTGTGAATATGGATGCGACCATTAAAGACGGCCTTGGCCTGATCGTTGATGATGCCACGGAAGATTTCGTTGCTGGTGCAATGAGCGACGGCGTGTTCAATGCAGGTGTGGAAGTCCACCAGTTGCTTGCCCAGAGGCACGTAAACTCCGTTGATGTCGCTGTGGGAACCGCCAACACTGTGATGAACGACGATATCGTTACGAGTCAGCTGACTGCCCAGCGCCAGATGGAACGCCTGATAGTTGGCGTCGCGCTTGAGATTGACCCAGACGCTGCCAATGTGAGCCGCATCGTTGTGCATCAGTTGCAGGCGATAGTGAATCAGACGGGCATTGTCGCCCACGACCACTTCGGTCATGGCGTTGGTGAAGCTGTTGTCACCGCTGTTGTCATTAGTGCCATCCAGCGAAGCATAGTGCTCAACCAGCTCCAGCTCGGCACCGGTTTCCAGCACCACCAGAACCCGGCCGTTGACGGTAAAACCGGCGTCCGCTTCGGTGTTCAGGTAGCAAAGCTGCAGTGGCTTGTCGAGGCGGCTGTTGCGCTTGATCTCAACCAGAACCGCATCTTGCAATGAGGCATTGTTGAGCTGGTTAAACAGATGACTTGGGTCCAGATCACCAGCCACGGTTTTGCCCAATGACTTGCCGAGATACTCTTTCGCCAGTGCCTGCTGTTCTGTGCTGGCCTGAGACAACAGAGTGACCTGTTCCAGAGCCAGGGCATCGGACAGCTCGGTATTCACCTGGCCGTTTACCAGCACCAGTTGATAACCGTCAAAGTGGGGAATATCCGCTGCGGCGCGGATAGCGTCGGTGCTGGCTGTTGTCGCTGGAGCGGTGGCCGCACGAGGGTCGTCTGTCAGCGTTCTGAGCGAGCAGTATTTGAAGGCTTCGGTTTTACGTGTTGGCCATGGCGCTTGTTCAAAGGCTTCGCGGCCAGCGCTGTTCAGGTCGCCAAGCCAGCTTTGCGTCGATTCAGCCAGAGCATTCAGTTGAGCTTGCTGGAAATTGGACATGGTGTGAGTTTCGCTCATATCACTGCGCTCCAGTGGTGGTGTCCAGCCAGCTGTAGCCTTTTTCTTCCAGTTCCAGCGCCAGTTCCTTGCCACCGGATTTGACGATTTTGCCGTCGGCCAGCACGTGTACGTAGTCTGGCACGATGTAGTCGAGCAGACGCTGGTAGTGGGTCACGACGATAAAGGAGCGGTTAGGGTCGCGCATGGCGTTGACGCCGTTGGCTACGACTTGCAGTGCATCGATGTCGAGACCGGAATCGGTTTCATCGAGAATGCACAGGGACGGCTCCAGCAGCATCATTTGCATCAGTTCGTTACGCTTTTTCTCACCGCCGGAGAAACCTTCGTTGACGCCACGCTTGAGGAAGCTCTGATCCAGGTTGACGGCCTTGCACTTTTCACGCGCCAGCTTCAGGAATTTTACGGAATCCAGTGCGTCTTTGCCCTGGTGTTCGCGCACGGCGTCGACGGATGCCTTGAGGAATTCGAGGTTGGAAACGCCGGGAATCTCGACCGGGTATTGGAACGCCAGGAACAGACCTTCACGAGCGCGTTCTTCGGCTTCGAGATCGAGAATGTCCTTGCCGTTCAGGGTAGCGCTGCCGCCCGTGACTTCGTAACCGTCACGGCCTGCTAGCACGTTGCCCAGGGTGCTTTTACCGGCACCGTTTGGACCCATGATGGCGTGTACTTCGCCGGGTTTGATGTCCAGGCTCAGGCCTTTGAGGATGTCTTTTTCTTCAACTTTGGCTTGCAGGTTTTGGATGCTAATCATGGTTGTGTTTGCCTTTTAATCTTTTCTCGTCCCCACGCTCCTGCGCGGGAATGTAAATTCGGTGATGGTTCCCACGCTCCTGCGTGGGAACCGTAATCAAGGTCTGATGATTGGCTTAGCCGACCGAACCTTCCAATGAGATTTCCAGCAGCTTTCCGGCTTCCACCGCGAATTCCATCGGCAGCTCCTTGAACACCTCTTTACAGAAACCGTTGACGATCATGGAAACGGCTTTCTCGGTGTCGATGCCACGCTGGCGGCACAGGAACAGTTGGTCGTCGCTCACGGTGGAGGTCGTGGCTTCGTGTTCGACCACGGCAGATGGGTGCTTGCTTTCGATGTAGGGAAAGGTGTGTGCGCCACACTGATCACCGATCAGTAGCGAGTCACATTGGGTGTAGTTACGCGCGCCTTCGGCATTCGGGTTCATGCGCACCAGACCACGGTAGGCGTTCTGGCTTTTGCCCGCCGAGATACCTTTGGAGATGATGGTGGACTTGGTGTTTTTGCCCAGGTGAATCATCTTGGTGCCGGTGTCGGCTTGCTGGAAGTTATTGGTCAGTGCGACGGAGTAGAATTCGCCGACGGAGTTATCGCCTTTCAATACACAGCTTGGGTATTTCCAGGTCACAGCGGAGCCGGTTTCAACCTGAGTCCAGCTGACCTTGGCGTTGGTGTGGGCAACGGCGCGTTTGGTCACGAAGTTGTAGATACCGCCTTTGCCTTCTTCATCGCCGGGATACCAGTTCTGAACTGTGCTGTATTTGATTTCGGCGTCGTCGCAGGCAACCAGCTCAACCACCCCCGCTTGCAGCTGGTTTTCGTCGCGCATCGGCGCGGTGCAGCCTTCGAGGTAGGAAACGTGGGAGCCTTCGTCGGCAATGATCAGGGTGCGTTCAAACTGGCCTGTTTTGGCTTCGTTGATGCGGAAGTAGGTGGACAGCTCCATCGGGCAGCGAACGCCCTTGGGGATGTAAACAAAAGAGCCGTCCGAGAAGACAGCAGAGTTCAGCGCGGAGTAAAAGTTGTCACGCTGGGGCACCACGGTGCCGAGGTGTTTTTTCACCAGTTCCGGGTGTTCGTGAACGGCTTCGGAGATCGGCATAAAGATCACACCGGCTTCGGCAAGTTTTTCACGGAAGGTGGTGGCAACGGATACGGAGTCGAACACGGCATCAACGGCAACGCCTGCCAGTGCCATTTGCTCGTGCAGTGGAATGCCCAGCTTGTCGTAGGTTTCGAGCAGTTTTGGGTCGACTTCATCGAGGCTTTTCGGGCCGTCGGCCATGCTTTTGGGAGCAGAGTAGTAGGACAGCGCCTGGAAATCCGGCTTTTCGTAATCGACGTGCGCCCAATCCGGTTCTTCCATTTCCTGCCATGCCGCAAACGCTTTCAAACGCCAGTCGGTCATCCACTCCGGTTCGCCTTTTTTGGCGGAGATAAAGCGGATAACGTCTTCGTTCAGACCGGGTTCGATGGTGTCAGATTCAATATCGCTGACAAATCCGGCGGCGTAGTCCTTGCGGATTTGCTCATGGATTTCGTCGTTGCTGGTCACGGCATCGGTCATGGGCGTGTTCTCATCAGGTCGGTTGAAGAGGCGGGGCTACCGAAGGTCAGGTTTCTTCGATGGGAAAGGGCCTCTGTATCAGATCGCTTTTTAATTCCCAGCATTCTACTAGGGTACTTTCGCAATTACCAGAATCATTACCATTTTGGTATGCTTTGCTGGCTGGCGTGGCCAAATACTGCAGCAGCCCTGTTTTCCCTGATATCACTGCGAGAATGCCTCTGGTATGAAAATCAGCAAAATGACCGACTACGGCGTCCTGGTGCTGAATCACCTTGCGGATGCCGGTGGGGTCAAGCAGTCAACCGACGACATTGCCAAAGCCTTGTCACTCTCCGTACCGACGGTACGCAAGGTGCTGAAAATTCTGGTGGATCAGGGATTGGTTCAGGCTCGTCGTGGCGCACACGGTGGTTATCGTCTGACTCGCAGCCCGGCGCAGATTACTCTGCTCAGCGTAGTGGAGGCATTTGAGGGTACCTTACATTTGACGGAATGCAGTGTGTCGGATACAGAGTGTGATATCACCACCAGCTGTTCTCTGGCAGATAACTGGGGCGGCATTAATCAGATTGTTGCGCATTTGCTAGGGGCGATTTCACTTTCTGATATACGCAATCCGGAATCTCTTCAACGTCTGACGCAGGTGTGGCAAAACGGTGATCGTATCCCTCTGTTGAATCTTGGGTGACCGTGCGTGATGGTCTTGATCTGCTTGAAGCCGCTCTGGTTGTCGAAATCTGATTGGGGCGGCTGCTGGATTGGTAGACACCAAAACTGACGATTTCTTGATCCATATAAATACACTGGATAACGTCAGTGTGATCCGTGTCACAGTTTTAGGGTCGAGCAGGTCCTTGCCTTCTTTGGCGACCTTTATGGCCCCTGTCTAAAAAAATCTGTCATCTAGCGTCCCTACACTCAGGTCAAGTTTTCGAATCTGGCCTGATTACTCATGCGCATTCTGATCGTCCTGTTTGTTTCCTTCGTATCTCTGTTTTCCTCGCTCGCTTCTGCGATGGAGCTACAGGGAGCAGCTATCTATCAACGTCTCAATAACGATGTCTACATCGCTTCCATCCACAGCGGTAACAGCAATAGCAATGCCTGGTTGAATTCCAGCGCGCCGCTGCGATTGGAAATGCGCATTTTGGCATTGGAATTGTCGCCGAGACGCTTCTACCGGTTGTGGAACGAAGGGCTGGCGATTAACTTGAGTCAACGTCAGATGAACGAGCAGGTGGATGAACTTACTCGTTTTATGTACCTGCTCAAGGATGATCTGCTGGAAGGCGATCATGTGGTCATGAGCAATGAAACCGGCAAGACTCGGGTATCTGTGAATGGTGTGGAGTTGTTGGTTGTTGACAGTCCAAAGATGGTCAAGTCGTTATTGAATGTGTGGATTGGCAAGTACCCACGCTCACAGCAATTCAAGGATCGTCTGATCAACATGTCGGCGTCTGACCGTTCAGCGATGAAATCCCGTCTGGCTGGTATGCAGTTTGATCAGGAACGTGTGGCGGTTATCGAAGGTTGGGTAAAACCGAAGCAAGTTGAGGAAGAACCGGAACAGGCGATTGCCGCCACTGACGATGATTCTGGCGCCGGGGAACTGGTTGCCGCAGCTGCGGGCGCGGCGGCAGGTCAGGCTGCTGTAGCGGCAGACGGTGCTGGTTCAGCGGCTGAAGCACTTCAGGAAGTTGCTGAAGGTACAGTGGAAGACGTAGCCGAAGAAACCGGGCCGACGCCAGAGGAGCTGGAAGCACAGCGCCTTGCGGCGGAAGAGGCGGCTCGTCAAGCTGCCGAAGCGGCAGAGCGTGAGCGTCAGGAACAGATGTTGCGAGTTGAGCGCCAGTTGGCCGAGAGTAGCTACTACCGAAACATGCTGAATCAGGCCAATGCCAAGGTGAAATACCCTCGCAGCGCGCTGAAACGCAAGCTCCAGGGTGTTACCCGGGTGAGTGTTTTACTCAACCGTGATGGCACCTTGAAGATGGCCCAAATCGTAGAAACATCTGAGCACAGTTCTCTGGATAAAGCGGCCATTAAAGCGGCTGAAGCAGCGTCTCCATACCCTGCGATTCCAGAGATTCTTGACGGCGACGAATTTGAATTTGATGTGCCCTTTCGTTTTGTGATGCGGGCACAGTAATAGACCGGTGACTTGGTTAGAGTAACCTTGTTGTCGGACAATACGACATCGGACACAACGGATTATATTGGCGTTGGAAAGTGCCAGGGGTTGTACCATGAAGAAGATGTTATCGTTTTTATTGTGTGTGTTGGCTTGTGATGCCTTCGCTTTGGGTGCCCCCCGCGTTGGCGAGTTTGAAATTCTGGGTAAAACCTGGTTTCTGGTTGGCTTGACCAATGCCGATGAGCTGGCTGGTGGTGTGACTGTGCGCAACGGCACTCGTCTCGAGATGAAAGTCGCGACTGACAAGGTATCTCCCCGTCGTTTCCGTCAGATGTGGCTGGATGCCATGGCGGTCGCCCAGGGCGAAGCCACCTGGGCAACCTACGAACAAGAATTCGATACCTTCTTCAACCTGGTGAAAGCGCCTCTGAAGCAAGGTGATATCGTTGGTTTTGAACGCACCGATAGCGGTGTTTCGGTCACTATCAATCACTATGAACATGCCAATCTGGCACACGGTTTTCTGGAAATGATGGTTCAGTCACTCACCGCCCGCATTGCTCCGGTGCCTGGAGTCAAGCAGGGCCTGCTGGGTGAGCTGCCAGCTGATCAGCAAAAGCAACTGGCGAAGGCTTTTCAGCAAGACGAAATCTCCCTCCAGAGAATCAGCGAAACTTCCCGTTGGTTGCGCTTCCCATCCAAAGCCCAGTTCTCTCAACTCTGATCTCTTCGTTATACTCCGGGGCCTTTTCCCGGAGTGCGCTTTATCTCCCTTCAAATTGCGTACTCACAAGTCGTTTTCTTTAAGGTGTTGTACGTGAACAGTGACTATCTGGATCGCTTTGGTGGTATCGGCCGTCTTTACGGTGTTGATGGTCTTGAGCGCCTGTCTCAAGCCAGAGTGTGTGTTATCGGTATCGGTGGCGTTGGTTCATGGGCTGCTGAGGCTCTGGCCCGTTCCGGTGTTGGTGCGATTACCCTGATTGATCTTGACGATATTTGCGTGACCAACACCAATCGCCAGATTCACGCGTTAAAGCACACGGTCGGCCAACTGAAAGTAGAGGCCGTGGCTCAGCGTTTACTGGACATCAATCCTGATTGCGATGTGAAGGCCGTGGTCGATTTTCTGACCACCAGCAATATGCGTGACCTGCTGGGGCCGTCTGAAGAACAGGTGGGCTACGATTATGTGGTGGATTGCATCGACAGCGTGAAGAACAAGGCTGCCCTGATTGCCCATTGCAAGCGCAACAAAATTCGTATCGTTACCACCGGAGCGGCTGGTGGTCAGAGTGATCCAACCCAGATCCAGATTGGTGATCTGAACAAAACCTTCAATGATCCGCTGGCGCGCAAAGTGCGTTCCTTGCTGCGTCGTGAGTATGGTTTCTCGCGCAATGCCAGTCGTAATTATTCGGTGCCCTGTGTGTTTTCAACCGAGCAATTGAGCTATCCGCAAAGTGACGGCAGCGTGTGTCAGACCAAATCGTTTGCCGGGGACAGTACGCGACTGGACTGTGCCTCTGGCTTCGGTGCAGCCACCATGGTGACGGGGACGTTCGGTTTTGTCGCGGCGTCGAGGGTGGTCAAACGTATTGCTGAAGGGGCGGGTAAGAAGAGCTGATCCTGAGTTGTTAAACCACGCCAGCCACCACCACAGAGTGTTGGCTGCTGGCATGTGTCAGATCAGGCTTTCACCTTGGGCAGACGCTCCAGAGCGGCGTCGATTTCTGACTGAGGGTATTCGTAATCTTCCAGCTGTTCGCTGAAGTACTTGTCGTAGGAAACCATATCGAAGTGGCCGTGACCTGACAGGTTGAAGAACAGCGTCTTCTCTTCGCCAGATTCCTTACACCGCAGCGCTTCGTCGATACAGGCACGAATGGCGTGGTTGGATTCCGGTGCCGGAATAATGCCTTCGGCGCGGGCAAACTGAACGCCTGCTTCAAACGTGGCGACCTGAGGAACGGCTACCGCTTCAATCAGCTTCTCGTGATACATCTGGGACACCAACTGGGACGCACCGTGGTAGCGCAGGCCACCCGCGTGGATGCCCGGTGGCATAAAGTCATGGCCCAGCGTGTATTGCAGCGTCATTGGGGTATGACCGACGGTGTCACCGAAATCGTAGGCGTAGTGGCCTTTGGTCAGGGTTGGGCAAGAGGTTGGCTCAACCGCGACCAGACGGGTGGCTTTACCACCGGCTGCTTCGTCGGCAAAGAACGGGAACGCCACACCACCGAAGTTGGAGCCGCCGCCACAAGGGGCGAAGATCATATCCGGCGAATCACCCACCAGTGCGAACTGCTTCTGGGCTTCCAGGCCAATGATGGTCTGGTGTAACAGGACGTGGTTCAGTACTGAACCCAGGCTGTACTTGGTGTCTTCACGGCCTACGGCTTCTTCTACCGCTTCTGAAATGGCGATGCCCAGTGAACCCTGGTTGTCGGGGTCTTCGGCCAGAATACGACGGCCGGTTTCCGTGATGTCGGTTGGGCTGGCCAGAACTTCACCACCCCAGGTTTGCATCATGGAGCGACGGAATGGCTTCTGGTTGTAGCTGACTTTCACCATAAAGACGCGCACGTCGATACCGAACATCTGACCGGCCAGAGAGATGGAAGAACCCCATTGGCCTGCACCGGTTTCGGTGGTCAGACGGTTAATGCCCGCCTTCTTGTTGTAGTAGGCCTGAGGAACCGCCGAGTTCAGCTTGTGAGAACCGGCTGGGCTGATGCCTTCGTATTTGTAGTAGATCTTGGCCGGTGTGCCTAGTGCTTCTTCCAGACGGTGAGCACGGAACATCGGCGTTGGACGCCACTGCTGATAGATCTCGCGTACAGGTTCAGGGATTTCGATCCAGCGCTGTGCCGACATCTCCTGTTCCACAATCGGATCGGCAAAGATGGCGGACATGGCGGATGGGTCGAGAATGTTGCCGTCTGGCCCCATTGGAGGCGCGGGCGGGTTGTTCAGATCAGCGACCACGTTATACCAGTGGGTCGGCATCTCGGTTTCTGGCAGCAATATCTTGGTTTGCTTCATTTTTCCTGAATCCTGGCTGAATAAGTCACAGGGGCGTAACTCTACGACAGCTTCTGTGCGAGCGCCAAGACCTGACTCATTTTGAGCCTTGAAAAGGTTAAAACTGTGTCATTTCTGGCCAGAAACCGGTCTCTGTTTGATGTGATGAAAAAAATAAGGGCATGGCTGAAATCAGAGTTGACCACGAAGATCGGTGATCGGTGAGTGAGAGGTAAGTGAGGGGCAGGAAATAAAGGGAAATGACGGGTAATCGCGAGTGATATGCCGAGTTTGTACTACGGAGGTATGGGGATTGCTACCAAGGGACTAGGAAAAACCAACTCCGGAGGAATAGGACGGTTTCGTGCCTGAGCCAACAATAATCGTGTATCTGGAGGAGAAGGGCCAGATTCTCCGGTTACTGCCAAGAATTCGCCTCCCGAGGCTGCCAACGGTGCGGTTCGGCGCGGGCTTTATCACGAATAAAAAAATCCTGATCAAAGGAGAACGCAATGAAAACTACCGCACTTGGTTTGAAGGGTCTGGCACTGTCCACACTCTTTGCCGCCATCTCAACGGTCGGCTCTGTGCAGGCGGGTGTTACCGATAACGATATTCTGAATGACCAGAAAACCACTGGCGATGTTGTCAGTTATGGTATGGGTCTGCGTGGTCAGCGCTACAGTCCATTGGATAAAGTGAATGCCAAGACTGTTCAGGATTTGACGCCGGTATGGGGTTTCTCATTCGGTGGTGAGAAGCAGCGCGGCCAGGAATCCCAGCCTATGGTGAAAGATGGCGTTATGTACGTATCGGCGTCTTACTCTCGCGTATTCGCGATTGACGTAAAAACCGGTGAAGAGCTGTGGCAGTACGATGCACGTCTTCCAGAAAACATCATGCCTTGTTGTGACGTGATCAACCGGGGTGTTGCCCTGTACGGTGATCTGGTGATCTTCGGTACTCTGGACGCCAAGCTGGTGGCTCTGAACAACAAAACGGGTAAAACCGTCTGGAAGAAAAAAGTCGCTGACTACAAAGCCGGTTATTCCATCTCTGCTGCGCCCATCGTGGTGAAAGGCAAAGTCATTACCGGTGTTTCCGGTGGTGAATTCGGTATCGTCGGTAAAGTCGAAGCGTACGATGCCAAAACTGGCAAGCTGGCGTGGACTCGACCAACGGTTGAAGGCCACATGGGCTATGTCTGGAAAAACGGCAAGAAAGTTGAAAACGGCATTTCTGGCGGTAAAGCTGGCAAGACCTGGCCTGGCGACCTGTGGAAGTCCGGTGGCGCAGCAACCTGGTTAGGCGGTACTTACGACCCGGATCAGGATCTGCTGTTGTTCGGTACTGGTAACCCGGCGCCATGGAACTCTCACCTGCGTCCTGGTGACAACCTGTTCTCCTCTTCTCGTGTAGCGATTGATCCGGATGACGGTTCCATCAAGTGGCACTTCCAGACCACGCCACACGACGGCTGGGATTATGACGGCGTAAACGAACTGATTCCGTTCGACTACAAAGACAAAGGAAAAACCGTCAAGGCAGCAGCAACCGCTGACCGTAACGGTTTCTTCTATGTTCTGGATCGTACCGACGGTGACTTCATCCGTGGCTTCCCATTCGTAGACAAAATCTCCTGGGCCAAGGGTCTGGACAAGAACGGTCGCCCGATTTTTGTTGATGCCAACCGTCCTGGTAACCCGGCTGCCAGCAAAGATGGCAAGAAGGGGTCTACCGTTGTAGCAGCTCCTGCTTTTCTGGGTGGCAAAAACTGTAATCCGATGGCTTACAATAAGGACACCGGTTTGTTCTACGTTCCTTCTAACGAATGGGAAATGGACATCTGGAATGAGCCTACAGCGTATAAGAAAGGCGCTGCTTTCATGGGTGCAGGTTTCACCCTCAAACCAATCAACGAAGAATACATCGGTATTCTGCGTGCAATCGACCCTAAGACCGGAAAAGAAGTATGGCGCTACGAAAACAGCGCACCTCTGTGGGGCGGTGTGATGACAACGGCTGGTGGTTTGGTCTTCACTGGTAATCCAGAAGGTTACTTGATGGCATTCGACGCCAAGACCGGTGAGATGGTGTACAAGTTCAACACTGGCTCCGGTATTGTCGGTACGCCCATCACCTGGGATCAGGACGGCGAGCAGTACATCGCGGTTGTGTCCGGTTGGGGTGGTGCGGTCCCTCTGTGGGGTGGTGAAGTCGCCAAGCGCGTCAAGCACCTGAACCAGGGTGGCTCTGTGTGGACCTTCAAACTGCCTAAGCGTCACGAAGTCGCTGCTCGCTAAGAGCGCTCCCGACGCTATTTGGGAAATTCGGGAAACGCCTTCGGGATGATTTCCCAGTACTCCTGACGAACGACCATTCGACGTTGCTTTGTAGCAGCAGTGGAATGGTCGTTTTTTTATGGGCTTCTCATAATTTTGATGAGATGTATCTATCGGTGAAGCCCATGAATATTCTGATTGTCGATGACCACGCCATGTTACGTCAGGGGTGCACGGGTCTGCTGCAGACGGCTTTCCCTGATGCCCATATTGAAGAAGCAGATTCTGCCGAGTCAGCCTACGCCGGTTTTGACTCGGGGCGTTTTCAGCTGGTGGTTGTGGATGCCAACTTGCCGGGGATGTCGGGACTGGAGTTGACGGCGAGGCTGCTGCGTAAGCAACCCGATTTGCCGATTCTGTTTTTCTCCATGTACGAGGAAACGTCCATGGTGCAGCAGGCACTGGATGCTGGTGCTCTGGGGTACGTGTCCAAACGGTGTGAACCCACGGTGCTTCTGAATGCGGCGCGTTCAGTCGCTGCTGGCCGACGCTATATTGAACACGAATTGTCGATGCAGCTGGTTTTTCGCCGTCCTGGCTCGAATGCTTCACAGGCTCAATCCCATGCCTTGCCGGATATGACCCGACGCGAATTCGAGGTGTTTGTGTTGCTGGCCAAGGGGGAGTCGGTTAATCAGATTGCAGACACTCTTTCCCTGAGCAGCAAGACCATTTCAAATTATGCGACCTTGTTGAAGAACAAGTTGGGCGTCCGTTCATCCGGTGAACTGGTGCACCTGGCGATCCAGTACGGTGTGATTCAGCCAGGTGTGATGTCGCGACCTGAGGCATAGACGTTACTTCTGCCAATCCACAGGGCAGCCCTGGCAGTTCTCCATATTGATGTCCATGAAGTTGGCGTAATGTCGACGGGCACCACGCATGTCCACGCCGTCAAAGTTGGAACCGGACAGCTTGGCTTCCTGCAGGTTTGCTTGCTTCAGTGAGGCATCTTTCATATTGACCTTGGTGGCCCAGGCCATTTCAAAGTTGGCCGCATCCAGCGTTGCGCCAATAAAGTGCGCTTTGCTGACACGAGCAAATTCAAAGTTGATTCCTGTCATATCTGAGCCGCTGAAATCGGCCACCTGGGCAAAAGTGGTGTAGGCATTGGCTGCCACCAGACGAGCATTTTTGACGCTGGCGCCGCGCATATTGGCGTGGCGAATATCCGCACGGGTCAGGTCGGCCTGATCCAGCGTGGCTTTACTGAGGTTAGCGTCCATCAGGCGAGTGTGAGCCAGGTTGGCTCCGGTCAGATTGGCACCACTGAGATTGGCGCGGGACAAATCCATATTGCTGAGATCGGCGCCACGCAGGTCAGCACCAGGACATTGCGTTTCTGGCTCGATCACACAGCCATTGATTTGTGGGGACTGGTAATCGTCTTCAGCCATGACGTGCGAGGCAGCCGTGGCAAGACCGCAGACCAGGATAGCTGAGCCCAGTTTTGAGGTTTGAACAGACATGGGAATTCTCCGGTTAGCGATGAAGTAACAGACAGCGACCCGCGTCGCTGTCTGACAGACGATGTGCTTACTTGGAAGCCACATCCCAGCTTGGCAGTTTGAAGACCCAGAACGAGCCACCTTGCGGTACTGGCTTGGTCAGGTCAGCCATGTCGCCACCCCACAAAGGCACTGCACCACCGTATCCGGAGGTCACACCAATGTACTGCTCGCCATCCTGTTCCCAGGTGATTGGCGGCGCGATGATGCCGGAACCGGTCTGGAACTTCCAAACCTCTTTACCGTTCTTGGCGTTGAAGGCTTTCAGGTAACCATCGCTGGTACCGGTGAAGACCAGATTGCCCTTGGTGGCCAGTACGCCTGCCCACAGTGGCAGTTTCTCTTTGTGTTCCCAGGCCACTTTGCCGGTTTTCGGGTCCATGGCGCGCAGGATACCGACGTGGTCGTCGTACATCTTGCGGATACGGAAGCCCATGCCCAGGTACGCCGCGCCTTTCTTGTAGGCCACTTTTTCTGTCCAGTAGTCTTCTTTCCAGTGGTTACCTGGCACATAGAACAGGCCAGTATCCTGGCTGTAAGCCATTGGGTTCCAGTTTTTGCCGCCGAGGAAGGGGGGAGAAACCTCAACGGATTTACCACGGGCCTCTCCGGGTGCTGGCTTCGGTGGACGCTGGCCTTCCACTTCGATTGGGCGACCGGTTTTCGGGTCGATGCCCTTGGCCCAGGTGATGTTGTCGACAAATGGGAAGCCACGAATAAAGCTGCCGTCTTTACGATCGATCACGTAGAAGAAGCCGTTACGGTCAGCGTGAGCCGTTGCCTTGACGGTCTTGCCTTTTTCCTTGTATTCAAACAGCACCAGTTCGTTGTTGCCGGAGAAATCCCAGGCATCGTTTGGTGTGTGCTGGTAGAACCACTTTACTTCACCGGTGGTTGGGTCAACACCAACCTGACCGGAGGTGTAGAGGCTGTCGAAGTCTTTGGGATCGCCACCTTCAGCCGTCCGTGCCCAACCATTCCATGGCGCCGGGTTACCTGCGCCGACAATGATGGTGTTGGTCTCAACGTCGTAGCTGGCGCTCTGCCATGGTGCGCCGCCACCGTGGCTCCAGGCTTCAACCTTGCCGGTTGGTGAGTTGGGATCGTCCGGCCAGCTTGGGGCTTTCACGTCACCAGTCGGGGTGCTCTTCTTGCCATTCAGGCGACCGTAGTGGCCTTCAACGAATGGACGCATCCAGATCTCTTCACCCGTATCCGGGTCGCGGGCGAACAGTTTGCCAACCACGCCGAATTCGTCACCGGAAGAACCGTGAATCAGCAATACCTTGCCGGTTTTCTTGTCTTTTACCAGCGTTGGTGCGCCGGTCATGGTGTAGCCCGCTTCGTAGTCACCAAAACGCTTCTTCCAGACGCGCTTACCGGTTTCCTTGTTCAGGGCGATGATGCCGGCGTCCAGCGTACCGAAGAAAATCTTGTCGCCGTAGATCGCCGCACCACGGTTGACCACGTCACAGCAGGGGCGAATGTCGTCGGGCAGGCGGTGCGAGTAGCTCCACAGGCGGCGGCCGGTCTTGGCATC
>PBNY01000099.1 GCA_002723385.1 Oceanospirillaceae bacterium | reverse complement strand
GATCTGGATCGCCGCAAGCCCGGTACCTCCCGTTTTACCACTCAGCGCCGTGAAGCGGATGAAGTCCGTATCATGTCGGGGGTGTTTGAAGGGAAAACCACTGGCACGCCAATTGGCTTGCTGATCGAGAACACCGACCAGCGCTCCAGGGACTACTCCAATATTGAACGGACTTTCCGTCCTGCTCACGCCGATTATTCCTACAACCAGAAGTACGGTTTCCGCGATTACCGTGGTGGTGGTCGTTCGTCAGCTCGCGAGACTGCCATGCGAGTGGCAGCCGGTGCGATTGCCAAGAAGGCGTTGGCCGCACAAGGCGTGGAGATTCGTGGCTATCTGTCGCAGCTGGGGCCGATCAAGGCGGAGCAGTTCGACTGGAATGAAGTCGAGAATAACCCGTTCTTCTGCCCGGATGCCGCCAAGGTTTCCGAGATGGAAGACTACATGAACGCCCTGCGTAAAGAAGGTAACTCGGTCGGTGCCCGTATTTCTGTGGTTGCGACCGGTATGAAGCCCGGGTGGGGTGAGCCGATCTTTGATCGTCTGGATGCGGACCTGGCTCATGCCCTGATGAGCATCAATGCGGTGAAAGGTGTTGAGATTGGTGACGGTTTTGACGTGGTCGCGCAGAAAGGCACTGAACATCGCGATGAAATGACTCCAGAGGGTTTCCTCAGCAATCACTCCGGCGGCATCATCGGCGGTATTTCCACCGGTCAGGATCTGGTTGCGCACATTGCTCTCAAGCCAACCTCCAGTCTGGTGATTCCGGGGCGTTCCATTGATGTTGATGGCAATTCGATTGAAGTAATTACCAAGGGGCGTCACGACCCGTGTGTGGGCATTCGTGCAACGCCAATTGCAGAGGCCATGACTGCGATCGTGTTGCTGGATCACTTTATGCGAAACCGTGGCCAGAATGGTGATGTGCAGTGCCAGACGCCGGTCATCAAGGGATTGGCGGATTGACCGTTAACGAGAATGCCTGATTGACTCCAGCGGCTGGTGCAATGCCGGTCGCTGTTTCTGCGGGTTCGTGGGCCTGCGCTCTCTGCCTTTTGTACCTTTTCCCGGTTCTTCAAACCTTCACCAGCCTATTCAGGTCTCGGTCAAATCCCGTGTCAGGCGTTATGCTGCCAGCAGCAATCACCTCAAACCGCCATTACCTGACCATAGAGCACAGTCATGACCTCCCGTTCTGATTCTGGAACACGCCACGCGCTGGCCACCTTCTATTTCCTGTTTTTTTCGCTAGTGGGCTGCATTCTTCCATTCTGGGGGCTGTATCTGCAGCACAGAGGCTTTGAGGCCGAGGAAATAGGTGCCTTGCTGGCCGGTTTTTCGATGATTCGTATTGTTGCGCCGAATCTGTGGGCGCATTGGGCGTCGCATCTGGATTCCCCGCTGAAAATGGCGCGGCTGGCCGGTTTGATGGCTCCGGCCTTGTTTACACTCATCTGGCTGGCCGATGGTTTCTGGCAGGTGTTGTTTGTCATGCTGGGCTACGGCTTTTTCTGGTCGGCCATGCTGCCCCAATACGAAGTGCTGACGATGAAGGTGATCGAGAACAGAGTCGAGGATTACAGTCAGATTCGACTCTGGGGATCGGTGGGGTTTGTTATTACGGTGTTACTTTTAGGAACACTTTTTGATTTCGCACCATTGGATTGGTTACCTGTCATCATGTTAGTGCTAATGATGGCGATTTTATCTAACACCTATAAGATTTCAGTCGAGGCCGTACCTTCCAGTAAATCAACAAGCGACAAATCCTTCTTCAGTAGTATGTATTCAGGGCCTGTTATCGCCTTTCTATTGGTTAATATGCTGCTGCAAGTCAGTCACGGCCCTCTATATACGTTTTACAGTATTTATCTGGAAGAACATGATTACAGTGCTTCTTTAATCGGGGTTCTTTGGGCCCTGGGGGTTGCTGCGGAAGTCGGGTTGTTCTGGAAAATCCGCTGGTTTCTGAATCGCTTTTCATTACGCAGCTGGTTATTGATCAGCCTGATGTTGACGACAACTCGCTGGTTAATGATTGCCTGGGCTCCAGACAGCGTGGCTGTACTGGTGTTGGCTCAATTGTTCCATGCTTTCAGCTTCGCAATGCTTCATGCTGTTTGCATACGTTATGTACCTGTCTTATTCCCAAATCATCTGCAAGGACGCGGGCAGGCGCTGTTTTCGGCGTCAGGTTTTGGTTTGGGCGGTGCATTGGGAGCATGGCTGAGTGGCTTGCTGTGGGAACCATTGGGGGGTAGTCTGGTTTTTGTGTTCGCGGCTTTGTCGTCATTGACCGCTTTCGTCGTGGCCTGGAAAGGATTAAACGTGAAAGTCGAAAATTGACTCAAAACGAGACTGGATAGCCAAATAAGGAATAAAAATATGAAAGTGAATGTAACCTTTGACATGACCCCGGAAGAATTTCGCCGCTTGATGGGATGGCCGGACGTGCAACAGCTCCAGCAAGAGGTTTTTTCCCAGATGATGGAGAAAATGAAAGCCGGGGAAGAGGGTTATGACCCAATGTCTTTGTATCAGCCTCTATTCAGTCAAAGTATGGATACCATGAATCGGTTCCAGAAAATGATGTTTGATTCGATGACTGGACAGGTGTCAGATAAAACTTAACGCCTGTTAGAATATAACGACTGTTAGAATGGTTCTTATATAGCGTTTGGTTATTGGTTTTGCGGTTTTGTGGGTATCTTGGGAATAACGGTAACGATTGTGTGGGAAAATAGGTAACAAATTGGGTCAGGTAACACTTGCTGTCATTTAAGTGTAAACGGCGCTGACGTATATTGGCCTTGCAAGAGTTGCAAACCCCTTAATTTTTGAAGGAATAAATACCATGCAAGACACTATCGTGAACGCTTTCACCGAACAGGCCAAAACCATGTACGCTCCAATGACCAAGTTCAACAGCTTGTTCGTTGAAAACATGGAAAAAATGACTGATTTCCAACTGAACGCTATCAAGAGCTACGCGGAAATGGGTCTGGACCAGATGAAAAAAGCATCTGAAATCAAAGACGCTGAAAGCATGCAGTCTTTCACTGCTGCTCAAGCTGAAGCTGCTAGCGCTCTGAACAAGAAAATCATGGACGATGCCAAGGTTTTCTCTGACATGGCTATGGACTTCAAAACCAAGGTTGAGTCTATCGTAGAAGAAGCTCGCACTACTGCTGCGACTACTGCTACTACTGCCAAGCCAGCTACCAAGTCTAGCAAAGCTTAATTTCAGGCTTTGTTAGCAGGGGCCACCCTTGGGGTGGCCTTTTTTTTGAGTGTGTCTTACTACAATGGGTATTTTATGACTAAGCCAAAGGAAAATATGGAGACTGCGGTTAGCGACTTTTACGAGATGTCGGGTCGTCTGGCTGAGCAATATGGTCGATTCTGGGAAAAGGCAATCACCCAGCCAAGTTCTGCAGAAGATCCATCTGCCAGTGTTCTGGCCGATTTTTCCGAAGCGTTGCGCGAAGTAGGTACAGCAATGCTGGAAAATCCATCCAAGTTGATGGCCGACCAGTTGGAAATGATGCAACAGCAGCAAGAGTTGTATCAGAACACGGTATTACGCTTCCTTGGGCAGGAAACACAACCTGTTGTAACACCTGATCGCTCCGATCGTCGTTTCAAAAACGAAGAGTGGAGTGAAAACCCGGTATTCGATTACATCAAGCAGCTGTACCTGATTCAGGGTAATGCCTTGATGAAGATGATTGATGATACCGACGGTCTGGACGAGCACACTCGCCAGAAGGTTGAGTACTTTGTGCGTCAGTATGTGAACGCCATGGCGCCAACCAACTTCCCGAACATGAACCCGGAAGTGATCCGCAAGACCATGGAAACCGGCGGTCAGAACCTTGCAAAAGGCATGACCCAGCTGATGAAAGACATGGAAGGCAGCGCCGAAGGTGCTCTGAACGTTACCATGACCGACACCACAGCGTTCCAGGTGGGCCGTAACGTTGCTGTAACACCGGGCAAGGTCGTTTATCAGAACGACATCATGCAGTTGATCCAGTACACCCCAAGCACGCCTCAGGTATACAAGCGTCCGTTGCTGGTGGTTCCACCATTCATCAACAAGTACTACGTTCTTGATCTGCGTGAAGACAACTCATTCCTGAAATGGCTGGTTGATCAGGGTCACACCGTATTCGTGATTTCCTGGGTTAACGCCGGTCCTGAGCTGCGCGAAAAGAATTTCGAAAATTACATGCTGGAAGGTCCGATTGCTGCTGCGGAAGCGATTGAAAAAGAGACCGGTGAAAAAGGCGTTAACGCCATTGGTTACTGTGTTGGTGGCACCTTGTTGTCCACTGCGATGGCGTACCTGAAGAAAAAGCGCAAGACCACCATCAAGTCCGCCACATTCCTGACCACTCTGATGGATTTCTCCCAGCCTGGCGAAATCGGCGTATTCATCAATGAAACGGCCATCTCTGCATTGGAAAAGCAGATGGATGCAATGGGTTTCTACGATGGTCGCCAAATGGCGTTCAGCTTCAACACGCTGCGTGAGAACGATCTGTTCTGGTCATTCTTCGTGAATAACTATCTGCTGGGTGAGCGCCCGGCTGCGTTTGACCTGTTGTACTGGAATACTGACAGCACCAACCTGCCAGCAGCTATGCACTCCTTCTACCTGCGTAACATGTATCTGGAGAACAAGCTGATCGAGCCAAATGGCATTGAGCTGGATGGTGTGAAGCTTGATCTGAGCAAGATTACTGCGCCGAAATACTTCATCTCCTGTGCTCAGGATCACATTGCTGTGTGGGAAGGTACGTACAAGGGTGCGACCGTCGTCGGTGGCGATACCCGCTTCGTATTGGGCGGCTCCGGTCACATTGCCGGTATTGTTAACCCGCCGCACAAGAAGAAATACGGTTATTGGACCAACGACAAGCTGCCAGAAAGCTCTGAAGAGTGGTACCGCGAAGCCAAGCATAATGAAGGCTCCTGGTGGCTGGATTGGCAGGAGTGGGTGGTCAAGCAAGGTGATATGGAAATGGTTGATGCTCGCGAGCCGGGCAGCGGTGGCCTGGAGGTCATCGAAGACGCACCGGGTACCTTCGCTCGTCGTCGTATCGCTGACGTCGTGAAGTAAGACTTTCTTGCGATAACAAAACCCTGATGGTTTGCCATCGGGGTTTTTTTATGTTCATGTGACAGGCTTGTGATTACTTCACCTGTAGGTGGTTTTTACCCTTTAATACTTTCCGTTATTATTGGCTCTTCTGCGTAAGTAAGGATTTGTGTGTGTCCCAGTTTGATCAGGAGTCGGTCGTTTACGGCGTGATCCGTCATTCGCCAACCGTTAACGACTTTATTGCTCGCGATCACCGTCGTGCAAATGCGGCGGTGATTCGTTCGCTGCCAAGTGCCATTGATGATGAGTGGTCGCTGCTGTGTCGGGACATGTTTTCGATGCCGGGAGACAGTGTATTTTCTGGTACCTATCAAACCCAATTGATCCACTTTGCAGCGTCTTACCGTGCCGTTGAATACGAGTGGGAATGCTGGCTCAAGCAGTTTGAGTCACTGCTCAAATCCATGTACTGGCTGTCTGCCACGGTTCATCTTGAAACCGAACTTTCGGGCAAGCACACCTTCAACTGGCTGGTTGAAAAAGGCCACACGCCGTCTGATGGTGATCTGCGAATGAGTTGTGAGTGGGAACGGGAGGCAGGCTTTGCACTTTGATGACAGCCCATCCTCCGGTGTGATTCCAGTTCCATACGAGAAACTGTCAAAAGATGCTCTGGATGGTGTGATCGAAGAGTTCGTGACTCGTGAGGGAACGGACTATGGTGATTACGAATATTCCCTGGAAGACAAGAAACAGCACATATTCAGACAACTGCAAACCGGAAAAGCCGCGGTGCTGTTTGATCCCGACACCGGAACCTGCCACATCCAGCTCAGCGACCTGATCCAGCGTCACGGCCTCTGATCAAACCTGATTCGGCGGTCTACTCATACCATTCTTTCGGCAAACGCCGCCGAACCATGTCTCTCAGTAAAAAACGGCCTGGCCACAAAGCTTCTGCGACGTCGGTACTGACCGGCAATGCAGTTTGTTCTATTTGCGTGGCCAGTAACTCGGCGCAGAGGGGAGTCGACGCCAGACCGCGGGAGCCATGCCCCGCGTTCAGCCATAGCCCGGTATAGTTCGGAGCCGACACTGGAGGGATTTGTTTGGCATTGCGGATCATGGGTTTGTAGCTGTTGACGAATTCCCTGGTCACCGGGATTGCGCCGACCAGTGGCAGGTAATCCGGTGTGGTGCATCGGAATCCAACCCGGCTGCCCTTGATCAGATCCAGAGTGGCCGCGGGCATGGAGGGGCCGAATTCACCCAGGTGGGACAGGTTGGTTTCGTGATCGGTGAATCTCGGTTCCGGATCATTGTCATTCAGGTTGTACGTCGCTCCCATAACCAGCCAGGGCTGTCCGGTGGCTACTGGTGCCATGTAGCTCTGGCCACAGAGCACTGTGTTGGGAGACGGCACTTGTTCGGCGTTCAGGTAACTCAGCTGTCCCCGGATGGATTTGAGTGGTAGCCAGGCCTCTGGAATCAACGTTTTTGCTTCGTACGCTGCAGCAAGCACGACCTGTTCACTGTTCAATACTTCCGTATCGCCGAGTTTCAAGATCCAGTGGTCATCGTCGAAGGTCAATTCTGTTACCGCTTGGGAGCGAATGCTGATGTTCGGGTGTTGCAACATCTGATGGCACAGGTGTCGTGGGTTGACCCATCCTGCATCGGGGTAAAACAGGCCTCCCTGTGTGAGCGTGATGCCCGCCAGCTCGCTGGCCTGCTGTGCATCCAGAGATGTGACCAGATTTTCCGGTAAGGCCTGAACGTCCAGAAAGCGCTGCTGTCTCTCGGCCTCGGCCGCGTTTGAAGCCAGTTGCAGCACACCGCATTGCCGCCAGCTGTGCTGAGAAGCATCGCCGTCGCCCAGTATTCGTGTGATGGCTTTGGTCGCGTACTGGAAGGCCTGCAGGTAAAAGTCGCTGTGAACCGCCTGATCATTGGCGGCCAGTTTCACATACAGGCCACCCTGAGGGTTGCCTGAGCCCCCGTTACTGATCCCGGCCTTGTCCAGCACCGTCACTTTCCAGCCCCGTTCGGCCAGTGCTCGGGCGCTGGTACACCCGGCCAGCCCGGCGCCAATGACAACAATCTCTTTGTTCGATTTTTGAAAATGGTTTTCGGATGTGAGCCAGGGCTTGCCATCAAATCGTGCAGGGCGCTCAGGCCCGGAAGTTTGGCAATAGCGAGCTTCCAGCATTTCCCGTTTGCGGCCAAAACCGGGCACCTTGGATACCTGGAAGCCTGCTCCAATCATGCCTCTTCGAACAATGCCCGCCGAGGTAAATGTGGCGCAGGTGGTTTGTCGTTGGGCCTCAGAGGCTGTGTTTTGAGACGCGGTTGCTCTGCACAAGCGCCGCATTTGCGAGAACAGGGCATCCGTCCACATATCGGGGTTGCAAGAGGGAGCAAACCCGTCGAGGTACCAGGCGTGAACCGGGCCGTTCAATTGCGGAAGGATGTCATGCACATCACCAAGTGCCAGTGTCAGCGCGATGCGGGCGTCTGGCCAGACCAGACGGTGAAGGCCGGGAATGGCATCCGGATATTGCTGCAGTAACCGCTCGGTGAGATCCCCCAGTTCTGGCCACAGTGCCTGCGCCTGAATCAGTTGATCTTTGCTCAGAGGAAATTTCTCGATGCTGGTGTATTCGAGCCAGCAGTTTTCAGGAGCTGACTGCCGGAAAGCCTGCCAGGTCATCAGGAAGTTGAGTCCGGTACCAAAGCCGGTTTCGATGATGCGAAAGGCACCTGGGTGATTTTGCCAGCGGTCTGGCAGGCCGTTGTGATTCAGGAAAACGTAGCGGCTTTCTTCAAGGCCATTCTCGACCGAGAAGTAGGTGTCGCCGAACGCTGACGCGACGGGTTGACCGTCCTCGCGCCAATCCAGATCTGGTGGGGTGATGGATTTTTGGGTCACGATGTTGGGCAAAAGATCGGAGCATACCGATTTTGAGATCCATTGTCCCGGTCTGTTCAGGCGACCTGCCCAGCATCATGCCGTACAATCCTGCGATGATTTATAACATTTTCTCAATAATGGCACCGGTTCTGGTGTGCGCGGCGATTGGCTACGGGTGGGCGCGCAAGGGCTATGGTTTTGATGCCGAATTTGTTGCGCGCCTGGTTTTGAATGTCGCCGCTCCCTGTTTGATGCTGGCGACGCTCAGCACCGTTGAGCTGGATCTCAACGCGTTTCAACGTTCTGCGCAGGCGTGTGTTTTGATCGCGGTTCTGATGGCTATTCTCGGATACCTGATTCCGCCGCTGTTGGGCGACAGCGTGCGAGTGTATCTGCCTTCTTTTGTATTCCCCAATGTCGGCAATATGGGTTTGCCGGTTTGCATGCTGGCCTTTGGTGATGAAGGACTGGCTCTGGCGTTGGCATTTTTTATGGTGCTGTCTCTGGCGCATTTCCCGGTCGGCACCCTGATGGCGGGGGGGAAGGAAGCGGGAGGCTGGTCAGCCATCGCCAAGATGCCGATCCTGTATGCGGTGGTGCTTGCGGTCATTCTGCTGTGGCAAGGATGGCAGCTGCCGGAACCGATTCTGAATTCAGCGCAGCTGATTGGTGGAATGGCGATTCCCCTGATGCTGATTGCGTTGGGGGTATCGCTCCAGCGTCTTGAGGTCAAGCAGTGGAAAACCGCATTGTTGTACAGCACCATTCGGATTGGCGGTGGCCTGTTGGTGGGTCTGGTGGTTTGCTGGGTTTTGAATCTGGAGGGCGTGGAGCGGGGTGTGGTGTTGATCCAGTCATCCATGCCGGTTGCGGTGTTCAACTACCTGTTTGCGGAACGTTTCCAGCGACAGCCTGAAGCCATCGCCGGAGTGGTTGTGATGTCGACACTGCTGTCGTTCATCAGTGTGCCGTTGCTGCTTGGTATTCTACTTTGACGCTGTCTGCGGCTCGACAATGCGTTCAACGCTTTCGATAACGATTGCTTCTACCGGCTGGTCACCGGGCAGGGTCTTGACGGCTGCAATGGCGTCAACAACGTCCATACCGGCAGTGACCTTGCCAAAGACGGCGTAGCCGAAGTCACGATAACCATGGTTCAGGAAACGGTTATTGGTCAGGTTGATGAAAAACTGGCTGGTGGCAGAATCCTTGTCCCCGCGACGTGCCATTGCCAGAGTGCCGCGCACATTGGTCAGGCCGTTGTCCGCTTCATTGATAATGGGGGGCAAGGTAGCTTTCTGGCGCATGTCCTGGGTATAGCCACCGCCCTGAATCATGAAATTTGGAATGACACGGTGAAATAAGGTGTTGTGGTAGTGCTGGCTATCCACATAGGTCAGGAAATTTTCTACCGAGACCGGGGCCTTGGCGGCGTCCAGTTCCAGTTCAATATTCCCCTTGTTGGTCTTCATCAGCAGTTTGACGGTTTTTGCTGTGACAGCGGCTTCCATTTTGCCCGGGTCGGTCGAGTCAGCAGCGAGACTCAGTTGCGCGACAAACAGGCAGGCCGCAGCGAACATCAAATGTTTGCAGGTAGATATCATGAGGTAAATCCTTGGATGGTCCGGCGTTAGCCAGGCGCTCAGGCCCAGCTATCGTTGCTTTTTCTGAGACGGAGTGACGGTAATATCAGCCCGCCCAAAATGCCCAGAACAACGAGACCACCACCGTACAACAGGTAAGTGCTATCGCGGTCGTCGCTCAGTTCGGCATTTTCGGCGCTTAATGCTTCGAGTTGAATTTCCAGTTCCTGATTGCGCATGGTCAGCTTCTTGCTTTTGGCATCCAGTTCGATGGCGTTGGATGACAATGTCCTGATCTGATCGAGTTCTTTGCTGGTCGTGCTGAAGGTCTGTTCCAGCTCTGATTTTTCCGATTTCAGGGCTTCCAGGCTGCTATTGGACTCTGCCAGCAAGGCTTTGGTTTGCTCCAGTTCAGCACTCAGTCGGGTCAGGGTTTCCTCTGCCTTGGCAAGTCGTACTCTGGCAACCGGGGTTCTCACCAGATAGCGAATGAGCACCCAGCCCTCTTTGCCACGAGAGGTCGTCACCCTGGCGTATCCCTTGTCCTTGTCTTCCTCGAGAATGGTCAGCGGTGCACCGGTTTTCAGTGTCTGAAGAATACGGTGGCCGGAAGATGGGCCACTGCGTAGTTGTAGCCACATTTGATCGGTTACGTAACGAACTTCGCCGCTGGCTTCCGCGCTGCTGATACCAGAGGTGATCAACAGCAGAGCAATCAGTATTGATTTCACAGTCGGTTCCTTGCTGGATTCTGGGTCAGTACGGTCTTAAGGCAGAACTTTCTTGTACGGCTTCACGATGACCTGTTCATAGACTCCGGCCTCGATGTACGGATCTGCGTCAGCCCACGCCTGTGCATCCTCCAGAGAATCAAAGCGGGCTACAACCAGAGACCCGGTAAAGCCGGCTTCGCCCGGATCTTCAGAATCAATAGCCGGGTGCGGCCCTGCAATCAGCAAGCGGTCTTCAGCGGCGAGAGCTTTCAGGCGATCAATGTGAGCTGGGCGGGCGGCTAAGCGTTTTTCGAGACTGTTTTCAATATCCTGGCTGATGATGGCGTACCACATGGCTTAGCGTTCCTCTTGGTTGATAAAACGATAGAGATACAAGCTCTGGGCTATGATAAACACAATCGTTAATCCCAAAAGCCCGAACAGTTTGAAGTTTACCCAGATGTCTTCGTCGAAGTTGTATGCGACGTACAGGTTTGCCAGGCCACTGAAAACAAAGAAAGCAGACCAGGCGTAGTTCAACTGAACCCATACCGGTGCGGGCAATGTCAGATTCTGGCCCATCATGCGCTCAAGCAGTGTTTTTCCGGTTATCCAGTGTGTGCCCAGGAAACCGGCTGCGAACAACCAGTTCACTACCGTAGGCTTCCATTGGATGAATGTTTTGTCTTGCAGCATGACAGTCGCGCCCCCCATCACAATGACCAGGGCCAGAGTGATCAGGTGCATTTTTTCAAATTTGCCGGTGGTCATTCGAGTGTAGGCAATTTGCAGAGCGGTGGCTGGAATCAACACGGCGGTGGCCAAAATGATGGGTTCCAGACTGTTCAGATAATCAATCTGACCACTGTTCAGGATGGGAGAGATCAGTTCGATAAATTCTGGAGCTGATTTGTAGACCAGAAAGAAAACCACAATCGGCAGGAAATCGATCAGTAACTTCATAATGGGCAAGACGCCTGGCTGCATTTACAATGGGCGGATTATGGCGTAACCAGAGTACAGCGTCCACGTGACTTCTCCTATTGATCTACACTGCCACACCACTGCATCCGACGGCGACTGGGCACCCGAGAAACTGGTCGCAGAAGCCGCAGCTCGCGGAATTCAGACACTGGCGATCACTGATCACGACACCTTCGCTGGATACAGACAGGCCAGAGAGACGGCCAGTTCCCTTGGAGTAACCCTGATCCCCGGCATCGAGCTGTCAGCAGTGTGGAGCGGCATCACACTTCACATAGTGGGGCTGAACTTTGACCCCCAATCTGCCGTAATACAGCAGGCAGAGCAGTCTCAGAGTGAGGCACGACAGCGTCGGGCCGGAGTTATTGCCGAACGCCTGTCCAAGCGCATCGGGGCAGAAATTGACCTGAGAGCGGTCGAATTACTGGCCGGTGGTGACCAGGTTGGGCGTCCGCATTTTGCCCAGCACCTGATTAATCAGGGACATGTAAACAGCATGAACCAGGCGTTCAGTCGCTATTTGGGTGCTGGCAAGGTGGGTGACGTCAAAGCAATGTGGCCAGATATGAAGCAAGCCGTTGAGTGGATTGTGGATAGCGGTGGCGTTGCCGTCATGGCGCACGCGCACTTGTACAATATGACGCGAACCAAATTAAAAGCTTGCCTGAAAGATTTTATCGCTGCTGGTGGTTCTGCGATGGAAGTCGCCTACGGTCAGATGGACAACAACCAGCGCGGCCAAATGTGTGCGCTCGCGAAGGAAATGGGGCTGAAGGGTTCCTGCGGCAGTGACTTCCATGGCCCAAATCGCTATGGACTGGAGCTGGGAGTTATGCCCGCCTTCCCGGCTGATGTTCCTCCCGTATGGAGCGCCTGGCAGTCATAACGTTTGGATGCCTTTATCGAATAACAACAAGGACTACTAATGAGTCAGTTTTTCCAAATCCACCCTGAGAATCCGCAAGCCCGTTTGATTCGTCAGGCTGCTGATATTATTCGCCAGGGTGGTTTAGCCGTATTTCCAACCGATTGCGCCTATGCTCTTGCCTGTCGGGTAGGGGATAAGAAGGCGACCGAGCGTGTTCAGCGTATGCGTCAGTTGGACGCTCGCCACAATTTCACTTTGCTGTGCCGCGACCTGTCCGAGTTGTCCTCGTTCGCCAAGGTTGACAACACGCAGTATCGGCTCCTGAAGGCGCACACACCGGGTGCCTACACGTTTATTCTTCCCGCGACCAAAGAAGTGCCGCGCTTGTTGATGAATCCAAAGAAACGCACCATCGGCATCCGTGTACCCGACAATGCAATCGCCATGGCACTGTTGGAGGAGATGGGTGAGCCGGTTATGACCAGTTCCCTGATTATGCCGGGTGACGACCTGCCTTTGTCTGACCCTTACGACATTCGCCAGACGCTCGAAAATCAGCTCGATTTGATCGTTGATGGCGGCTACTGCGGCTTTGAAGCCACCACTGTTGTGGATATGACGGAAGAATCACCGGTTCTGGTGCGTCAGGGTGTGGGCGATGCCAGTGTTTTTCTGGACTGAAGCATCGGAATAGTCGGTTTTCTCCCCATGCGACGCAGCTTCTCGCCAGCGTCTGCGCGTTTCGATGCTGGCCTTTGGTGCCGCTGTTTGCGGAATGTGAACCGGTATGGGGGCGGTCAATAGACGGCTGTTGAGGTCAGGTTAAAACCGGTATGATTGCGATTTTGTAATTACTGAAAACCGGACAAGTCATGACCAAACAGCGCGTTCTCACCGGCATTACCACCACTGGTACTCCACACCTTGGGAACTACGTGGGCGCTATTCGCCCGGCCATCGAAGCCAGCCGTGATACCGATATCGAATCCTTCTATTTTCTGGCGGATTATCACGCACTGATCAAATGTCAGGATCCTGCCGCTGTACAGCAATCCACTCGCGAGATTGCGGCAACCTGGCTGGCTCTTGGACTGGATGTCAATTCAACGGTTTTCTACCGTCAATCCGATATTGCCGAAATTACGGAGCTTACCTGGTTGCTGACCTGCGTGTGTGCCAAGGGTTTGATGAATCGCGCCCATGCGTACAAGGCTGCTGTGGACGCCAATGTGGCTGAAGGCGAAGACGCCGACAAGGCAATCACGATGGGTTTGTTCAGCTACCCGGTTTTAATGGCGGCCGATATTCTGATGTTCAACGCCAATGTGGTTCCGGTCGGCAAAGACCAGATTCAGCACGTGGAAATGGCTCGCGACATGGCGCAGCGCTTTAACCATATTTATTGCAAGAAAGAACCCTTGTTGACATTGCCAAACTATCAGGTCGACGAGCACGTCGCTGTTCTTCAGGGACTTGATGGGCGCAAGATGAGCAAGAGCTACGGCAATACCATTCCGTTGTTCTTGCCAGAAAAGCAGCTGAAGAAGCATATCAACAAGATCAAGACCAACCTGTTGGAGCCGGGCGAAGCCAAGGATCCAGATACCTCGACTGTGTTCCAGATTTGGCAAGCCTTCGCCACTGCGGAGCAAACCGCCGACATGCGTCAGGCTTTTGCGGACGGTATCGGTTGGGGAGATGCCAAGAAGCAGCTGTTTGAACTGGTTAATGCCGAGCTGGCTGAAGCGCGTGAACAGTACAATGATTTGCTGGAACGCCCTGCTGATATCGAAGAAGCCTTGCAGGTAGGTGCTGAAAAAGCGCGTCAGGTCAGCCAGCCATTGATCGCCCAGCTTCGCGAAGCTGTCGGCATCGCACCGATACGTTAATCTTGCCACCCATCAGCGTGTCGAATGGCGACACGCTCAAGCGACGTTGAAACCGGGTTGGAACGAGGCTGTTCGGCAACCGGGTTAAATGAGGAAACAACTTTGGACTCTGACAATCGCCTGGTCGCCATAACGGTACCGGGGCATCCTCTGTCTATGGGGGATTACCGCCATACCTTGCATCACTGGCTACGCTGGCAGCATCAGAAAGAGTGCTATTTCGTGGTCGGTGACCTGCAGTTGCGGTTGCTGGACAACACCTGCGAAGACGTTTCGGAATCGGCGCTGTCTCGTGTCGTGGATTTGCTGGCAGCCGGTGTTGAACCCGGTGCTGCCACCCTGGTGCTTGAGAGCAAGGTGTCGGAATTGTCGGAGTTACAACTGCTGTTTTCCGGCTCAGTTTCTCGTTCCTGGTTAGAGCGAGCGGCAAGACTGGAAAATGACAAGGAATCGATCAGCTGGGCAGAGGCATCTGTTTCTTTGCTGCGTGCCGCGTCCATTCTTGGACTGCGTGCCAGTCGGGTTTTTGCAAAAGACGAGACAATTTCCTCGCTTGAACTGAGCCGACAGATAGCTCGTCGCTTCAATCATCTCTATGGTCGAGAGGATGATTTTGAGTCCAATGCCGAAGCAGCGATTAAAAAGCTGGGCAAGAAGACCGGGAAGCTCTACAAGGAATTGCGCAAGGCCTATCGTTCCCATGGTGATGGTGACGCTCTTGAAACGGCTCGGGCCCTGGTTCAGGAACAATCGAATCTGACACTTTCCGATCAGGAGCGGTTGTTGGGTTACCTGGAGGGAACCGGTGTCGCGATCCTGTCGGAACCGGATCGAATGGATGATTACAGTGACGCGGCGAATGAAGCCCCTCATCCTGAATTGGCGGCAGATCATCCGCTATTCCTGATTCCAATGCTGGCCAAGCCAGAGCAAATTGACAAAAAGGTACGCAAGATCCCAACAGACCCGGCACGGGCGCATGCCACTGACGCAGGCAACCCCGACCACTGTGAAGTCTGGCGTTTGCATGAAGAGTACACTCTGGAGGAGGCTCGGTCCGAGATCGAATCCCAGTGTCGTGCTGGTTCCCTCGGTTGTGCCGAGTGCAAGCGCCGGGTGTCTGATCGCCTGGCTGAGGTGTTTGAACCCATGCGTCTCAAGGCCGAACGTTATCAGCAGGATCGGGAGCTGGTATTGGGGTTGATCGCAGACGCTGCCGAGGAAAGTCGGAACGATATTCGTCCGACCCTCGATGCTGTTCGTAGCGCTTTGGATCTGGATTATCGGTAGCCTTTTATGGCGGAGTCATCAGCGTCGTCTACAGGGCAAAGCGGTGTAGGGCAACAGCAGGAAATGCCGTTCGCTCTGGTTCAAGGCCAGCCGATGACTCAGTTGCCTCTGGATCTGTACATCCCGCCTGATGCGTTGGAAATCATTCTTGAACAATTCGAAGGCCCGCTGGATCTGCTGCTTTACCTGATCCGAAAGCAGAACCTCGATATCCTCTCGGTCAATGTGTCGGATATTGTGGATCAGTACATGGCCTATATCGACGCGATGCAGGCTCTGCAACTCGAGCTGGCCGGAGAGTACCTGGTCATGGCATCCATGCTGATGGAGATCAAGAGCCGCGCTGTCTTGCCGAGGAATCAATCGGAGGATGACGAAGACGGGGAAGATCCAAAAGCTGAATTGATACGACGTTTGCTGGAATACGAACAGTTCAAACTCGCCGCGGAAGATCTTGATGGTCTTCCCCGGCTTGAACGTGATACGACCCCGGCGTCCGTAGAGGTGCAGCGAACGGCTCAGCGTAAAATTCATCCTCCGGTCAATATGACTGAGCTGATGATTGCCATGGCTGATGTATTGAGACGTTCAGAGCGATTCGAGCAACATGAAGTTACCCCTGAACTGTTGTCGACCCGAGAGCGTATGAGCGCAATCCTTGATCAGCTGGAGCCTGGTATTTTCCTGGGGTTCAAGGAGTTGCTTTTGTCTGGAGAGGGGCGCGGTGGCGTCGTGGTGACGTTTCTGGCGATGCTGGAACTGGTCAAGGAGTCCCTGCTTGAACTGGTTCAGCAAGACCCGTTTGGGCCGATCCACATTCGTCTTGCTCAATCGGGTGTGTCGGACTCTGAGGACATTTGGGAGCAGGCGGACTCGGGAGACATGAATGAGCCGAATTGAGCTGAAGTCTGTTGTTGAGGCGATTCTGCTGGCAAACCGCACTCCGGTTTCGATAGCACGCTTTGTTGAGCTTTTTCAGGCAGAGCCATTGCCAGATGGCAGTATTCCGGATCGTCAGCACGTTCAGGCTGCTCTGGATGAACTCAAGGGGGATCTTGCCGGGCGTGGTGTGGAATTGTTGCAGGTTGCCAGTGGTTATCGCCTGCAAGTACGCAGCGCTCTGATGCCATGGGTATCGCGCCTCTGGGACGAGAAGCCGCCACGTTATTCCCGTGCCCTGCTGGAAACGCTGGCATTGATTGCTTATCGGCAGCCGGTGACTCGGGGAGAGATTGAAGATGTTCGCGGTGTGTCGGTTAGCACCGGAATCATCAAGACTTTGCTGGAAAGAGAATGGGTAAAGGTCGTCGGGCATCGGGATGTACCTGGCAAACCGGCACTTTTCGCAACAACGCCACTGTTTTTGGACTATTTTGGTATGCAGAATCTGGAAGAGCTGCCGCCATTAAGCGAGATTCAGGCGCTGGGTGAAGCTAATCGACAGCTTGATCTGGATGATGATGTACCTGCTGCGCGTATCCTGGAAGATGATTCAGAGACTGAAGATGCTACTCAGGAAAATGTTTTGGAAACGACCGCAGAGGATTTGCAGCAGGCGGATGCCCTGGTGGCACAAGTGGAAACCAACCTGTTTGGTGATTCAAATGGCGAGCGGCCCAAGCGATTTGGGGATTTAATCAGCCGCCTGTCTGAGTCGCAGGACGAACAAGACACTCCATTGGATGCAAAGAAGCCCGATGGACATACAAAATCAGAGAATACATGAAAGAACGTATACAAAAACTGCTCGCTCTGGCCGCAATTTCCAGCTCTCGCCGCGAGGCCGAACGCTGGATTGCTGATGGCCGGGTCAGCCTGAATGGAAAAACCGCTGTGCTGGGAGATCGGGCTGATCGTCACGACGATATTCGTGTTGATGGGCGACCAGTCAAGCTGGAGGATGCTGGTCGGTCTCGCCGGGTGCTGGCCTACAACAAGCCGGTGGGTGAAGTGTGCTCCCGAACCGATCCGGATGGACGTCCTACCGTATTTGATCACTTGCCAAAGACCAAGGGCGAGCGCTGGATTAACGTTGGCCGACTGGATATTAATACCAGTGGGCTGTTGCTGTTCACAACCGATGGTGAGCTGGCCAACAAACTGATGCACCCGTCGACGGGCGTTGATCGTGAATATGCAGTTCGGGTTCGGGGTAACGTGGACGAGGCCATGATTGAGCGTTTGAAGGAAGGGGTGCTTCTGGATGATGGTATGGCCAAGTTTACAGATGTTCAGTACTTCGATGGCGAAGGTCAAAACAAGTGGTATCACGTTGTCTTGATGGAGGGGCGGAATCGTGAAGTTCGGCGTCTGTGGGAAAGCCAGGGTGTGGAGGTCAGTCGCCTTAAGCGTGTTCGCTATGGCTGTATTTTCATGCCGTCCAACATTCCTGTTGGAACCTGGGTGGAACTCAGTCAGCGCGAATTAAATGATCTGGCAGACTCGGTGGGGATTGAACGCAAGAAGATTCATCGCCTGATTGGCAAGGAAAAACAGAACTTTCAGCGCCACCAAAAGCGCCAGAAAGTTCGTCAGCATGCTAACGGCCCACGCAAGAAAGCCGAGGATTGATCATCAGGCAATGCAAAGGTGCATCAGGCGGTTACCGTCTGTTGCCGTTTTGTTCTCGATATGGTGGTGGCCCAACTGATCGGAAAGCCACAAATCTGCCCGGGCAAGAATGGAGTCTCGGTTGTCTTCTTTATTGACGCCGGTGTACCCAATACTGACGGTGATTTTGTGCTGCTCTCTACCCAGCCAGAAAGTCAGATTGGCCATGGTTTCTCTCATGCGGTCAGCGACCTGATGGGCACTTTTCACACTGGTGTTGGAGAGCATCACCACGATGTTGTTGTGGTAGCGGCAGCTGGCATCTGAGGATCGAATCCGGTTGCGGATAGCCTCAAGAACCCGGTTTACGATCTGATCCGAAGCGTTGGCGCCAAAACTGGCAGTCAGTTCGTGAAATTGGTCGATCGAAAAAAACAGCATGGCCCCATCGTGTTTGATGAGTGCGTTGCTCAACTCGCGTCGAAATTCCGGTGTCAGGGTGTGGCTGGTCGCCGGACGCAGAATAGACCCTGCGTGCAACGGCGTTACTCCCTCATGGGAGTTTTGAAATGCTTTTACAGCGTGTGTCATGGCGAGCTCATCCTTGCAATAAGGCTGGTCAGTGGGAGTCTGATTGACCAGCGGTTCCATACAAGAAAAGTTACTCCTACACGGATTTGCTGTCCAGACTCTGTAGTCTCAGCGGCTGTTATACCTTTAAAATATGACACAATTCTCATTTTTTGTAGGCTTTGTTTGAATTTATTCTCGAAAGTCAGGTTTTTAAACCATAAAAACTGTGTGGGAAAAACTTGCTTTGGTTTGATAGTGACAGGTGGTTCATCATGGCGCCAAATGACTGTATTTTTCATTTGCTGACTCGCTCAGCGAAGTCAGCAACCCGTTGCTGGAAGCAGGAAGTGGAGCCGTTTGGTGTGACGGCAGTGCAGGGCAAAGTACTGAATTTTATGTATGGCCTTGATGATCTTGCCGCGAGTGAACTCGGAGAGCTGACTGCTTTGGATGGTGCCACGTTGACGGGTGTTGTTGATCGCCTGTGTGCCATGAAGTTGATTGAACGCCAGCAAGATGAAAATGACCGCCGTTCTGTCCGGCTGAGTTTGACAGAAGAAGGTCATGGGATCGCTCAATCCATCCATGCAGTGATGGAGCCAGCGAATGACAAGTTTCTGTGTGATTTCACTGAGCAAGAAGTGGCGCAGCTAAAAGGGTTGCTGGCGCGCTTGTGAGTCATCGGACCGATTCTGTTCAAATTTAAAATTTTATTTTGTGCACGAAATAGTTGTATGCAAAGATATTTCAGAAGGCGCATGAGGAAAAACACGAGCAGCAGGAGACGTTTCAATGCATATCGACGAGATATTGGCGACGGTGGAATGTGGTGAGAGGCCGCTGGTCCCCGAATCCTGGGGACAGGGGCGCACCACCTTTGGTGGTTTGACGGGGGCTATCTTGTGCCAGGCTCTGATGGCCGGAGTGGATGGTGACCGTGTGCTGAGAAATCTGGACGTCAGTTTTGTCCGGCCTTTCGAAGCATTGAAGCCCTATAACCTCGACGTTGAAGAGTTTGCGAATGGAAAGACGGTTTGCATCAAGCAGGTGCGACTGGTTCAGGATGGAAAAATTCGCGCTGTGGCAAAGGGTGACTTCGTCAGAATGTTGGAGTCAGCGGTTCACATTGACACTTTCATTGCACCAAACCTGCCGACTATTGCCGATTCCAGGCTGCTGGTTGGGGATGATCTTCCGGATTTCTTCGGTATGTTTGAAGCCTACGTTGCAACGAAGGGTATGCCATTTTCAGGAACAGATGTGCCTGAGTTGGGGGGATGGATGCGCTTCAATGAAACACCAGTGCAGCTTACAGAATCTCACTTGGTGTGTTTGATTGATTCATGGCCGCCGACTGCATCACCTTTCTATGAGGGCTTTAAACCCCTGTCGACGGTCAGCTGGAGTATCCATTTCGCCAATCCGGTGACGACTTTGGCCTCTGATAGTTTTGTGGGCTATCACTCAAAGGTGAATTTCGGTGAGGGTGGAATCAGTTCGTCCAGTGCAGAAATCTGGGCTCCCGAAGGTAAGTTGCTGGCCAAGAGTGTCCAGACCAGCATTATCTACGGTTGACTCTGCGACCCCGTTGGGCGCTAACCGAAGGACGTTGAGCTATCAGGCGTCTGGGATGACAAATGCACTATCGCCTTGTGCATCCAGGCTCTGTCCGTGGATACCCTCAGATGTCGGGCTCATCAGGAACAGATACAAAGGCATTATTTCCTCTGGAGTGGTCAGTTCTGCCGGATTTTCCGCTGGATAGGCTGCCGCTCTCATGCCAGTGCGTGTGGCGCCCGGGTTGATGGCGTTGACACGAACCTGACTGGTGTTCTCCAGTTCTTCGGCCATCACCTGCATCAAACCCTCGGTGGCAAATTTGGACACTGCATAGGCTCCCCAATAAGCCTTGCCTTTTCTGCCAACGCTACTGCTGGTGAAGATGACAGATGCATCATTGGGTGCTTGTCGGAGCAGGGGCAGCATATGCTTCATCAACGCAAGCTGACCGTTGACATTGATTTGCATGACCTTTTGCCAGGTGTCGACGTGAGCGCTTTCCAGCGGAGCGCGTTGTCCCAATACGCTGGCATTCAAAAGCACACCGTCAAGATAGCCAAAATTCTCTTCGATCAGATTGCCCAGTTGGCGGTAGGGTTCTTCGTTTTTTTCTTCCAGATCAAACGGTATGACGACGGCCTGAGGCAGGCTTTCGGCTTCAATCAGGTCGTAAGTGTCGTTCAACGCTTCCTGGGTGCGGCCAAGCAGCAGAACGGTTGCGCCAGCGCGGGCATACGTCAGAGCAGCGGTTCGTCCGATACCATAACCGGCACCGGTGACAAGAATCTGGCGTCCAGCCAGCGGCTGGGTAGAGCTATTCATCAAGAGTTTTCCTGTTGGTCGTTCAAAGCAGGTTCAAGAGTTGATCCGGGCGTTCAATCAGGGCGTCGGCGCCCCAGTTTTCCGGCTGGTCGTGTGGCTCGATGTATCCGAACAGTGCGGCAATACTGAACATGTCAGCGGCTTTGGCGGCGTCGATATCGCGTTTGTGATCGCCAACGTACCAGCAACTTGACGGGTTGCAGTCGAGTTGTTTGGCTCCCAGTAGCAGTGCATCCGGAGCGGGTTTGGCCTGTTCCACATCATCACCACAGACAACACTTTGAGCCTCAATGCCGAGTCGTTCCAATAAAGGTTCAGTGAAACGTCTCGGTTTATTAGTGACAATACCCCACTGAATGCCTATCAGTTCCAGTTCCTT
>PBNY01000098.1 GCA_002723385.1 Oceanospirillaceae bacterium | reverse complement strand
TTGTTCTCGACTGTGTTTTCTCTGGTAACGGCGGGTCATCGAAGAACCTTCAACGGAAAGTATTCGAAGGCAGAATACCATCGAATACTTTCACAGCCTCGGGAGCGTGGGAACGAGAAGGGTGAGCAGCACATTTGATCCAGCCAATTAAAGCACCGTCTCCAGCTCGCATTCTTCATCCACAAAACACACGACTTTTTCGATCATGGCGTCGTATTCCGGGTTAAAGGTGCCTCGGCGCAGGTAGCGTCCGTTGAGTTTGCCCTGTTCTTCCACCAGGCTGTAGTTTTCGCCAAATACGGAGTTTTGATTGTCGGTTTGGCAGGCCTGGAAATCGGCTTCTGTGCCGTTGGTTTCGTAGTATTTGCAGTGGCGGTATTTGCCGTTAAGGCCGTAGTGGCTGTCGGTGGGGGGAGTTAATACGCCCAGGTGAGATTGGTTCAGGGTCTGGTAGGAAGCTTCCATGGCCAGCGGTGAGACTTCGACGATGTTGTCGCAGTTCAACGCCGGATTGGCTGAGATTTCCTGATTGATTTGCTCGTCGATGGAGGCATACCAGAGCAGCAGTTTGCGCTCGACGGGTTCGCCATTTTGGTTGGCGTAACAGAAGAATTCTCGTGCGGCTTGGGTATCGACGGTGGTGTCATCGGCGGGTACGACCATCATCACGGGTACGGTCAGGGCGTTGGCGGGTTGCACCATGTCTTCTGTCAGCAAATAGAACTCGGCAGCGGCGTGGTAGGAGAAGGATTCGTAACGAATGGCGTCTTGTTCTTTATGGTGGCTCATCCAGGTGGTGACGTGGCGTACCCAGGGGGCCAGAAATGCGATTGAGCTGTTGGCTTTTACCGCGGCGGCCATCATCACCGCGCCGTGGATTTTGTCGTCGCGGGGTTGCTCTGCAGGTACCGGGTGGCGACTGAGATAGTCCACCGTCAGTGACGTGCCAGTGGAAAAGCCGACCATATAAAGGCTGGTGACTGCGTCTTCGTGTTGGAAGCTGTTGACGCCGTAGTCAACGATGGTGCGCCAGTCCTGATGACTCATGGTCAGCGAGTCACCGGGCCAGGTACCGTGGCCGGGTAGCAATACTGCGCGAATCAAGGAACAGGGATAAGTTTCTCGCAGGGATTCGGCCGTGGCACGCAGGCTGTACGGGGAATCGGTGAGGCCGTGAATCAACAGAAAGCCTTTACCTGCGCCCATTGTGGCAGGAGCGATGGCAGGGTCGGTTGCTGCTGTTGGATCAGGCTCTCCTGCCTGATGTGCGTCACCCGACATCGTTGTGTCGACGGCGGATTGTTCCGTCGGGAAACACGCCGTTTGATCGCCGCGCCATTCAAACGGTGCTCGCATGGCAGCCGCCTCTTGTGCGGTGTAGCCACCGATAAAACCGACGTGCTGACCGCTGATTGCCATGCCTTCCATCGCCGCTAATAGTCGTAACTCACTCTGGGTGACGTAATCTGCAAACGGCATTTTTGCTGACATGGATTGCCCTGGAACCAGAGCCGGTTGGGCACTGGGAGACATCCAGGGTTCCTGTTCACTGCATCCCAGCAAGGCTAATCCCACGCAACACAGCAACAACCAGTGTTTCATCCTGTCTCCTCCATTCCGGTTCCGATTCATGACTGAGGTATCAGCATCAGCTGATTTTGGCTGCCAGCATACCTTGAGTGAGCATTTGATCAACGAGTGACTTGACGGTCGCAACCCGGCACCGGATGCCATAAAAGAGAATACGATTCATCTCATGTAATAATCGCTTCCATATAAATAACTGCCGGTTAATAAAACGGGTTTATCCCGGATATATATTCTGATATTCCACCGGCATATTTCAGATATTGATCAACCAAGGAATACGAATATCCAGTCTGTTAAACTGACGCGATCCAGAAGGACTTTGAATACAACTCATTCACTTCTGGAACAGGAAGGTTCAGCGCATTTTTGGTACAAAATTTCTCAAATCGTTGGGTGACCGAGGCAGTACGCTGGCATCTTGCGTTCACCAGCGTCTGACCCGCCTTGTAGCGGAGCAGTGCTGCTGCGCGGGTATGCTCACCCGGCCACGACCACAGCATCCATCAGGGATTTTTGGTCTTCTCATGCACAGATTCGCCTCTCTGAAATCAATTCAGATCAACAAACCTGCGGTTACTGGCAATATGAAATAGGAATAAATTGCTTTGCTTTTAAAGCAGAATAATATTTGTGACTTTTTGTAATGTTCCGGCGGGTATTCTTCATTACTCGCCTAGAATAACCCGGTTGTACTGTGCTGGCGCAATTAGCCATATTTAACAACAAAAATATCAGCTATACCTGTTCAAATACGGACGTACAGCACAGTCGCACCGTTTTATTTCCAGATTTTTCTTCTGATGATTGGTATTGAGCATCGCCCTATGGATTCCCTGCTGCTGAAAGACATCATGACCTCCCCTGCGACGTGCGTTGACGTCAACAGCACCGCCGCAGACGCACTCGGTGTAATGAGAGAGAAACGCATCAGCGCTGTTGTCATTACAGACCGTGTTGACCACGCAGTGGGGATCGTCACCGAACGGGATGCTGTGCTGATGGCGTTCCGGGATCAGAACCCCGCTACCACCCCGGTCAGTCACATTATGGGGAAACCGCCGCTCAGCGCCCGACCGGATATGGATTATCAGGATGGCTATCGATTGCTGGCACGCCATGGTTTTCGTCACTTGCTGGTGACGGATGAATCCGACCGACTGCTGGGCATCACCACTGAGGGCGACTTTCTCAATCATCTGGGCAATGAGTTTCTGGTTCGCTTCAAGGACGTAGGCAGCCTGATGACCCGAGGCGTGTTGACCATGGGCCCGGAAGATTCCACCCATGATGCGCTGGAGCTGATGACTTCAAAGAACATTTCCTGCGTCGTCGTTGCCGAAGACAACCACCCCATCGGTGTCTTTACCGAGCGCGATCTGGTCAAACGCTACGATGCTGAAGTGTCCCTGAATCAGTTGGTACTGCGTGAGGTGATGGTGCAGCCGGTTACCTGTGTCCATGCTGATCAAACACTGCCGGATGCCATGGCACTGATGGCGAGCAAGGGCATTCGTCGTTTGCTGGTCACTGACAACAACGAACAAATCGTCGGTCTGATTACCCGTCATGACATCGTCAAACAGCTCTATGACCGTCAGGTCCAACAGTTGCGAGCCATGCTGGAAGAGCGTGAACAGCAGCTGCTGGAAACCCGAAAGGAATTGCAGCGTGAGAAGCAGTTTCGGGCGGTGATGGAACGCCTGAAAACCTCTCAGCAAGTTGCACACATCGGCAGCTGGGAGCTTGATCTGACCACTCATTCCCTCTGGTGGTCGGATGAAACCTTCGCCATTTTCGATCTGCAGCCAGAAATGGGACAGCCTTCCTACGAGCAGGCACTGGAATGGCTGCACCCGGAAGACCGTCAGGGCTTTGATGAGGCCTACAGGCTGTCATTGACGTGTCAGACATCGATGGAGCATGTTTTTCGACTGCAGACACGACGCCATCACACCCGTTATGTGAGAGTGCACTTCCAGACCTGGCTTGGTGACAACAGCCGCCCCAACCGCTCGGTGGGCACCATTCAGGACATTACGGAACATCAGCTTCAGCGCCAGCAGAATGACCGAACCTCAGCGCTGCTCAATGCGGTGGTTCATGGTTCAAGCGACTCGATTTTTATCAAGGATCGTCAGGGCCGGTATCTGATCGGCAACCAGGGCATGGCCGATTTGCTGCAAATGCCGATCAGCGACATTCTGGGCAAGGACGATTACGCTCTCTTTCCCAGGGAAGTCGCCGACCAGCTCACCTGTGCAGATCAAAGACTGATTCAGGAAGAACGCTTCGAAACCTTTGAAGAAGAAGTCTTGCTCAACGGTGAGCCAACGCCATTTCTGACCACCAAAGGTCCTGTCATGGTCAATGATGAGGTACTGGGTACGTTCGGTATTGCCCGTGACCTGCGAATGGTGAAGGAAGCAGAGCACGAGCGCCAGCAGCACCATGAACGACTCAAGGCGATCTTTGACACCACCACCCAGCTGATCGGGCTTTTGCAACCCGACGGCTCGGTCATCGACGTCAACAAGACGGCACTGGCCTATTTCAAACTCGACCCAGACCATTATCGTGGCCTCAAATTCAATGAATATCCCTTGTGGGCCAATAACAGCGAATTCCAGTTTCATATCAGGCAGGCGTTTGAACAAGCCAATAACGGCAACAAGGTCTGCTACAAAACCGCTCTGGAGCATGGCGACGAGACCGATATCATCGACTTCTCATTGTCGCCGGTGATCAATGATTCCGGCGACGTCTGCCTGCTGGTGGCAGAAGGCCACATCATCACCGCTGAAGTGCGGGCGCGGCACAAACTGGCAGAAAGTGAAGAGCGCTATCGCAGCTTTGTCACCCACACCAAAGAAACGGTTTTCTCCATTGAACCGGACACGCCCATCGATATTACCCTGCCACTGGAAACACAGGTCAGCCAGTTACTCCAGGCCAGGCTGGTGACCGCCAATGAGGTCATGGCCCAGCGCTATGGCTACCGTGATGCCGAGGCCATGCAGGGGTTGACCGTTGAGCAACTGCATATCCAGTCGGGCTGTACCGACGAAAGATTTCTGCAGGAATGGATTGAGCGCAATTACGTATTCAGCGAATACACAACGCGTTCCGAAGATCAAAACGGCATCAGCAGCTGGTACAGCAATGACCTGACTGCAGTGATTGAAAGCGGTTTGCTGATTCGCCTCTGGGGCACCCAGACCAACATATCTGATCGCATCATGGCCGAGAACGCCCGCAACGAATCGGAACAGCTGAAACGAGGCATTCTGAATTCCATCAATGCCGAGATTGCCGTGGTCAACCGCAACGGCAACATCATCACCACCAATGAACGCTGGAAAAACTTCCACTGCGCCCAATGCGAGGATTCCTGTCGTATCGTCTGTGACCACGATGGTGATCAGAATTATCTGGATATTCTGAAAGCGTCAGGCAAGCATCCAAAGAGCACCAGTTACCAGGCCTGGCAGGGGATTCAGCAGGTTCTCGATCAGGAGGCCGATCATTTCTCGCTGGAATACCCCTGCGAGTGTGACGATGCACATCGCTGGTTCCATATGAACGTGACACCGTTGCCCAACGCCATGGTGGCCATCACCAACGTCAACATTACCGACCGCAAATTCTCCGAGCTGGCCTTGCAGGAAAGCGAAGCGCATCTGCAACTGGCCCTGGACGCCGGGGGCGCCGGAATCTGGGTCTGGGACGTTGAGCACAACAAGGTCTTCTTCGATGATCGTTTCGCCCGCTTCTTCCGCATCCAGTCCACCGAACCGGTTCAGATAGAGACGATTTATCAGGGCATTCACCACGAAGATCGCCAGCAAGCACGTCAGGACATCGAAGAAGCCCTTTCCCACGGCAAGGGGTATGCCAGTGAATACCGTGTAGTCAGCGAAGGCCGCGTGCGCTGGATCAGTGCCCGTGGACGCATCGAAAGCGGCTCCCCTCACGATACGAGCCTGCGTTTCTCCGGTGTGGTGCTCGACATCACAGATCGCAAGCGTGCCGAGCAGGCGCTCAGATCCGAACGTGACTTGCAGGCCCAGTATCTGCGTACCATGCAAACGCTGATTCTGGTGCTGGATCGCGATTGTCGGGTGGTGATGGCCAATCGAGCCACCTGCGAACTGTTGGGCTATAGCCAAAGTGAGCTGATGGGCCGCAACTGGTTTGAAACCTGCCTGTCAGGACAGGACGACGTGCAGCAAGTGCTGGATGTCTTCAGACAGATTGCAGGCGGTAACACCCAGGACTATGAGTACTTCGAAAACACCATCACCGACCGGTTTGGCAACTCCCACCTGATCGCCTGGAACAACGCCATTCTGCATGATGCTCATGGCCGTCCTGATGGCGTGCTCAGCTCTGGCCAGAACATTACCCGACAACGGCAAACCGAAAACGAGCTGCGCAAGAATGAGCAAACCTTGCGGACCATTTTCGATCAGGCCGGGGTTGGCGTCGCGCTGATTGATTCTGCAACGGGCAATTTCTTGCGAGTGAACCACAAGTATTGCGCCATGCTGGGCTACGACCGAGCCGAACTGGAAACGTGCAAAAGTACCTGGGATCTGACCCACAGTTGCGATGTCGTTAACGACAAAAAGCAGATTCGTCGTTTGCTGGCGGGCGACGTCAGCCAGTACAGCCTTGAGAAGCGCTACATTCACCGCAACGGATCGGTCGTCTGGGTCAACCTCACGGCCACAGCCGTCTGGGAAACCGACGAAGATCCGAAACAGCACATTACCGTTGTTCAGGACATCACCGCTCGCAAGAAGTCGGAGCAACAGCTGCTGCAAGCCCATCGCGACTGGGTGCAGGCGATGGACCAGTTTGATGACGCGTTTTACCTGATCGACATGAATCGCAACCTCTTGCGGGCCAACGCCGCGTTTTATCGCATCATCAACAAAACACCCGACGATTGCATCGGCATGCCCATCGAGCAACTGGTTCACCCACATGGTGAGATCGTGCCTTGTCCGGTGTGTCAGGCGCAGATCCATCGTCAGGAAACCACCATCGTCTTTGAAGCCGACGACCCGAACAATCCCACCGATCATCCGCTGGAAATCTCGGTCAAGCTGGTACGGGATCAGCAAGACAACCCAACCGCCATGCTGGTGGCCGTCAGAGACCTGAGCCGTACCCGTGAAATCCGCGAACGCCTGCGGCTGGCCGGAATCGTGTTCGACAACACCAACGAAGGAATTATGGTGACGGACGCCAATTCCGTCGTGCTGGAAATCAACCAGGCCTTTACCGATATCCTCGGCTACGAGCGCAGCGAGATCATCGGCCAGACGCCGGCCATTCTGAATTCGGGTCGCCACGATGCAGCCTTTTACGAGCAAATGTGGGAGTCTCTGGCGGCCACAGGCCAGTGGCGCGGTGAAATCTGGAACCGTCGCAAAGACGGCTCGATATTGCCGGAGTGGCAAACCATCACCCGGGTTGACGACGAGCACGGGCACCTGGCTCAGTACGTGGCGGTGTTCTCCGACATCAGCCAGATCAAGCAGTCACAGGAAAAGCTGGCTCATCTGGCTCATCACGATCCTCTGACCGATCTGCCTAACCGTTTGCTGCTGAACGAACGTCTCGAACGAGCCATTTCCCGCGCCAAACGTCACAACAGTCATTTCACCGTGATGTTTCTCGACATCGACAACTTCAAGCACATCAACGACAGTCTCGGACACCCGGTGGGTGATCAGCTGCTGCAATCACTGGCAACCAAGCTGTCGAGTGTGGTGCGATGCGAAGACACGGTCGCGCGCGTCAGTGGTGACGAATTTGTGGTGATACTGGACCAGGTCGCCAACTCTGACGACGCCGCCCAGGTGGCCCGCAAACTGATTGATCTGGCGGCTCAGCCGAGCCAACTCGGCGACCACAAGATTGCCGTCACCACTTCGCTGGGCATCTGCATTTACCCGACGGATGGCAGCACACCCGCCGAACTGCTGCGTAATGCCGATGCCGCGATGTACAAGGCCAAGGAAGACGGTCGCGACACCTTCAGTTTCTATGACCGCAATATGACCCAGGAGGCCTTTGATCGGGTGATGCTGGAAAACGACCTCCGACAGGCCATCGCTCGCAATGAGCTGTTTCTGGTGTATCAACCCCAGGTCAATCTGAACACCGGACAGTGTGTCGGTGCCGAAGTACTGCTGCGCTGGCACCATAGCAAACTGGGCTTTATTTCTCCGGCACGCTTTATTCCGATTGCCGAAGACTCTGGCCTGATCCATGAAATTGGTGAATGGGTGCTGCGCACCGCCTGTAAACAAGGCCTCCAATGGCTGCAGCAAGGTCTGAACATTGGCCGTCTGGCGGTCAATATCGCCGGCCCTCAGCTACAGCGAGGCAATCTGGTCGAGCGAGTGAAAACCGTGCTGAACGATACCGGCTTCCCGCCTGAGCATCTGGAACTGGAAGTCACCGAAGGCTTCATCATGAAGCAAGCCGACCGCGCGATTGATTACCTCAACGAACTGCGTGCTATGGACATTGACCTGGCCATCGACGACTTCGGAACCGGGCATTCGTCCCTGTCCTACCTGACCCAGCTACCGGTTCACAAGCTCAAAATTGACCAGTCGTTCGTTCGTGATGTGATTGAGAATGAGCAGAAACAGACCATCGTCAATACCGTGATTGTGATGGGTCAGAGTCTGGGGCTGACCGTCATCGCTGAAGGCGTTGAAGAGCCCGAACAAGCCGAGCTGCTGCGCCAGCGCCGCTGTCATGAAGCACAAGGCTATTTGTTCAGCAAACCGCTGAGCACAGATGATGCCGAAGCCTACTTTCGAAACAGGCTCGATGAATAGATATTTTGTGCCCTGTTGATTATTAACTGATCAACTCCCGAATCAGCTGCTATACTGTGAGACAGTTCACACTTATCAAGGATGATATATGAACCGTTTCACAAACCAACGCTGATTAAAGCTGCTTTACCGGGGGGACAGAATGTCTTTGATGCTACTTGGCCTGGATTACGAACTGTTTTTTGGTCAACGTACCGGTTCGGTAGAGCATTGTATGCTTCACCCAACCGAGGCTCTGGTGGCTGCACTTGAGACTGCCAATACCCGCCACTCCCCCAAAATCACCCTGTTTGTGGACGCTTGCTATCTGCTTCGTCTGAAGCAACTCGAACACCAGCATCCGGAATTACAACTGCGTCGCTCGGCCATTCAGAGGCAGCTGAATCAGCTGTCACTCAAGGGCCACAGTATTCAGCTGCATATCCATCCCCATTGGCTCGACTCAGACTACCAGGATGGCAGCTGGATAACCGACACCAGCCGCTATCGACTGCATGATCTGGATGCCAGGGAAAAAGCCAGCCTGATCATCGAATCCAAACAGCTGTTGGAAGAATGTTCCGAAGCCAATGTGTTCGCCTATCGCGCCGGTGGCTGGTGCCTGCAGCCGTTTGATCAGATTGCCGATGCCCTGAGTGATGCCGGTATCTGGATGGACAGCACCGTCTATAGTGGCGGTCTGTGCGAAGATCCATTACGCTGGTTCGACTTCCGCGGTGCGCCCGACAAGTCTCACTGGACGTTTGATACCGATCCACTCAAAGAAGATGAACAAGGCCGCTTTGTCGAGCTGCCGATCAGTCAGCAACAAGTCTCACCGCTGTTTTTCTGGCGCATGGCATGGCTGAAGAAATTTGGCAATGCGGATGTCATCAAGCCATTTGGTGACGGTGCTTCCATGGTCGCCCACTCGGCCTACTATCTGGAACGTCTGACACGCCACAGCGCTGGCCCGGCTTCCATCGATGGCATCAAGGGCGACTTGCTCGAAGATGCGTGGCAGCAGCACTGTTCGGACAACCCGGCGGGCTACTTCAATGTGATGGGACATCCGAAAGCGCTAACCCAGCGATCCATTACTCGTCTGGTGGAATTTCTTGAACGTCATCAGGATGTTGAGCTGGTTGGGTTTGAGGAACTGGAGCACTTGAAGCCTGAACAGCTGAACACACCTGAAATGCCACAGCTCGTATTGAATCAACTGGAAGAGCAGCCCAAAGTCCATCAACCTTTGAAACGCGCTTTTGGTTGAACCATCTTCCATCACTGGATAAACCCAAAGCGCTCTGTTCGGATCACGAATTGGAGTTCAGTGTGCGCATCCTGAAGCCAGGTTCAGGCCTCTCCAACCCCGGAGAGCGCCTGAAAAGAAAACAGGAAAATTATTGAATCGTTGGCTTCACAGCGGACGATCGCAACCCCAGATCCATATTGCCAATAGGCACTTCCAGAGCATTGGTATCACCCCGAACGGGCTGACCGACCATTTCATCGTAGGCACTCTGCTGCCTCAGCACCATGCGCTCAAACTGCATCCCTTCGAACTGAACCTGCATTCCCAACAGGTTGTGGCTGCGCAGCAGCTGACCGGAATCATCAGTGACATAGTGTTCTTTGCCATCAACGATCGCCGATGCCTGATACAACACCAGATCCAGGCTATGAATTACAATCTTTTCAATCGACAGCTGTCGTAATTGGGATACGCAAATCGTCATGGTCACCTCCTGAGCAGAACCTCCCATAACGATACAACTTACGCACAACATCTGTATAGGTTTTTATTTCGCCGGATCACCCAGCCTGCGAACATCAACGGACACACTCAGGACCGGGTTCTCACCACCGCCGTAAATTACCCCGCACAATGGGGTCACATCGTAGAAATCACGCCCCCAGCCCGTCACGATATGCTGCTCATGCGCCATGCAATCATTGGTCGGGTCGTATTCGAACCAGCCCTCACCGGGCGAAAACACTTCCACCCAGGCGTGGGTCGCGTCCGCTCCCACCAGCTTTTCCTGTCCCGGTGGCGGCAAGGTCTCGATATAACCGGACACATAACGGGCGGCATAGCCCAGCGAACGCAAACAGCCAATCATCAGGTGGGCGAAGTCCTGACACACCCCTTTGCGGGTGGCCATGACTTCATGAACCGGTGTGGCAATGGTGGTGGACGCTGGTGAGTACTCAAACTCTGTATAGATTTTGCTGGTCAGCTCCTTGACCGCCACCATCAGGGGTTTTTCGTCTTCGAACAGCGCCTCGGCGTAGTCTCTCAGCTCGCTGGAGGCCCGCACCATGGGCGAATCCATCAGGTACTCTCGCGCCATCAGGATGTCGGCATTGCGAGACTGGAACATCGCATGACGCGCATCGCGACAGCTGATGCCCATGTGCAAATCCAGAGCGCCGGGCTGCGTAGCCGTTTGCACTTCACTGGTGGAAGTGATCACCAGCTTGTTGTGCGGCTTCTGAATTTCAAAGTGATAGGCGGTGTTGTCGAAATAATCGACCCGATACGACTGTGATGAAGGCTTGGGCAACACATCGACATTGCTGTTGATGCAGCGCTGACGCGAGGTATTGCGTGGCGTCAGGTGGGCCATGTTGTAACAGTGGGAAACCCGGCCATGGTACAGATATTCGGTGATGTGCTTGACGCGATAATGCATGTTACATGCCCTCCCAGTTACTGAGCACCAGTTGCTGGGAGTCTTCCCGATGATTGAAGTACCTGTCTGTGATCACCTCACTGAGGCCAAGCATCTGGTCACAGATGGTTTGCATACGCTCTTCCAGATGCAAACGGCGCTCCCCTTCTGCCGCGTTGAGTCGTGCCAACGTGCTGAGCTTGAGCGCCGTCTCACATTCCAGCAACTGGCGCTGATCCGACGGCAGTTCATGCATATGAGTCGCGGCCTTCGGCAAGGCCCGGATGTGCTCACCCAAACGCTCCACCTGATACATCAGTGAACGCGGGTTGGTGTTGTCCATCATCACCAGATCCAGAGACGCCTGTACATCCACACGGGCGCGATAACGGCGGCGATAACTGATCAGAGCCTCCAGTGACAACAACAGGGCTTCGCCCAGCTTGGACTGATCAGCTTCCGGCACTGCTGGCACCAGCAAGCTGTCGATGGCCATGGCAATCTGATAACAACGTTCCAGACGTCGGCCAGTGTCCATAAAACGCCAGCCGAAGCCACGAATCATGCTTTCCTGAATCAAACCCGCCAGTGCCATCAAGGCCGTTACCAACGGATCAAGCGCTTCTTCCGGCGCGGAAGACAGGCTCAGGGCAAAGTTGTCATCGAGAATCGACAATGCATCGCGAATATCATTGATGACCCGGAAGGTATCAGACGACAGCAGCTCCTTGGTTTCATCAGCGCAGTTGAGCATGGCGTTGAGATTACCGGAGATACTGCGCAGTACGGCGCCGTTCTGAATGATGCTCTGAAGCGCATCTTCCGGATTTTGTCCTTCCAGTGGCTGCGCTGGTGTCACAGTGATGTTGGAAACCGCCTGCAACAGGTGATGCTGGGTCAGTGGGCTGATTACTTCATCGCCGTTCAACATCATGAAGGCAACCCGCAGAATACGCAGTGATGCCTCAGCGCGCTCGGCGTAACGCCCCATCCAGAACAGGTTTTCCACCACCCGGCTTGGCAAGCTGATCAGGTCAACTTCGCGGCTGACCGGCTCGTCCATGACATCATCGCTTGGCGCTCGCTCCGGCTCCGATGCCAACACCCAGGTGTCTTTACTCTGGGAACCGGCCTGACTGGCGATGGTGAAGGAACGCTCTCCCAGTCCCATACGGGTCAAACCACCCGGCATCACTGTGTATGAAGTTTCGGTCGCGACGGCAAAGCTGCGCAGAATCACCGGCCGAGCCGACAATTCGCGACCTGTGAATGCCGGAGCATGGGCTGCTTCCACCACGGCTTGCGCCACAAACTGGGTCGGATTTTCCTGAATCTGAACCCGCAGCTGATTGAGTGCGGCGTCGTCCAGTTCAGGGCCGTACACACTGCGCGAGTTCTGACCACGGAATACCGGCTTGACCACCAGATTGGGCAAGTTATCCAGCACATAAGCCAGGTCGCCACTGTCACCGCACCAGTAGGTATCCACTGTCGGCAGACGCAAATCACGCCCCAGCAAGGTTCTGGCAATCTCTGGCAGGTAGCGCAGGAACACCGGGTTTTCCAGCACGCCGGAACCCAACGGGTTGGCGATCACCAGATTGCCCGCACGTACTACTTCCAGCAGGCTGGCCACCCCCAGACGGGAATCCCCACGCAGTTCAACCGGATCGCAGAACCAGTCATCGACGCGGCGGAACAGCACGTCCACACGGGTCAGGCCGTCCAGCGATTTCATCCACAGGTAGCCATTGCGAACCACCAGGTCGTCACTCTGAACCAGATTGAAACCCAGATGATTGGCCAGATACGCGTGTTCAAAATAGGTTTCGTTGTGCGCTCCCGGCGTCAGCACAGCAATGCGCGGCTGATTCTGATCCGGTGCCAGCGAGGTCAGCTTGGCGCGCAAGCGCTGGAAAAACACCGACAAGCGATGCACATGGCTGTCGCGGAACAGACTCGGGAAAACACGTGACATGACCGAGCGATTTTCCAGCGCGTAACCGGCGCCACTGGGCGACTGGGTGCGATCTCCCAGCACCACAAAATCGCCGTTCTGATTACGAGCCAGATCGGTGGAATGCAAAATCAGGTCATGATGACCCGGCAGATGCACGCCCTGACACGGACGCAGGAAGCCACGGTGACAAAACAGCGCTTCGGGAGGAATCACACCCTGACGAATCAGATCACGCGGGCCGTACAGATCCCGCAACAGCAGATTGAACAGCTCGGCACGTTCCACCAGACCGGCTTCGACTTTGCCCCACTCGACGCTGTCGAGCACCATGGGCACCATGTCCAGGCCCCAGATGTGCGATGGATTGCTGTTTTCACCGTAAATATTGTAGGTCGCACCGTCATCACGCAGGATTCTCAGAGCCTTGGCCTGACGATCGCGGAAGTTCTGGCAGCCCAGTTCATTCAGAGAGTTGAGCAAATAGCCCCAGTGGTCACGTACCTGACCATCCTGAAACAGAGCTTCATCCAGCACACCGTTCGCACCGGTGTAGATCAACGGGTCCGGATGCTCGGTAAACATGGACTGGCCTTGTTGCCCACCTTGAGGCAGTTGCTCAAAGGGAACACGGGATGACTGGCTTTGACTCTGGGACGTCTGACCTTGGGATACCTGATCCTCGGACACCGGGCTTTGGGACATAGTACGGCTCACTCTCTCGACCAAACAAACCAATGGGCACTGATAGCAACAGCGTATTGGGTGGCCACTTACCGGCGAAAAACCAACCGGCTTTCACGCATAAAAAAAGCCACCCAAGGGCAGCACGACTCTATCTACAGACAGCCATTCAACCACAAATGCCTGTCCTTGCATCAAAAAAATGGCCGCTCGAAGGCGGCCATTATGTCAGAACCTGCGGCGCTGTTTACAGCAGCTTGGGCTGTCGACGCAAGTCCAGCGTGTACGGATAGTCCCCTGGTGACTCTTCTGGCGGCGGTGCCATCGGCTTGGGATCCTGATTCGGGAAAAACTCCCGCAGCGCATCCACATCCGGCCTTGGCGCGTAATCACCATGTGTGTGATCAACATCGGTAAAGCGATTCACACGGCGGCTTTCTGCCTCAAACGAGTTCACCGGGAAGGTATCGTAGCTACGGCCACCCGGGTGAGATACATGATAACTGCAACCGCCGATCGAGCGGCCATTCCAGGTGTCAATCAGGTCAAACACCAGTGGTGCGTGCACATCAATGGTCGGGTGCAACGCCGACGGCGGTGCCCAGGCCTTGTAACGTACACCGGCCACGAATTCACCATGACGCCCGGTGCCTTTCAGCGGCACACGACGACCGTTACAAGCCAGTACGTAACGACCATCGGTCATACCAGACACCTTGACCTGCAGACGCTCAACCGACGAATCCACATAACGCGCCGTACCAAAGCTGCCGACTTCTTCACCCAGAACGTGCCACGGCTCGACCGCCCAGCGCAGTTCAACGGTGATTTCACCCAGTTCAACAGTACCGTAGTGCGGGAAGCGGAATTCCTCGAACGGCAGCAGCCATTCGGCCTTGAAGTCCAGTCCCTGACGCTGCAGATCTTCCGCCACTTCGCGGACGTCTTCCATCACAAAATGAGGCAGCATGAACTTGTCGTGCAACTGGGTGTTCCAGCGCACCAGATTGTGCTTGTAAGGCTGTTGCCAGAAACGCACCAACAGCGCCCGAATCAACAAGGCCTGAACCAGCGCCATGCGGCTGTGCGGTGGCATTTCGAAGCCACGGAATTCCAGAATGCCCAAACGGCCTGCCGGGCTGCCCGGTGCAAACAGCTTGTCGATACAGAATTCGGCACGGTGAGTGTTACCGGTCATATCGATCAGCAGGTTACGCATCAGGCGATCCACCAGCCACGGCATGGCGGTCTCACCTTCAGGCATTTGCTGGAAGGCAATTTCCAGCTCATACAGAGCTTCATCACGGCCTTCGTCAACACGAGGTGCCTGACTGGTTGGGCCAACGAAGGCGCCAGAGAACAGATACGACAGGCTCGGATGGTGCTGCCAGAACGTCACAAAGCTGCGCAACAAATCCGGACGACGCAGCATCGGGCTGTCTGCCGGAGTCGCGCCACCGAGGGTGATGTGGTTACCACCACCGGTACCAGTGTGACGGCCATCAAGCATGAACTTCTCGGTGCCAAGGCGGGATTCACGCGCCGCCTTGTACAATTCCACCGTGTTGGAAACCAGCTCGCGCCAGTTGTTCGACGGGTGAATATTCACCTCGATCACACCCGGGTCTGGCGTCACCAGGAACTTCTGCATGCGCCAGTCTTTTGGCGGCTCATAGCCTTCGATCAACACCGGCATCTCAAGCTGGGACGCGGTCTCTTCGACCAGTGTCATCAGGTCGAGGTAACTTTCCAGATACGGCAGCGGTGGCACAAAGATATGCAGGGTGCCGTTACGCGGCTCGATGCACAGCGCGGTGCGAATCACCGGCTTCCAGACAGTCTGGGCTTGCTCTGCCTTGTCCTTGCGCTTTTGTTCGTATTTGGCGGCTTTGGCCTGTGAGGCCGTCGGCTGCGGAGGATTGGCAGCACGCTCGGCGGCGTGGCTCAGAATCGCTTCGCGACTCAGCAGCGGATCATCAGTGCGGAACGGATCGGCTTCCTGAATCAGCTGTTCTTCTTCCGAATACGGCAGGCTGTCCAGAGGCAGACGCAGGCCCATGGGCGAATCACCGGGAATCAGGGTGACACGGCCACGACGCATGTCCCACTCACTCGATTGCCAGCACTGGTTATAGAAGTCCCACTCCAGCGGAATCACGTAACCCGTCGGAGTGTTCAGACCCTGTTCCAGCACCCGCGCCAGACGGCGACGAGCCAGATCGTCCTGGGCGTGAGCGATACGGGAATCCGGATTCTCAGGCAGATTCTGTTCCTGCAGCAAATAGTGCAAGCCGTCTTCATAGGCGGCCTGGCCGAATTTTTCATCCAGACCCAGCAGTTCCGTCAGGCGACGGGTGAATTTGTGGGCAGAACCGGAATTATGTCCATAATCCTTGTCGACCCGAGCCAGCAGCGACGGGTCTTGCCACATGGGCTGGTCGTCTTTACGCCAGAACACACCCAGCGCCCAGCGCGGTACTTCTTCCCCCGGATACCACTTGCCCTGGCCATAATGCAGCAAGGCATTCGGCGCAAAGTGGTCACGCAGTTTCAGCAGCAGGGTTTTGGCCAGACTGAGTTTGTCGTCCCCCAGTGCTTCAGTGTTCCATTGTGCCGATTCCATATCATCAACAGAGACGAACGTCGGCTCACCGCCCATGGTCAGGCGCACGTCGTAGAGTTTCATCAACTCGTCAACGCGGTCACCCAGCGCCAGTGCATCAGCCCATTCGGCGTCGGTGTAAGGTTTGGTCACACGCGGATCTTCATGGAAACGACTGACGTCGTTCTTGAAGTCGAATTCCACTTCACATTCGTCGGTGTAGCCATTGATCGGTGCAGCAGATACCGGGTGTGGCGTACAGGCCAGCGGAATATGACCTTCACCAGCAAACAGACCGGACGTAGGATCCAGTCCGACCCAACCGGCGCCCGGCAGATACACTTCGCACCAGGCGTGCAAGTCGGTGAAGTCCTGTTCCGGTCCGCTTGGGCCGTCCAGCGATTTTTCATCCGGCGCCAATTGCACCAGATAACCGGAAGCAAACCGTGCCGCCAAACCCAGATGACGCAGAATCTGCACCATCAACCAGGCACTGTCACGACAGGACCCCTTGGACAGTTCCAGCGTTTCCTCCGGCGACTGAACGCCTGGCTCCATGCGGATAGCGTACTCGATCAGCTGTTCCAGCTTCGTGTTCACATCGACCAGGAAGTCGATGGTACGACGCTCTTCCAGTGAGATGCTCTTCAGCACCTTGTCAAACAGTTTGCCTTGTGGCTCCAGCTCCAGATAGGGCTGCAGCTCTTTCAGCGTCTGCTTGTCGTACTCAAACGGGTACTCTTCGGCGTCTTCTTCCAGGAAGAAATCGAACGGGTTGATTACGGTCATGTCCGCAATCACTTCTACTTCTACCGACAGCTTGGTGGTTTTTTCCGGAAAAACGATACGCGCCAGATAATTGCCGTAAGCGTCCTGCTGCCAGTTGATAAAATGATCCGCCGGTTCCACTTTCAGGCTGTAAGCATCAATCGGAGTACGGGAATGCGGTGCCGGACGCAGGCGAATAACGTGCGGTGACAGGTTCACCGGACGATCGAACTTGTAATAAGTGTTGTGCTGTATTGCAACGCGGATGGTCATAACAGCTCCATAAATGGGGTTTCAGTCGTTGGAATTCTGTGTCGCTGGCAAGCAAACGGGCCAACTGTCATGGTTATCGAATAGCCATTTCACAGTCAGCCCGTTGAGTGCCGGTTTGCCCTGGATCAGTGCTCAGACTGAAACCAGGCTTTATCGATCAGTCCATGCAAGTCGGCCAGGGAGAGCTGCAGTTCGTTCAGATCGTCACGGAACGGCTCACCAAATTCTTCGGCTTGCAAGTCCAGCGCAATTTCCTTGCAGATGTCATTGGTACGCTGGATGGCGTCGTCGCCTTTGGGCAATCGCTCGGAGGATGTCACGATTTTGTTTAAACAAAACGAAATCGCACGCGGGAATTCTTCGTTCCCCATCAGGAAATTCACAACCGGTGTGCCCTTGATGGAAGAACGCATTTCGCGACGGAACGGCTGATCAGCATTGAGTGCACGCAAAACGTTGCCCCAGATAATCTGACGACTGTTCACCGCAAAATCGTCATCCGCCACCTGAACAATCGCAGCGATGGCCGCGTCCAGGTTTCGTGTGGTCATGTCGGCACGTTCGAGGTTCTGGCCCAGCAGCACCATTTCCCAGCCTTCATCACGGGTCATGTTAACGTACAACAGACCAACGATTTGCTGGCACGACTTGATGATGGTTTCCAGAAACTCGTGACGCATGCTGCGCTTGAGGCCATTGGCGAGGTTGTCTTCCACGAACATGCTCAGTTCGTTGACCATCTCCCAGGTATCCGCCGGAACCACGTCCCGAGTGGTACGAATGTTTTCCCGGATGGCGCGCAGCGAATTGACCACCGACGAAATATTGTCGTCATCCCCGATCAGGTACTTCACCACATTGCGCTCATCGCGGACGGAATAGCGCTTGTTGAAGCCCTCTTCCAGACTGTTGATCACAATCAGGTTGTACCAGCTCAGGTCGACCTGCTTGGGCAGGTCAAACAACAGCTTGTCATAAATGCTCACCAGGCGAGCCATGGCCTCAACACGCTCCAGATAGCGCGCCGACCAGTAAATCCGTTCAGCAACTTTCGAGAGCATTATTCGGCTCCTGTTCCGGTATCAACAATCCAGGTGTCTTTACTGCCACCACCCTGTGAGGAGTTCACCACCAGTGAGCCCTTCTTCATCGCAACACGCGTCAAACCGCCAGTTGTGACGTAGCTGTCCGCCGATTGCAGTACGAATGGGCGCAGGTCCAGGTGACGTGGCTCTACGCGGTTCTTGCCGACCAGCGTCGGAGCTGTCGACAACGCCAGCGTTGGCTGGGCGATGTAATTACGCGGGTTGGCCTTGATCAGATCGGCGAAGGTCTCGCGCTCTTTCTTGGTCGAGTGAGGACCAATCAGCATGCCGTAACCGCCCGATTCGTTGGCGGGTTTCACCACCAGTTTGTCGAGGTTTTCCAGCACGTGCTGGCGCTGAACGTCGTCGTAGCACAGGAAGGTTTCAACGTTCGGGATCAGTGGCTCTTCATCAAGGTAGTAACGGATGATGTCCGGCACAAAGGCATAGACCACCTTGTCATCCGCAACCCCGGCACCCGGCGCGTTCGCCATGGCGACGTTACCCGCACGCCATGCGCGCATCAGGCCTGGCACACCCAGTACCGATTCCGGGTGGAACACTTCCGGGTCGAGGAACAGGTCATCAATGCGACGGTACACCACGTCCACACGCTCCAGACCGGCAATGGTCTTCATGTAGACACAGTCATCGTCCAGCACCACCAGATCGCTGCCTTCAACCAGTTCAGCACCCATGCGCTGAGCCAGGAAAGCATGTTCGAAATAGGCCGAGTTGTAGATCCCCGGTGTCAGTACCACCACCACCGGTTTGCTGACATCACGCGGCGACAGGGCGGCCAGTGTATCGAACAAGTGTTCCGGGTAATCGCCCACCGGAGCAATGCTGACGTTTTCAAAGACTTCCGGAATAACCCGCTTCATGATCGAGCGGTTTTCCAGCATGTAGGAAACGCCCGAGGGTACCCGCAGGTTGTCTTCCAGCACGTAGAACTGGCCATCGGAATCACGCACCAAATCAGTGCCGCAAATATGCGCCCAGACGCCAAAACGGGGAGAAATACCCTCGCATTCGGGGCGATAGTTGCTGGATTGCTTTAATACGAACTCGGGAACCACGCCATCCTTGAGGATTTTCTGGTCGTGATACAAATCGTCAATAAACAGGTTCAGCGCGCGCAGGCGCTGCTTCAGGCCTTCTGCGGTTTTGTCCCACTGACTCTTGCCAATCACGCGCGGCAAGATATCAAAGGGCCAGGCCCGGTCGATGTTGCCGCCTTCGGTGTACACGGTAAAGGAAACGCCCATTTCCCTGATCGTGGCCTCGGCAGCATTCTTGCGTGCGATGACTTCTTCGTCCGAAAGGGACTGGAGATAGCTGATTAACGGCTCAGCTTCGGCACGGGACACACCCTGATCGCTGAATAATTCATCGAAGAATCCAGCCGGTGCATACCCCTTCCAATCTATTGACATACAGCTCCCTGAATCCCGGAACCGGGATGGAAATTGACGGATACCCGCAGAATGCGGCGCTCCTCAGGTCAAACCTGAATCCACAGGCGACCAAAGGTCTACGACGAAAGTGACAATCCCATAAAACTGATGCCATAACACCAATAATTGGCACAGTTATCCCGAATTGCCTTAGCAGGGCGAAGTAAACCACCGCAAAAGCGGGGGTTCCAGCTCAATTCCCTGCTACAGGTCAGGATAAGGAATGGAAATGACCAATCCTGACAAATGCGCCAAAATCAGGCATGGCGCACCAAGTTAGCTCACACATTTCCGGGCGGATTCACTCTCGAGTTGTGCGCCAAACCGCAGTTCTGTCCGCACTGTTTAATGAACTGATGTTTTCTTGATCCAGGTCGTACGCCGCTTCTCAAGCTGAAACCGGCTGGTGCTATAAAGGCAGCCAACCGAATTACATTTCATCCATTGAATATCGACCTCAACAAGGAATTCATTCATGAGTTGCTGGAGTGACCTCTACGAACAGAAAAAGCTGTCTCCTGCGGAAGCCGCACAGACCCTGTCAGGCTGCACCAACCTGATTCTGGGCATGGGCGTGGCCATGCCGCCACGCCTGATCGAAGCCACCGCCGAAGCGCTGAAACACAACGACCTGCCGCAGCATTTGAACCTCTACTACATGCATGGCTCCGAGGCACTGGAAACGCACCTGCTCAACCCGGAACTGCATGACAAGGTCACGCCGCGTTCCCTGTTCCTCAGCGGCCATGATCGTCGTGCCATCAAGACCGCCGCAGCGGCGGGAATTTCCAACTGGATCGAATTCGTTCCTTCGGCATTTCATCAGGTCGGACGCCTGCTGACAGAAAACATCGAGCCAGACTGCTTCTTCGTCACGGTGTCGCCAATGGACAAACACGGCTACTTCAGCCTCGGCACCAACGCTGACTACGGCGCCACCGTGATCCGCAAGGCACGCAAGATCGTGGTCGAAGTCAACCGCTTCATGCCACGTACCTTTGGTGAGTGCTCCGTGCATATCTCCGAAATCGACCACCTGATCGAAGCAGACGTGCCACTGAGCGAAGTGCCGGACTTTGAAGCATCAGAAACCGATATCGCCATCGCCAGTCAGGTTGCCGAACGTATTCAGGACGGCGACACCCTGCAAATGGGCGTCGGTGGTGTTCCCAATGCCGTACTGGGCATGCTGGAAAACCATAAAAACCTGGGCCTGCACTCCGAACTGTTCTCACCGGCAATGGTGAAACTGATCAAGAAAGGCGCGCTCAATGGCCGCCTCAAACACCTGATGCAGCACAAGCACGTCTTCACATTGGCACTGGGCGACCGCGCCATGTTCGACTTTATGGACGACAACCCATCCATCGTTGGCTTCCCGGCTTCCTGGGTCAACAATCCGGCGGTGATTCGTCAGATTCCCAATATGGTTTCAGTCAATGCTGCCATCGAGGTTGATATTACCGGACAGATCAACGCCGAACAGATTAAAGGCTCGCCATTCTCGGGAACCGGCGGCCAGCTCGACTTCGTACGTGGCGCCTACGGCTCACGAGGTGGACGTTCCTTTATCGCCCTGCACTCCACCGCCAAAGGCGATGCACTCAGCCGCATCGTTCCCGAACTGACCGGCGGCGCGGTTACCGATACCCGCATGGACGCTCACAACATCGTGACTGAATACGGTTGTGTGGAATTAAAAGGACTTTCCCTGACTCAACGAGTGAAAGCCCTGATAGGCATCGCTCACCCGAAATTCCGCGAAGAACTGACTCAAAAAGCCCAGGATTTGGGGTATTTGGGCAGGTAACCCGACAGTGAGTCACTGAAAAAACAAGGGATGCGAGCGCATCCCTTGTTTCTGTTTAACTGTAGTCATTCAATACAAATCAGAAAATACTTCCGCAATCTGTTTGAGAGTATTCTCCAAAAGAAAACGCCCCGCTGATCAGCGAGGCGTTTGGGGAATCAATCAGTTGCCTTGCGGCTTCATATGCGGGAACAGGATCACGTCCTTAATGGTGTGGCTGTTGGTGAACAGCATCACCAGACGGTCGATACCAATGCCTTCACCCGCCGTTGGTGGCATGCCGTATTCCAGTGCATTGATGTAGTCCGCATCGTAGTGCATGGCTTCATCGTCACCGGCGTCTTTTTCTTCCACCTGCTTGCGGAAGCGCGCTGCCTGATCTTCAGCGTCGTTCAGCTCCGAGAAGCCATTGGCCAGTTCACGGCCACCAACGAAGAATTCAAAACGGTCGGTCACGAACGGGTTGCCGTCGTTGCGACGCGCCAGTGGTGATACTTCCCATGGATATTCGGTGATGAAAGTTGGCTGATCCAGCTTTTCTTCGGCAGTTTCCTCGAAGATTTCACAGATGTACTTGCCAGCGCCCCAGGCCGCTTGCTTCGGTGAGTCTTCGATGCCGACCTGTTTGGCGTACTGCTTCAGCGTGTCCAGATTGGCTTCAGCGTTGTTCAGCACCTCGGCGTCCATATCCGGGTTGTACTTCAGGATCGCTTCCACCATGGTCATACGCTGGAACGGCGCAGCGAAATCGTAAGTGGACTCACCGTATTCAATGGTGGTAGTGCCCAGTACGGTTTCAGCGATGAACTTCAGCATCGCTTCGGTGGTGTCCATCAGATCATGGTACGTTGCGTACGCCTGATAGAACTCGATCATGGTGAATTCAGGATTGTGACGCGTGCTCAGGCCTTCGTTACGGAAGTTACGGTTGATCTCGAACACCTTGTCGAAACCACCGACCACCAGGCGCTTCAGGTACAGCTCTGGCGCGATACGCAGGAACATGTCGATATCCAGCGCGTTGTGGTGGGTTTCAAACGGCTTGGCCGTAGCACCGCCCGGAATGGTTTGCAGCATCGGGGTTTCCACTTCCATAAAGCCACGCTGGGACAGGAAGAAGCGAATGCCTTCGATGATCTTTGAGCGCATCAGGAAGGTGTTGCGAGTTTCGTCGTTAATGATCAGATCAACATAACGCTGACGGTACTTCATTTCCTGGTCGGCCAGACCGTGGAACTTGTCTGGCAGCGGACGCAGTGACTTGGTCAGGATTTGCAGGTTTTCAATCTGGTCAACGTCAACGTACAGCTCGCCCTTGCCAGACTTGGCCAGCTTGCCGGACACACCCACGATGTCGCCGATGTCCAGCAGTTGCCATTCTTCGCTCTGCTTCTGGTTGGGCTTGGCCATGTAGAACTGGATCGATCCGGTGCTGTCCTGAATCCCCACGAACGGGCCACCACGACGCATCACACGACCGGCAACCGCGACGCGGTGACCTTCTTCGGCCAGCACTTCTTTTTCTTTCTCGCCGTGCTCGGCTTTCAACTCGCCTGCCAGATGTTCACGCGTGAAGTTGTTCGGGTGGCCATTGGCGGAACAGTTCTCGCGCAGCTTTTCCAGCTTGGCGCGACGCTCGGCAATCAGCTTGTTTTCATCCTGAGCGGCTTGGTTTTGATCGGTCATAATCTTGCCCGGTTATCAATTCGTTATTGGCGCACCGTGATATTCATGCGCAGTCTATTCATTATTCAATACGCGACGTTCCCACGCGGAGCATGGGAACGAGGGTCAAAGCCCATTGGTGTTACCTGACTGTGCCTTCAGACAATCACAGCCCTTTCTTCAAACTGGCTTCAATAAACTGATCCAGACCGCCATCCAGTACTGCCTGGGTATTGCGGGTTTCAACACCGGTACGCAGGTCTTTGATGCGGGAATCGTCCAGCACGTAGGAACGAATCTGGCTGCCCCAGCCGATGTCAGACTTGGTGTCTTCCAGCACCTGAGCTTCGGCGTTGCGCTTTTGCAGCTCCAGCTCATAGAGCTTGGCTTTCATCTGCTTCATCGCCTGGTCTTTGTTCTTGTGCTGGGAGCGGTCGTTCTGACACTGGGTCACGGTGTTGGTCGGCAAGTGGGTAATACGTACCGCCGATTCCGTCCGGTTAACGTGCTGACCACCAGCACCGGAAGCGCGGTATACGTCGATACGCAGATCCGCCGGATTGATATCAATCTCGATGTTATCGTCGACTTCCGGGGACACAAACACGGAAGAGAACGAGGTGTGACGACGATTGCCAGAATCGAACGGGCTCTTGCGTACCAGACGGTGAACACCGGTTTCAGTGCGCAGCCAGCCGAAAGCGTACTCGCCTTCAATACGAATGGTCGCACTCTTGATGCCCGCCACGTCGCCGTCAGATGCTTCCATCAGCTCACCCTTGAAGCCATGAGCTTCGACCCAGCGCAGGTACATACGACACATCATCTCAGCCCAGTCCTGGGCTTCGGTGCCGCCGGAACCGGCCTGAATTTCAAGGTAAGCGTTGTTCTGATCCAGCTCGCCGGAGAACATACGACGGAATTCCAGCGTCTCAAGCTGGCTTTCCAGCTCGGCCAGTTCGGTTTTCACTTCTTCAACCGAATCTTCGTCGTCTTCCTCAACGGCCATATCGAGCAGATCTTTCAGATCGACCAGACCAGTGTCCAGGGTATCAATGGTTTTTACAACGGCTTCCAGCGCAGAGCGTTCTTTACCCAGCTCCTGAGCGCGGTCAGCGTCGTTCCAGACATCTGGCTGTGCCAGTTCCTGCTCTACTTCTTCGAGTTGTTCTTTCTTGTTGGCGTAGTCAAAGATACCCCCTAAGCACGTCAGTACGCGCAGTGAGGTCTTTGATGGTTTCGACAATCGGGTTGATTTCCAAGGCGACACCCTTTCAGATTACGTTCGTGGCGATGATGCCGAGGTAACGGCATATCTTCTGGAGAAAAAGACGCCGTATTCTACAGAAACACGCCAGCAACAGAAACCGGCTGAAGCGTCATCAAACTTTTGCGTCACCTTCAATGGATTTATGCCAAATCCGTATAAAGTCGCACTTGCAAATCCTTCTCATTAGACTTACATTTAATTCATCAACGATATTTATTCTCACTTGCGGGTGTTTCGTATGTACGTTTGCATGTGCAAAGCCATTACCAAACAACAGGTTCAGGAAGCCGTAGAGCAAGGCCATAGCTATGCTGATATTCGTCAGAATATGGGGGTGGGTACGGACTGCGGTTGCTGCGGACGTCATGCCAAGCAATTGATTCGAGATCACGCCTCTCAAATGCCAGTGTGTGAATTCGCCGAAGCCAGTTGATCAACTGCCAATATCCAAAGGCTGTTTGATTAGGTGACTGGAGTGATTGTAGTGGTGTGATTGTTTTGCAGGTACCGAGAGACACAAGCGAGAAGACACAAACAAAAAGCGAAGCCGACGACTTCGCTTTTTTTATGCCTGAAAGAAAGTGGCTGGACTCAGGCAGCCGCCAACTGACGTTGAATATTGGCCATATCAATCATCACGTTCATATGACGCACACGGCCACGTTGCAGCTGCCAAGTAATCGCACAGGTGATGCCGATGGCTTTCTGATTGGGAGAAATTCCGAATACGGACTTGTTGAACGTGCCGCAGAGCGTCATCACGCTGATTACCCGATCACCTTCACCAAGGATATCTTCAATCACCAGATCAAAGTCACCGAGCGCTTTGCGAAGGGTATCAATTTCATCAATCAATACGTCAATGCCATTGGTCGCCATGGACTGGCAAGCGTGATAGAGGAAATCACGAGCAATCATCTGACGTACCAGGTGGTAACGTCCCTTGCCCCAGGCGTGATAAATAAACTGTTCAACGAGCTTCTTGTTGTCTTCTGTCATAACCGTTCCGTTGGTAATTGCGGAGATCGGGTAAAGCCTGAGCAGGTACAACAGCCTTCTGAAAGTCGACTACCGACTCTGGTGGAGCCTTCCAACCAGCGCAATATTACGTTCCTTGCCGTCTACCGCATTGCTATATAGCAATACGGCCCGGGATTGCACCAGAAAACACGCATTCTTGCAACAACATGTACCGCTTCTGTGAATAATACTCTACGACTCAATTGCGAAACTGTGCTATCGGGTTCCGATAACCGGTAACAAATGTTCAGTCAACCGTAAAACTGGGTCACATTTTCGGTGCGCCATCAGGGAACTATCAATTAGCGTCACTATCCGACCATTTATTTCATCAACCACCCGATAGTTAGGGACATTCATGAAAAATAGTCACAAAATATTCGTGCTGGTAATAGCGACGGCTGGTGTGAGTTTGAATGCCTGTACCAATCAGCAAATGTATGACGCTGTGCAGCAAAATCGCCTCTACGAATGCCGTAATCAGGCCGATATCCGGGACATCGAGCAATGTGAACGACGTCATTCCATGGAATGGAAAGACTACGAACAACAGCGCCAGTCTTTGAAAGCCCGGCAAGAGTAATCTCCCACACCGGCTGCCCAGGTAAAAATGATTTTCCGGCTCAACAAACAGGATCTGCTTCACCTGCCTGACTGATTCTGGAACAATTTTTGGCTGACATTCTCTTTTACTGAGGTTCCGCCATGAGCAGCCAGCCTGAAACCAGCCCTACCGACGGCATCATTGGCGGTGGCGCAAGCAAAATCCTGTATACCCTGAAGACGGTCAGCCGCATCGGGGTCATGAAGAGCGCCAAGGCGCTCACTGCCCACAACACCTGTAAAGCCTGCGCGCTGGGCATGGGTGGCCAACACGGCGGCATGACCAACGAGCTGGACGAGTTTCCGGCGGTGTGCAACAAGAGTGTTCAGGCCCAGTCCACCGATATCCAGCCTCCAATTCCAGACCAGGTCTTCGCTCATACCCTGGCCGATTTCAGGGAGCTGAGCGGTCGCGACATGGAACGCATGGGGCGTCTGAATACACCGCTGTACAAATCCGCTGACAGCGACAAACTCACCCCCATCAGCTGGGAGCAGGCACTGGAGCTTTCAGCCCAGCGTTTCCTCGACACCACACCAGAACGTACGTTCTTTTATTCCTCCGGTCGGGCCTCCAACGAAGCCGGCTTTGTCCTGCAATTGCTGGCCCGCCTGTTCGGTACCAACAACGTCACCAACTGCTCCTACTACTGCCATCAGGCCACCGGCGTGGGCATGCAAAGTACGGTTGGAACAGGTACCGCGACCGTGGAGCTGGAAGACCTCACCGGCTGTGACCTGATCTTTGTGATCGGTGCCAATCCGTCTTCCAACCATCCGCGCTTTATTCACAAGCTCAAGGACTGCCGTGATCGCAATGGCGACGTGATTATGATCAACCCGGCCAAGGAACCTGGGTTGATGAAGTTTGCCTTGCCGAAAAGCCCTTCCTCCCTGATTGCCGGCGGCAGCGACATTGCGTCAGATTACCTGCAACCACACATCGGTACCGACCTGGCCGTACTGACCGGCATAGGCAAGGCGCTGCTGGAGCAGAATGCTCTGAATCTTGAGTTTATCCACAACCACACCGAAGGTTTTGAGGCTTATCGCGAGCAACTCGACAGCAGCAGCTGGGACGACCTGTGCCAGGAAACCGGGCTGTCTATGGACGAGTTTCAGCGCGTTGCCACCACTTACGCCAACGCCGAAAAAGCCGTATTTGCCTGGGGGATGGGCATTACCCACCACCGCCATGGCGTCGAGAATGTGGAAGCCATTGCCAATCTGGCGATGCTGCGCGGCATGGTCGGCAAACGTTTTGCCGGGCTACTGCCATTGCGAGGCCACAGTAACGTTCAGGGTATTGGTACCATCGGTGTGAAGCCGGTACTGGCCAAGGAGGTCTTCGACAATATAGAACAAGCGTTTGACATCACACTGCCGACCCGCCCCGGACTCGATACCCTGGCCGGGCTGACCCAAGCGCACGAAGGCAACATGGATGCCGCCCTGATCATGGGTGGCAACCTGTTTGAAGCCACACCGGATTCCAACTGGGCCGACCAGGCACTCGACCGCATTGGCTTCAAGTTGTTTATGACCACCACCCTGAACCGCGGCCATGTGCGCGGCATGGACAACAGCGAGGTGATCATCCTGCCAGTTACCGCACGGGACGAAGAACCACAGCCGACCACTCAGGAGTCGATGTTCAACTACGTCCGACTCAGCGACGGCGGTATCGAACGCCTGTCCAATGTGCGCTCAGAAACCCATATTCTGTGCGATCTGGCCGAACGTCTGTTGCCTGACAGCCCAGTGGATTTCAACGAGTTCCGCGTCAGCCATCAGGTGCGGGAAGCCATTGCCCGAGTTGTTCCCGGCATGGAAGATCTGGCCGATCTGGACGTGGCGCGGAAAGAGTTTCATATCAAAAAGCGCCTGCTACACAGCACAGAGTTTAATACTCCGAGCCGCAAGGCCCAGTTCAGGGCTCACAACTGGCGCAATGCCGGAGACTGGCTCAGCCAGTCAGACAGCTATCCGTTCCGCTTGATGAGTGTGCGCAGCGAAGGTCAGTTCAACTCCATCATTTACGAAGAATCCGACAGCTACCGTGGCACCACATCCCGCGATGTCATTTTGATGGGGCCAGAAGATATGGAAACACTGGGCGTCAGCGTGGGGGATCGAATTGATCTGGTGTCCGAACATGGCCGTATGGTGCAGCAGAAAGTCTGCGCTTTCGACCTGCCGCCGGGCAACCTGATGGCCTACTACCCGGAAGCCAACGTACTGATTGGGCGCGATACCGACCCTCGCAGCCAGACACCGGCGTTCAAATCCGTCGCGGTTCAGGTAGAGCGGTAGTCCGCCGCGCAGATGCCGTAGCGGTTCAGCTTCTGATTGAAGGTGCGCCGCTCCAGGCACAGATCCTCCAGCACCGCACTGACCTTGCCCCGGTGCTGTTCGAGTTTGGAGCGAATCAGCTTCTCCTCATAGGCCTGCACCATATCCTTGAGTGATTCACCGTCACGGACCTCAAACACACTGCCGGTGTCTTGCTCAATGGCACTTTCCACATCGCGACAGCCACGGATTGCGTAGCGCGTCGCCACATTTACCAGCTCCCGGACGTTGCCTGGCCACTCATAACCCAGCAGTACCGAACGGGTGTGATCATCCGCCGGGCGATAGTCTCGGCCAAAATTATCGCACTGCTGACGGGCATAGAATTCAAACAACAGCACAATGTCATTGCCACGATCCCGCAGCGCCGGTATGCGTAATTCAGCGACCTGCAGCCGGAAAAACAGATCCTGCCGGAAAGACTCGTTACCTCGAAGCTCATCCTTGGTGGCCGACACAATTCGACAGTCGATGCTGACCTCCCGGTTGGAACCGAGGGGTGTCACCAGACTATCGGAGATCGCCCGTAACAGCTTGGCCTGGGTCGTCAGTGGCAGACTCTCAACTTCATCCAGGAACAGAGTTCCGCCGGTGGCATGCTGTAGCTTGCCGACCCGAGCGCCTGTTGCGCCGGTAAAGGCCCCCTTGTCGTAACCAAACAGTTCAGCCTCCGCCAATTGCTCTGGAATGGCGGCACAGTTCAGCGCCACGAACCGGCCACTGGACCGATCGCTGTGCTGATGCAGCGAGCGCGCAACCAGCTCCTTGCCGGTACCGGTGTCGCCATAAATCATCACCGGAATGTTCATCCCGGCGAATTCGGCAATATCGCGGCGCAATGTCCGAATCGCCGGACACTGACCCACAATCACGCTCTGGATATCCTTCTCACAGTCCATCGCTCGCCGGGTCTGGTGCAACGACAAACTGAGCTTGCGCCGCTCCACCGCTTTCTCCACCGCGCGCAGCAGATAGTCGGTATCGAACGGTTTTTCGACGAAGTCCTGAACACCGTGTTTCATCGCATCCACAGCGATTGAAACCTCGCCGTATCCCGTCATCAGAATCACCGGGACTTCTGGCGCCAGTCGCAAGGACTGCTGAGCAAACTCGAATCCGTCAGCATCCGGCATACGCAGGTCGGTCAGGATCACCATGGCCGAATCCGGGCGCAGACGATTCAGCAAGGGCGCAGGTGACGGATAATGGGCGATGCGCTGATAGCGGGTCGACAACAGGTCACAGGTGTTGATACGGACGTCCTCATCATCGTCGATCACGACGATCTCAATGTCTTCCTGAACGTCATTGGGCTGATTGATCATGTTGTCTCTCACTCACATTCTTACTCGATGGTGACTTACCAGAGTCACCGTGTTGTTCTGACGGTTGCCCTACGCCGGAGAGAACTTCAGGCTCTTGTGATCTCGCAGCAGCCGGCAAGGTAACGGTGAAACAGGCACCGCCATTGCGGTTGCTGGCTGATATCGAACCGCCCAGCTGCTGGGCAATTTCATTCGCGATCGACAAACCAAGTCCCAGGCCTTTGCCAATGCCCTTGGTGGTGAAATACGGACTGAACAGCTGTCCCATAATGGCTTCATCGATACCGCCGCCATTGTCCTGTACCGACAAGGACACAACCTTCTCATGCTCAGAGAGGGTCACGTCAATCACAGGGCTTGCCACCTTCTCAACCGCATCCAGTGCATTGGCGAGCAAATTGGAAAACACCAGATCCAGCTTGAGCAGACTGACGCGCAGCTCAATCGCGGCACTGCCTTCGACCCGGACCTGTACGCCTTTTTCCGCCAGCTGGTCGCGACGCTCCTCCAGAGATCGGTTTATCCAGGTAAGCAAGGCAACGGACTCGACATCCTCGGCATCCTCATAACTGAAGTTTTTCAGCATCTGAACGACCTTGGCCATCTTGGTGGCCAGCGGCTTGAGACGTGCTACCGACTCTCCGACACCGATCCAGTTTTGCTGCAGTGACTTGTGTTCGATCGCCGCCACCGAGCTGTTCACCGCTGACAGCGGCTGGCTCAACTCATGCACAATGGTCGCAGCCATATTGCCCAGTGCCAGTGTTTTACTCTTCTGCACCAGCGCCTGCTGCGCCTGTTCCAGCTCGCGAGTGCGTTCCAGTACGGTAGATTCCAGCGATTCGTTCAGCTCCCACAAGGCATCTTCGGCCCGTTTGCGCTTGGTGATGTTCACCAGTGTCATCAGATACCGGGGACTGTCTGCGTATTCCACCTCCGCCAACGCAAACATCACTGGGATAACCCCGGCGTCTGAATCACGCGGATGTCGCACGCAGGTTTCGTGGTACTGCAGGGTTCGCTGCGGATCGACCAGAAACTCGCAGAATTTCACCCCTTCATCAAACAACAGCTGATCACGGATATCTGTCTCACCAACCAGAGAGGGTTCCAGCTGCAGCAGATTCCCGGCGTAGCGATTCACTGAACGAACGATCCCCTGATGATCGAACAGCAGAACCCCGATGTGGATATCGTCAATCAAACGCTGCAAATCCTGCAGCCGCCTGACTTCGGCCTCCTGCACCATGCGTCGTAATCCGAGCTTTTTGGCCCGTTCACGCAACAGCGACCAGGCCAGTGTTGCCAGAACCAGACTGGACAGCAGCACATACAGCATCGGCTCCAGCAATTGCTGAATGGTCACCAAATGAATCAGGCGCCAGTCCTGGGATGGCAACGGAAAGGCTTCCACCAGATACCAGTGTCCATCGACGTACCAGAAACTCAGGATTCCGAAGATCGGCAAGGTCAGCCGCAGCTGTGCGGTGTACATCAAGGCATGGGATTCATCAGGAAACTGCCGTGCCAGACGAATCTGTGCCAGTTGTAACTCCGGTACACTGTCCACCAGCCGATACATCCATCTTTCCTGAGAGGACAGAATCACTACATTCTGGCTATCGGCAACCAGCACCAGATCCCGGGTCGCGCGCCAGCTATCCAGCAGCTCAGACAACTCCAGCTTGACCACCACTACGCCGCCTATTTCACCATTGACGCTGACGGGCTCAGCGATAAAGAAGCCGGGGATTCCGGTGGTAACTCCCTTGCCAAAATAGTACTGGCGTCGACCGGAATCGACGGTCTCGCTGAAATAGGGCCGAAAGCTGTAATCCTGCCCGACAAAGCTGTGGGCCTCGTCCTGGTAATTGCTGCTGGCGATGGCAATCCCCTGACGATCCAGCAGGAAGATCTTGTTGGCCTCGGACGTTGCTGTCACAAACGCCAGATAGCGATTGGCGACGCCCGCATCCCGACGCTGCAAGCGGTTTTTCACCCGATCATCCACCGACAGCAGTTCCGGCAGATAATCAAAGCGCGATAACTCCGAGTGCAACGTTCCCTTCAACAAGGTGGCGGACTTCGCGTTCTCTTCCATCAGATGCGAGAGCTGAATAACGCCAGCCAAACCCGTCAGACACACCACCAGCGCGACCAGAAGCAACCGCCAGTACAACCAGCGGCGGCCTTCGACACTGGACTCGGAAAACGTCTGGTGATGCACATCGGAGAGTGACATGGTTTGTCCTGTTAAGCGGTTAACGCAGGAGCGAATCGTTCACTCAAGCGTAGCCCATCAGGCCGGGAAGCCACAGCACGATACTCGGTGCCAGAATCAGCACCGCGATGGTGATGACATCCGCCACAAAAAACGGCGTACAACCACGGAACACATCCTGCACCGAACACTCGGGACGCACGCCGGCGACCACGAAGCAATTCAATCCAATCGGTGGAGTGATCAGACAGAGTTCGGCCATTTTCACCACTATGATGCCAAACCAGATGGCACAGCCAACGCCCGATACACCGAACGCCGATTCCGCTGCAGCGACATCAGGCCCACCGTTCAGGGCAATGATGGCCGGATACACAATCGGCAACGTCAGCAACAGCATGCCAATGGCGTCCATAAACATACCCAGCACGGCGTAGGCCAGCAGAATGAACATCAGCGTGATCATCGGGCTTTGATCCAGACCGGTGAGCCAGTCGGAAAAGGCCGCAGGCAGATCGGCAAATCCAAGGAAACGGACGTACAACAGCACTCCCCAGATAATGGTGAAGATCATCACGGTTAACTTGGCGGATTCCAGCAGCGCCTCCTTTAACTGACCGGCTTTCATTCCCTTGAACAGCGCCATTGCCAGCACCACGAAGGCCCCCAGCGCACCGGCTTCGGTTGGCGTTCCGACGCCACCGTAGATGCACACCACAATGATACCGATCACAAACATGATTGGAGACGCAGCGGGCAAGGTCGCGAGCCGTTCTTTCCAGCTGAAACCGGTGACCGGTGGTCCCAGTTTGGGATTAGAAACGGCCAGACCGACCACCAGCCCACCGTAGATCAGCGCCGAGACAATACCGGGGATGAATCCCGCCATCAGCAGCGCCCCCACATCCTGCTCAACAATGATTGCGTAAATCACCAGAATGGCCGACGGCGGAATCAGGGATGCCAGCGTGCCCCCGGCAGCCACCACACCAGCTGCAAAGCGTTTGTCGTAGCCCAGCTTGAGCATCTCCGGCACGGCAATACGCGCGAATACCGCAGACGTCGCTACCGAGGCACCGGATACGGCTGCAAATCCGGCGGTCGAAAACACCGTCGCGACCCCCATGCCTCCCGGTAGCCAGCCGACCCACTTTTTCGCGGCCTCGAACAGTGCCTTGGTAAGCCCGGCGTGATAGGCCAGAAACCCGATCAGGATAAACGTTGGAATCAGAGACAGCGCCAGCGACGACACCTTGGAATGCGGGATCGTACCCGCCATCTTGATCGCAACCAGCAAGCCTTTCTCAAACCCCATTCGGGCCGAGAAAATCCACAACAACCCCAAAAATCCCGCCAGTGCAGCGGCAAAAGCCACCCTCAAACCCAGCACCACAAACAGCAACATCACACCCGTTACCCACAGGCCGATAGTGATCGGCTCCATCGCCGACATGGTTTCCCAGATGCCCATATTATTTCTCCTCCCGGTTGATCAAATCTCTGGATACGGACTCGGCTTCACGAGCCGCCACGGTGGCAGCGTCTTCAACCAGAGGGACGGCAACGGGCTCTTCGTCATTGCGCACAAACGCACGCACATACCCCCAGAGCTGGGCGATCAAGCGCAGGCTCAGCACCGACATGGCGATTGGCACCACCAGCTTGGCGGGCCAGGTCGGCAGGTTGATGTCCAGCGAGGTATCTCCGATGGTCCAGGCACGAAGGAAGTGCAGGTAGGTGCCGTAGGTCAGCAGCAGCGACAGAATCAGCATCACCAGAGTCGACAGGGCTTCCACAAACCACAGATAACGGCCTCTGAGCTGGCCAATCAGAATGTCCATGCGGATATGACCGCCCTGACGCTGGGTGAAGGACAACCCCAGAAACGCCATCAAGGCCATGGACTGCTCAACCCAGTCGATGTAACCGTCAACCGGTAATGAAAAGATCCAACGTCCCAGGACGTTGGTCACAGCGAGGAATACCAGAGCCAGAATAATGACCCCGCCCACCAGGGTGAGCGCAGACTCCAGTCGGAAGAACATCTGGTCGATACGACTCAACAACGAGTCGTCGGTCAGAATGGTTGCTTTAGCGGACATAATCGATACCTGCCTGTTGCAGCGAAAAGAAAAAACTCGCCTGACACCTGACGTCGAACATCAGAGCCAGGCGAGACCTGGCGCCAGCCTTACTGCTTCTGCAAAAACAGGTTTTCGGTGAAGGTAAACAGGGCACGAGCATCGAAATCGCGCTGGTAACTGGTCACCCACTCTTCACGTACCGATTGCGCCAGACGGTTCAGCTCTTCGGTCTGCTTGGGGGTGAAACGCACCATGGTGACGCCGTGCTCGCCGAGTGCCTTCTGGTACTGCTTGACGGTAACGTTCTCGTAGTAATCAACGTAGTGACTGATGGCATCCGGTACCGCTTCCATCAGAATCTTGCGGTGTTCCGGCTTCAGCATATCGAGTGCATCGGTGTTCACTACCACCGGGCAATCAGCCGATCCCAGATTGAGGTTTTCGGTCGCCCACTTGCCGATGTTGACGGTTTTGGTGGCCAAATGAGCATGCGGTGCAAAGGTCGCAGCATCGATCACACCGGAGTCCATTGACTGGCGCACTTCGCCAAACGGTACACTGGTTTTGGTCGCGCCAAGCTTGTGCAGCACACCCAGGATGCCGCCGGGGCCACGAACCCGCATGCCCGAGAAGTCGGCCAGTGCATCCAGAGGCTCGCCCTTGGCGACGATGTTGTACTGAGGCAGTGGCGTTGGCATCAGCAACGTGGCATTCCAGCGTGCCAGATCACGAACCACAATCGGATGCTGATAAACGCGGCTGTAGATTTCCGCAACACGAGCCAGTGAAAGATCCTGTGAAAACGGCAGTTCATTCACAGTAATAGTGGGGTTTTTGCCCTTGTGATAGAAAGAACAGAACTGCGCCATCTCAAAGGCACCGAAAGAAATACCATCGAGATTTTCGCGGTTTTTGGACAAGCCACCGTATGAGATATTCAGCACGAACTGGCCGTTGGAACGCTCTTTCACCAGCTCGGCCAGCTTTTCAACGTGTTCGGTAAATGCCCGGCGCTTACCCCAAAGGGATACATTCCAGCTGGTTTCAGCAACGGCCTCGGGAATGGCCATCACGCACATCAACGCGGACGCTATGGAAAGTTTTTTTATTGTTTTCATCAGGATGCCTCTTCGGGTTGGAGGGCACCGTGAACGAGCGGCGCCCTGGGTAACTCCTGTTTAGCAACCTGAATGCCAAGTCCTATCTTATTGATTCATATGGATTTATTGATATTTTAGCCTTGTATTTCAGACAGTAATTTCTTGGTTCCCCCTGCACATAGGAAAAAAAATTCCTGCGATTGGAGATCACCCCGACCATCCTGACCTCGCCTACTTCCGCGACAGAAACTGCCGCTCGGCAAACTGATACAGAGCCACTGAATCGAACCTGCGTTTATGGCGCAGCACCCACTGCTGACGCACATCGGCTGCCAGTCGCTCCAGCTCCAGCAGTTCATCATCGCGATACACCAATCGCTCGATACCGCGCTGCTCCAACTGCTGCTGGTAGGGAAGCATCACTCGGGTTTCGTAGTGGCGAATATAGTGTTGCAAGGCTTGCTCGGACGCATTGGCAAGCAGGCTCCGGAACGCCAGAGGCAAACGCTGCTGCGCTTCGGTATTCACCACAATTGGACAGTCCGCAGATCCAAGTGCAAGGTTCTCGCTGGCCCAGGCTGCCTGTTCGATCAGACCCGTGGCGATATGAGCGTGGGGAGCAAATGCAGCGACATCGAGTTTCCCGGCGGCCATCCTGGCGGCTACCTGCCCATAGGGCGTGTCCGAGCGAACCGCTCCCAGCTGATGCAAAACTCCCAAAGTGCCTACAGGCCCTCGTACCCGTTTGCCCCAAAAGCGATTGATGCTGGCTACCGGACGGCCTGCGCCCATCAGACTGTACTGGGGCAGAGGGGTTGGCATTAGCAAAGTGGCATTCCAGCGTTGCAAGTCCGCAATCACAACTGGATGCCGATACACAGCCTGATAAGTCTCAGAAACTTGCGACAACGACAAGGGGCGAATGTAGGGCAGCTCGTTCACGGTAAGTGAGGGCGTTTTGTCGGGATGATAAAAAGCGCAGATTTGTGCCATCTCGAAGGCACCTTTTTGAATGCCGTTGAGATTTTCGCGATTCGGTGACAACTCGCCATAAGACAACCGCAGGCGGAATTAGCCCCCAGAGCCGCGCTCCAGCAGCTCCGCCAGCTTTTCCACATGCTCGGTGAACGCCCGCCGTTTCCCCCACAGCGACACATCCCATACAACGTCCGCACTCGCCAATGCCGGTTCACAGCCCAGCACAAACACCAGTAACCATCGGATTGCCGGATTCATCACACTCACCTCTTGTTATTGTGGTTGAGCGTAATTCAATGCAGTGGCCGGGCCATAGGCTAACCTTTTGATTTTATTAGATTAATTCAGGATACAAGAAGAATGAAAGGAAATTTGATTCCAGCACAAGAAGTGAGCAGGAATATTTTTTCCTATGGAGTCTCAGGAATGTTGATACGGCAGCAAGGCGTTGATGCATTCGGCCAGACGAAAATCCAGCTCGGTCAAGCCACCGGCATCGTGGGTGGAAAGGGAAATCCATACCCGGCTGTAGACGTTACGCCAGTCCGGGTGATGGTTCAGCAGCTCAGCCTGCTCGGCACACCGGGTCATGAATCCAAAGGCCTGCTCGAAATTCTCAAACTTCAGCTCACAACTGAGCGTGTTTTCCTGAATGCGCCAGTTGATCGGACTGTCGAGATTCAGGAACTTCAGCAGAGACTTCTGTTCAAGTGCTGTCAGTAATGCAGGTTCTGAAACAGACATCCGAGCGTCCTCTGGTGACATCATGAACGATACGATGGCTTACATGGTGATGACATTGACGCGGCTGGTATCAAACGCGATACGGTCGCGCAGTTGGGCAATATTCTGCCCCAAAGCAGCATCCGGATGGGCCATCCAGGCGATGTCTTCAAAGATATGACCCCAAAGCTCCAGATTGAAGTAACGTACTTCACCCTTGTTCGGGCATTGGCGCACGGTAGACGAGGCGACCAGCATCTGAGGCACAACATCTCCGGCTGGCAGGTACAATTCATCCGGCATGCCGCTTTCGGCAACACTGAGCGCATTGCCACTCAGGGCGATTTCGTAATTGCCACCATCGATTTCGACCGAGACAACAACATAACTGGATTGGGGTTCGATGGAGATAGCACGGTCAACCGTAC
>PBNY01000097.1 GCA_002723385.1 Oceanospirillaceae bacterium | reverse complement strand
CTCAGGCAATCGCTTGTGGCGATGCGAAAGTGGTCATCGCTGGCGGTCAGGAGTCCATGTCCAACGCACCTCACGCTCTGCCAAACTCCCGTAACGGCCAGCGCATGGGGCCATGGAACATGGTTGACACCATGATTGTTGATGGCCTGTGGGATGCATTCAACGACTTCCATATGGGCATCACTGCAGAAAACGTGGGCGACGAGTACGGTATTACTCGTGAAGAGCAGGATGAGTTCGCTGCGGCTTCACAGGCCAAGGCTCTGGCTGCGATCGAAGCAGGCACCTTCAAAGAAGAAATCACTCCGGTCAAGATTCCGCAGCGCAAAGGCGATCCTGTCGTTTTCGATACCGATGAAAACCCACGTGCCGGTGTGACCGTTGAGAAGCTGTCAGGCATGCGTCCAGCGTTCAAGAAAGACGGTTGTGTGACTGCCGGTAACGCGTCTTCCCTGAACGACGGTGCGGCTGCTGTGATGCTGGCAAGCCGTGAAGCGGCTGAAGAATTGGGTCTGCCAGTACTGGCTACCATCAAGGCGTACGCAAACGCCGGTGTTGATCCGAAGATCATGGGTACTGGCCCAATCCCGGCGACCAAGCTGTGTCTGGAAAAAGCAGGCTGGACTGCTGACGATCTGGATCTGGTTGAAGCCAACGAAGCCTTCGCGGTTCAGGCCTTGTCTGTGAACAAGGGTCTGGGTTGGGATGCTTCCAAGATCAACGTCAACGGCGGTGCTATCGCTCTGGGTCACCCTATCGGTGCTTCCGGTGCTCGTATTCTGGTCACCCTGCTGCACGAAATGATGCGTCAGGATGCCAAGAAAGGTCTGGCGACTCTGTGTATCGGTGGTGGTATGGGTGTTGCTCTGGCGATCGAGCGTAGCTAATTTCTGTCAGATGTAAAAAAGGCTTCATTGCGAAGCCTTTTGAAAGTAAACGAACCCCGCATCGCCGGGGTTTGTCGTTTCTGGAGAGTGCCCTGTGGAGAGCGCTCTGTAGAAAGTGCCCTGGGAGTTACTCCGCTACCGGTTTTTCGTCAGCGGCATCACCCTTGTCACTCTTGCGAGAGCTGGTGCGTTCTACTGGCGTCTTGACGGTCTCAGCGGTTTTCTGGGCTGTCTGGCGAGCACGCTCTTCTGCTGCTTGTTCCGCTGCGGTTGCTTCCTTCACAGGCTGGGCGTCAGGCGTTGACATGTCAACGAAGAAGTTTTTGATCTTGGGCGCAATCTGCTGACGGAATCTACGGCCGTTGAAGATACCGTAATGGCCCACTCCCTCTTCTTCGATGTGTGTTTTGCGCGCATCCGGAATGCCGGAACACAAATCCAGTGCGCAGGCCGTCTGGCCACGGCCAGTGATGTCGTCCAGCTCCCCTTCGACGGTCATCAGTGCCATGTCTTCGATAGCCGCCATATCAATCAGGCGACCACGGTGTTTCATTTCACCTTTGGGCAGCGCCTGCTCCAGAAATACACGACGAATGGTGTCGAGGTAGTAATGGGCGGGCATGTCCATCACGGACAGGTATTCGTTGTAGAACAAACGGTGGGATTCAGCACTGTCGCCATCGCCCTTGATCAGGTCGGTGAAGAATTTGAAGTGCTTGCTGATATGGCTGTCGAGATTCATCGACATAAAGCCGGACAGTTGGATAAAGCCCGGGTAGACCAGCTGGCCCCGACCAGCAAATTCTCGCGGCACACGGCAGATGACGTTGTCCTCGAACCACTCCAGATCCTTGCCTGACGCGTAGTCATTGACTTCGGTCGGGTTGATTCGAACGTCAACCGGGCCGCCCATCAGCACCAGACTGGATGGCAGCAACGGATCCTTGTCCATGGCCATGATGCTGGAGGCCACCAGAGCCGGAACACACGGCTGGCATACCGCCATCACGTTCAGATCCGGGCCGAGGAAGCGGAAGAATTCAATCAGATAGTCGACGTAGTCATCGAAATGAAAGGTGCCATCAGCCATCGGTACGTCACGGGCGTTACGCCAGTCAGTGATGTAAACCTCATGGTCTGGCAGGAAGGCTTGAACCGTGCCGCGCAGCAGGGTGGCGTAGTGGCCGGACAGCGGCGCCAGCATCAATACCTTGGGTTGACCGGCGGGAGCGGATGACCGTTTGAAGTGCAACAGGTCGCAGTAGGGCTTTTCCAGCACCACATCGTATTCAACGTCGACGTCACGACCGTCGATTTCAATCTGGTCAAGCCCCCAGGCGGGTTCTTCATAACAGTCTGTCAGACGCTCCATCAGCTCCATGGATGCGCGGATGGTGCGGAATGTCCAACTGTAGTTCAGCGGATTCAGCGGCTGATAAAACATCTGGCGAGTCTGACGAGCGACCACATGCAAGGGTCTGATCGCCTCCATCATCTGGGCATTTATACGATAAAGCATGTGAGTATCCTGTATTCGTGGGGTCACTGAATCAGTGAATGCAATCAGAGTACCAGAATTCCCTACTCTCGCGATGGGTACATTTAGACCAGCTGGTAATAACGGGGGCATCCTTTGGTAGGGAATATGCGTATTGGCACGAGTTACCCGTAGCGGCCAATGAGTGCCATGGTATTTTCCGGTCATGACAGAACAGAGTTTTCTGCGTCACGGGGCAGGTTGGTGGTGGCCATCAACCCCTAATCCAGATATATAGCTGTGAAGTTATATTGATGTTTCCTTTCCTTCAGGAGTCCTGCCTGTGACCACCAGATTTCGACTGATCAACAGCTTCTTCATGTCCATGGTACTGAGCTTCTTCATGACCGCGTGGATCACCTACATCAACCTGGGGGTTGTGGAAAACTGCGTCGGGTTGTGGATGAAAGCCTGGGGTCTGGCATGGCCAGCCGCTTTTCTGATTGCGTTTGTCAGCGGGCCATACGTGATGAAGTTGAGCAAAAAACTGGCGAATTGATGGCGCTGCGATAAGTCAATATATGTGCAAGCCATTGGCTCATTAAGACCTATGTCGCATTTCCTAATTTAGGGATAACCCTGATAAACGCCTCATACGAAGGTAGGTGCTGATTGGCGGCCTGCCTGAATTGACCTAGCGAGGGAAAACGATGCAGCACATGAATATTTATGAAATGGGCCTGGATACCAACGAAGCGAACTACACGCCGCTGTCACCCATCAGCTACCTTGAGCGTGCCGCCTTTGTCTATCCGGAGCGTGTTGCCCAGATTCATCAGCAAACCCGTTACACCTGGGCCGAGACCTTCGAGCGTTGTGTCCGTCTGGCATCGGCCCTGAACGGCATGGGAATCCAGAAAGGCGATACGGTGTCGTTCCTGTGCAGCAATATCCCTCCTATGTTTGAAGCCCACTTCGGCGTGCCTATGGCCGGTGCGGTGCTGAATGCCATCAACACCCGTCTGGACTCCGAAGCGGTAGCCTTCATCCTGCAGCACGCCGAATCGAAGGTACTGTTCGTTGACAAGGAATTCGCCAGCGTCGCCAGCAAGGCAGTGAAGATGGTTGCTGTGAAGCCGACCATCATCGCGATTGATGACGAATACTTAGACGGTGGTGAGTTGTTGGGGGAGACCACCTATGAAGCGCTGCTGGAAAGCGGCTCGGCGCAATTCGAATACATTCCACCCGCCAACGAGTGGGATGCCATCGCTCTGAACTACACCTCCGGCACCACGGGCAACCCGAAAGGCGTGGTCTATCACCATCGTGGTGCGTACCTGAACGCCGCCAGTAACGTGCTGTCGTGGAACATGGTTTCGCATCCTGTGTATTTGTGGACACTGCCACTGTTCCACTGCAATGGCTGGTGTTTCCCATGGTCGATTGCAGCCACTGCCGGTACCAGTGTGGCGCTGCGTCATGTTCGTGCGGATGCGATTTACAACTCCATTCGTGACAGCAAGGTCACGCACTTCTGCGGTGCACCGATTGTTCTGAATATGCTCAACAACGCAGACGATGACCTGAAAGCGGGCATCGAGCATTCCGTCAATGTGATGACCGCAGGCGCTGCGCCTCCGGCTGCCGTGATTGAAGGCATGGAAAACATGGGCTTCAACGTCACTCATGTGTACGGTCTGACCGAGACCTACGGCCCATGTGTTGTTTCGGCGTGGAAAGATCAGTGGAATGAGAAAGGCCTGACCGAACGTGCTGCTCTGAAAGCACGTCAGGGCGTCAAGTCACCGCTGCAGCAAGACCTGATGGTGGCCGATGCCGACAGCATGCAGCCGGTTCCACGCGATGGCGAAACCGTCGGTGAGATCTTTATTCGCGGCAACATCGTGATGAAGGGGTACCTCAAGAACCCGACCACCACCGAAGAATCGTTCGAAGGCGGCTGGTTCCATACCGGTGATCTGGCGGTATGGCACGAAGACGGTTACGTCGAGATCAAGGATCGCTCCAAGGACATCATTATTTCCGGTGGCGAGAACATTTCGTCCATCGAAGTGGAAGACGTTCTGTATCGCCATCCATCCATTGAAGAAGCTGCCGTTGTTGCCAAGCCTGACGAAAAATGGGGCGAGACACCCTGCGCCTTCATCAAACTGAAGGAAGGTGCGGACACCAGCGCGGAAGAAATCATCCGCTTCTGCCGTGACAACATGGCCCATTTCAAGACGCCGCGTCACGTGGTGTTTGGTGAGTTGCCGAAGACTTCCACCGGTAAGGTCCAGAAGTTCGTGCTGCGTCAGCAAGCCAAAGACAGTTGATGGTTTGCCGTCTTCCAGCCAAGGCGGCGATGGATGCGTCTGTGTGCAGTCAGGTCATGGCCTGACTGCACCGGACGTCGCAGTTGCAGTGCCCTTTGCGGGTCGTTACCCTGACGCTTTTGAGTCACAGATCACATTTTCTGGAACATCCCATGCGTCATTCCGCTCTTTCCATCGCCCTGTCGAGCCTGGTTGTATCTCTGGCAACCGCACACAGCCCTCTTGTCCACGCCGAAGAAACGACTGACACACCCGCTGCTCCGGTATGGGGCGGTTCAGCCGAGCTGGGCACCATTGCCACCACGGGCAACACCGAAACCAGCAGCCTGAACGGCAAATTCGCACTCAATCGCGACGGCACCCAATGGGATTTCAACAGCAAGCTGGAGGCTCTGCGCAGCGAGGAAGACGACGTCACCTCAAAGGAGAAGTACTACGGCTCGGTGCAGTTTGATCGCAAGTTCAGCGAACACTCCTACATCGCCATAACGGCGGATCAGGAACGTGACCGCTTCAGCGGTTATACCTATCAAAGCACAGCATCGGTCGGTTACGGTTATCGACTGGTTCACACCGACGTGCAGCATCTGGATATCGAAGCAGCCCCCGGTTATCGTCGCGACAAGCTGCAGGATTCTGGCAAGATTGATGAAGAAGACATCATTCGTCTGGCGCTGAAATATGGCTGGAAAATCAATGACGGTACCACCTTCACTCAGACCGCCAATGCGGATCTGGGAGCGGGCAACAGCATCTACAAAACCGAAACCGGTTTGCAAAGTCAGTTGAACGGCGCTTTGGCCACAAAGTTGACCTACAAGGTCAAGTATGTCGATGATGTACCCGAGGACACCAAAAACACCGACACCGAATTTGGCGTTACTCTGGTATACAGTTTCTGATCACAAGCGGCAGAAACTGATCCGCTTTTACTGAGTCCCAGAGTGGATCAGACAGAACGAGAGACAGAGCCATGACCGAACAGGATAATGCGTTCCTAGAAGAGATGGCAGGGGTTGAGCCCCTCCAAGTCCGGGCCAAGGTAGAGATTCGGAAAGGCGACATCAACCTGGCTTCACAGGCTGCGCGGCGCAAGGCGGCGGTCACGGAAGTGCAAACCCGAGACCCCAACTACCTCCACACCACCGACGTCAAACGCATCGGCCCTCACGATGTTGTGGGCTTTAAACGCCCGGGCATTCAGGACGGTGTATTTCGCAAATTACGGCTGGGCAAATATGAAATTGAGGCCCGTCTGGATCTGCATCGCCGCACGGTGGAAGAATCCCGCTCACAGGTATTTCGCTTTATAACCGATTGCCTGGAGCACGATATTCGCTCCGTGTTGATTTTGCCCGGCAAAGGTGACCGCAGCGAAGGTGATCCGGCGGTGATCAAGAGCTATCTGGTGCATTGGCTGGAACAGCTGGATGATGTTCAGGCTTACCATACGGCACAGCCCCATCACGGCGGAGCCGGGGCTTTCTATGTACTGCTGCGCAAGAGCGAGCGCAAAAAGCAGGAAGCACGCGAAATGTTCAGCAAGGGCCGACTGTAGCGCCAGTTTCCGGCTCCCGGAGAGCGTTTGTTCATTGAAAACGCTCTCTAACCAATGTCATTGCGAGGGGAGCCGTATGCCCCCCCCTTCCCTCTCTGCACACTTCATATCGCGCCACCGAGGCGTGCATCTCAGAGGTAGTAGCCCGCTATTACCCGTCACCGGTTCCTTGTTCGTACATTGGTTTTTGACAGGACAATCCCCCGTCGACAACCCCACACAACAAGAGGTGCGTTATGGCCAAGGTACTGATCATTGCAGGCGACTACGTTGAAGACTATGAACTGATGGTGCCTTTTCAGGCATTGCAAATGGTTGGGCACGACGTCAGCGTGGTGTGCCCGGACAAACAGTCCGGTGAACACGTCATGACGGCGATTCACGATTTTGAAGGCGAACAAACCTACTCCGAAAAACCGGGACATCGATTTACCCTGAACGCCAGCTTTGATGCGATTGAGGTCGAAGATTTCGATGCACTGCTACTGCCGGGCGGTCGTGCCCCGGAATACCTGCGCCTGAATCCGAAGGTTCTGGAGCAGATTCGCCATTTCTTTGTGACTGGAAAACCGGTCGCCGCGATCTGCCACGGCGCCCAGTTGCTGACCGCTGCAGGCGTTCTGGAAGGCAAAAAAGTATCAGCCTACCCGGCCTGTGCGCCAGAAGTGACTCAATCAGGTGGCGAGTACGTCGATCTGGAAGTGACCGATGCTGTGACCGATGGAATGCTGGTTACTGCCCCTGCCTGGCCGGCTCACCCGGCATGGCTGGCACAGTTCAATGCGTTGCTAAGCCAGTGATGTGTGTTTGAACTGGCCTGTTATTTCTGTTGACGGTTTTGTCATCAGAATGCAGGCTGGGATCAGAATGGCGATGCGGAGGACGGCTTCCATGTGTGAAATTTATTCCGGGGCAGAACCCGAGCTGTTTGAACTCAAAACCCGCTCAGTGCGACTGGATGGCGTGGTGACCTCCATCCGTCTGGAAGCGATTTTCTGGCAGTTGCTGGAAGAAATTGCAGCGGACGCGGATCTGACTCTGGCGACTTTCCTGACCCGCATTCACCGGGAAGTTATCCACAAGCGAGGCGAAGTGGGTAACTTCGCCTCCTTGCTGCGGGTTGCCTGCACGACCTGGCTCAATCAGGGGCAGAGGCTGGTTTTGCGCGAGTCCGATACCGTTCTGGCGAACGTGATTTAGCGGCTTCTAACCCGTTAGTTACCGCAAAAAGGCCTGATAAGCCGGGTTATCGGTCTCTTCCCAGAAACGGTAGCCCAGTTTGTCGATCTGTTCCTGCAATTCCTGGATGCGTTCGTCAGGTACTTCCAGTCCGATCAGTACGCGCCCGTAGGCGGCACCGTGGTTACGGTAGTGGAACAAGGAGATGTTGAAGCGTTTACCGAGTGTTTTCAGGAAGTTCAGCAAAGCGCCTGGACGTTCCGGAAATTCGAATCGGTAAATACGTTCGTTGGTGACTTTACCGGGCGCGTGGCCGCCGACCATGTGACGGATGTGATACTTGGCAACGTCGTCGTCGGTGATGTCCAGTACCGGGTAGTCTTCCCCCTTGAGCTGGTCAACCAGTGATTGGCGTGCATCCGCTTCGCCACCGACTTTGACACCCACGTAAATGCGCGCCTTGTCCGGGTCGCTGAAACGGTAATTGAATTCCGTGATCGGGCGCTTGCCGAGCAGGCTGCAGAATTTCTGGAAACTGCCCGGACGCTCAGGAATCGTGGCTGCCAGAATGACTTCCCGGCCTTCACCGATCTCGGCCACTTCGGAGATGTAGCGCAGGCGGTCGAAGTTGACGTTGGCACCGCTGAGAATCGCAACCAGATTCTGGCCTTCACAGCCCTCACGTTCGATGTACTTTTTCATTCCGGCCACGGCCAGTGAGCCAGCGGGCTCGCACACAGCGCGGGTGTCGTCGAAGGTGTCCTTGATGGCAGCGCAGAGTTCGTCCGGAGTACAGGTGATGACTTCGTCAACGTGATCCTTGGCCACTTCCCAGGTGTGCTCACCGATCTGGGCTACCGCCACACCGTCAGCAAAGATGCCGACTTGCGGCAGAATCACGCGTTCATTGGCATCCAGGGCGGCGGCCAGACAGGCGGATTCGGTGCTTTCAACGCCGATGATCTTGATTTCCGGATGCAGGGCTTTGACGTAGGCGGCGACACCGGCAATCAGGCCACCGCCACCGACGGGGACAAAGATCGCATCCGGGTTGGTTTTGACGGTCTTGTGCATCTGCCGCAGGATTTCCATACCAATCGTGCCCTGCCCTGCGATGACTTCTTCATCGTCATACGGGTGGATGTAGGTCATACCCTTCTCTGCCACCAGCTTCTGGGAATAGGCAAACGCATCGTCAAAGGCATCACCGTGCAGTACCACTCGCGCACCGCGTGCTTTCACGGAGCGTACCTTGATTTCAGGTGTGGTACGCGGCATGACAATGACGGCCTTGATGCCCAATTCCTTGGCCGCCAGCGCCAGACCCTGTGCGTGGTTGCCAGCGGAGGCCGCGACTACGCCTTTGTCTTTTTCTGCCTGCGACAGCTGCGCCACCTTGTTGTAGGCACCGCGAATCTTGAAGGAATAAACCGGCTGTTCGTCTTCACGCTTGATCCAGATCTGATTCCCCAGACGTTCGGTCAGGAACGGCGCGATGTCCAACGGCGACTCAACGGCGACGTCGTACACTCGGGCAGTCAGAATTTTTCTGAGGTATTTGTTAAGCATGAAGGGTTTTCCATTGTCTGAATGCAAGCAGCGCATTGTAACGCAACAGCGCCTATAATGGCGCCGAACACTCCCGATTGAAGAGCACCATGAGCGAAACAATGAATCAGGATCAACTCAAGCAGGCTGTCGGTGAGGCCGCCGCTGAATACATTCTGCCGCACCTGGAAGATGACAGTATTGTTGGCGTTGGTACCGGCTCCACCGCCAACTGTTTTATCGATGCGTTGGCGGCCTACAAAACCCAATTTGATGGTGCTGTGGCCAGTTCCGAAGCATCTGCCGAGCGCCTGAAGCAACACGGTATTCCTGTGTACGATCTGAATGGCGTTCCGGCACTGGATTTTTATATTGACGGTGCGGATGAGATCAACCATCAGCTGGAAATGATCAAGGGCGGCGGCGCGGCCCTGACCCGTGAAAAGATCGTGGCAGCTGTGGCCAAAACCGTGATCTGCGTAGCCGACGAAACCAAGCTGGTCGATACCATGGGCACTTTTCCGCTGCCGGTGGAAGTGATCCCGATGGCGCGTTCGCACGTGGCGCGTGAACTGGTGAAACTGGGCGGTGATCCGGTCTACCGTCAGGGCGTCGTGACCGACAACGGCGGCCACATTCTGGATGTCCACAACCTGCGCATCAATGGCAGCGGACTGAATGGTGCTCAGGCAGCCACCGAACTGGAAAGCCGCATAAACCAGATCACAGGCGTGATCACCAACGGCCTGTTTGCGCTGCGTTCCGCCGATATCCTGCTGCTGGGCACTCAGGACGGTGTCCAGACCCTGAGTCGCGACTGACGGAGCACGTTCATGACCCAGAACGGAGCTGGGCCAGAGTCATCCCATTCATCCACATCCGAGACTCAGCAAGGGGTTTTGGCTGAGCCTTCGATGGTGGATGCTCCTTCTGTTCCGCACGCGTCATCTCCGGGACGTCATCTCCGACGCTGGTGGCGCTATCTTCTGGTTGGTACCGGCATCAGCGTGGTGTTGCTGACCTTGCTGCTGGTCTTTCTCCCCCAGATTCTGAAACCGGTGCTCAATCGCTGGACGCCCGATGCCCTGGCCTGGCTGGCAGATATCGACGGTGAGGTACAGATCCGGCACTGGGACTGGGAAGGCCTCGATATTGAGTACGCCAGGATGGCGCTGGATGACGGCACCGAAATCCGTCTGAGCGGTCTGGCGTTGCGTTTTACCCCGGAGCAACTGGTGAATGCCGAGCAGCTTGGGCATATTCAATCGCTCACATTGGACTCGGTCGATATCACCCTGCAGCAGTCGGGTGAACAAGTGGCGGTGCTGACCGCCCGGCAAGCGGGAGAAGCGGCGAAACAGCGACTGCAGTCCAGTGAGCTGGTTGTGCCGGATTTGCCCGGTCTGCTGAAGTTGCCGATTGAACGTGTCCTGATTCGGGCACTGAACCTGCACCACCAGCAGGCTACTGCGCATCTGACGGCTGAACTGACCCCGGCCCGCTGGCATCTGGGCGGAAACCTGGAGTTGGCTGATGTCGGTCATCCATGGCAGCTGGAGTTGCAGCTGCATCAGCGCGGTGACTGGATCGTACAGCTGGCTGATGGTGAGCAATTGTTGATGCAAACCTTTGCGGCCATCCAGCGCCTGGAGTCTGGCAACACCCGGATCGAACTGCGCCAGCAGTGGCAAGCTGATGAATTGCAACACCGGTTTCCGCCCGCACGAGATCTCCCGGCATTGCTGACCGATGTGACTCTCACGGCCACCACCGAGTTGCCTCCGGTGTTGAGGATTCCTCAGGATCTGGTGCTTCAGGCGCGGCTGATGGCCAACACCCGGTCTACGACGCTGGTGCCCGAGTGGCGTTGGCAATCCGGCAAGCTGGCCCTCGATCTGAACAAAGACACGGCAGAAGGCGACTGGAATCTGAAGATGACGACATCGGGGTTGACGTTGGCTTCCACGACAGAGCCCGTTCGTTCCTTGTCGCAACCCAAGGGTGCGTTGACCATCCAATGTCCGCCAGCATTGGAGCAGTGTGAGCTGCAAGGCAGCTTGCCACTGAGTGTGCGGGGTAACGAGCGTGTGGATATCTCACTGAAGCCGGAATTGCAGCTGCAAACCCCCACCCGCTCCGATCTGATTCAGGTGACAGGTGCCATGCGGCTGGGACTTGATGCCAAGGTGCCTGTGCCGCCGGAATCTGCCATGGCGAGTATCAGCAGTCATGGAAGGTTGAATCTTGAAGCGAGCCTTCGAGGTGGTCAGTTGACTTCCAGGGGCTTCAGTCTGAAGGCTGATGTACCGGATGTCAGCGGCTGGCGCATTGGAAGGTTGAATGGGCGTTGGGGACAGAAACTGTCCGTGCAGTGGGAAGCAACTCGCACCGGACAGGCGTTGCACGCGGATCCGGTGACTCTGACTCTGCAACCGGTACAACTGGACAAGGACGATATCCAGCTGAATCTCGACACCTCTGGATTCAGCTGTATTCCTGCACTGACCCAGCTGACTTGTGATCTGACCACAGCACTGTTCCCCTCTCGGGCTGGTGACTGGCCGCTTCCTGATGCCCGGATTGAGTCGCGTATTGAGCTTGGACTCGATGATCTGGCCCTTAACGCCCGGCTGAAGGTTGAGGCGGCGAAACAACAGCTGAAATTACGCGGGTTTGTTCAGCACCAGCTGGATAAAGGCCAGGGTGCGTTGCAATGGCACCTGCAGCAGGCGCGTCTGAACTGGGACGACATGGGGCTGGCCGAGATGTCGACCTTGACCTCGGTGCAGTTATTGGGGGGGCAGGTATCGGGACAGGGGTGGGTTGACTGGTCACTGGACAGTGGTTTGATCCAGCCCGATGTCATGCTGCGTGGCGACGATATCAGTCTGATCTACGACAACAGCATTGCTGCGGATCACTGGTCACTGCTGCTGTCCATGCAACCGGCGTTGTCCGGAGTGGGAAGTTCGTCAGACAGCTTGTCTGGCCCGGCGACCGAGTGGGTGGTGGATGCCCAGCTTAGCGGTGAAAGCCTCAATGCCGGGGTGGAATTAACCGATATGCTGGCTCGCTCGCGACTGCGTCTGTCACCCGACTGGTATGAACTCAATTTGTACGAAATACATATGAATTTGCTCGGTGGACAGATTCAGGTTCCAGCAGCGCGGTTTGACAGCCGAAAGGACATCAATGCGTTTGGAGTGGAACTGTATCGACTCCAGCTCAAGGAACTGGCGGCACTGGAACCGAACGCCGGTATAGAGGCCAGCGGTGTACTGGATGGGGTGCTGCCTGTGGTTCTGACTCCGGAAGGCCCAACGGTGCCCGGCGGAAATCTGTTTGCCCGCCCACCAGGTGGCATCTTGCGTTACAACACCGAAACCAGTGCTTCTCTCAAACAAACCGACCCAACCGTCGGACTGGCCATGCAAGCGTTGGAAAACTTCCATTACACCGAACTCAGTTCCGGTATTCAGTACCAGTCGGACGGTGCGCTGAACCTGGCGCTGAAATTTCAGGGTGCCAACCCCGACTTCTTTGATGGCCAGTCGACCCATCTCAACGTCAATCTGGACTACAACCTGCTCGATTTGCTGGAAAGTCTGCGGGTCGCCAACGATGTCATCTCGCGGCTGGAAGAAAAGTATCAGTAGCCAGCGTTTTCCCGGTTCGAATTCGGGCCGGGTTAAAGCTTTCTTCAGAACGACCGAAAACCGTCATTTTTTTGATATATCGTGGCTCGCCCCGACTGAAAGCAAGATACAATTTACGACTGAAAAAACACCCGTTTACCAGAACTGGTCAGCACGACGGACTGGTACCGATTCAGGAGATTGATTATGGCTTTCACTGATGCCCAGCGCATGTTCCCCGACACTCGTTTACGCCGCATGCGCCGGGATGATTTTTCGCGCCGGTTGATGCGTGAGACGACCCTGACGGTGGACAGCCTGATTTATCCGATGTTTGTGCTGGACGGCCATCAGGAGCGTGAAGCCATCGCCTCAATGCCGGGTATCGAACGCCTGTCCATTGACTTGCTGGTGGCTGAGGTCAAGCAGCTGGCCAGTCTGGGTATTCCTGCGGTGGCCCTGTTTCCGGTAACGCCGCTGAGTGCCAAGTCCGAACTCGCGGAAGAGAGCTTCAACCCCAATGGTCTGGCCCAGCGCGCGGTTCGTGCGATCAAGGATGCAGTACCGGATATGGGTGTGATTACTGACGTGGCGCTGGATCCGTTCACTACGCACGGTCAGGACGGCATCCTTGATCAGGAAGGTTACGTACTGAACGATCGTACGGTGGACACCCTGGTGAAACAGGCGCTGTCCCATGCTGAAGCTGGCGCTGATGTGGTGGCTCCTTCGGACATGATGGATGGCCGTATCGGTGATATCCGCGCTGCGCTGGAAGACGAACGTTTTGTCAACACCCGCATCATGGCCTACTCCGCCAAGTACGCGTCGGCTTACTACGGCCCGTTCCGTGATGCTGTCGGTTCGGCTGCCAATCTGGGCAAGGCCGACAAGAAAACCTATCAGATGGATCCGGCCAATTCGGATGAGGCGCTGCACGAAGTGGCACTGGATCTGGCTGAAGGCGCCGATATGGTGATGGTAAAACCGGGAATGCCGTACCTGGATATCGTGCGCCGAATCAAAGACGAATTTAAAGCCCCGACTTTTGTGTATCAGGTGAGTGGCGAATATGCGATGCATAAGGCCGCTGCCGCGAATGGCTGGCTGGATGATAACGCTGTGATGGCGGAATCACTGCTCTCTATCAAACGTGCCGGTGCTGACGGCATCCTGACCTATTACGCCAAACAATACGCAGAATGGATTAACGCCTGAGGAATCCTTGATGACTGATGAACAACAAGCCGATGTGAACAGCATCGACCTGTACAACACCGACCTCTACATCAATCGTGAACTGAGCCACGTGCAGTTCAATATTCGTGTACTGGAGCAGGCGCTGGATGAACGCCACCCGCTGCTGGATCGGCTGTTCTTCCTGTGTATCTTCAGTAAAAACCTGGACGAGTTCTACGAGGTTCGGGTGGCCAACCTGACCCAGCAGCTGACCTTTGCCCGCGAGCAGGCCGGCGCTGACGGCATGCACCCGCAGCAGGTTCTGGATGCGATTCACTCCCTGTGCAGCGAAACTGTGGAACGCCAGTACCGCATTCTGAACGAAACCCTGTTGCCTGCGCTGGCGCAAGAGAACATCCACTTTCTGCGACGTCGTGATCTGACCGAAGATCAGCGCGAGTGGGTTCGCAGTTACTACGAAGAGAGCATCTTGCCGCTGGTCAGCCCGATCGGTCTGGATCCGTCTCATCCGTTCCCGCGTCTGGTGAACAAGAGCCTGAACTTTATTGTGGCGCTGGAAGGCAAGGATGCGTTTGGCCGTGAGACCGGTCTGGCGATCATCCCGGCCCCGCGTTCATTGCCACGTATTATCCGCATCCCGACTGAACTGACGGACGGCGGCGACAACTTCATCTTCCTGTCGTCCATGATCCATGAATACGCGGATGAGTTGTTCCCGGGCATGAAGGTCAAGGGCTGCTACCAGTTCCGTGTGACCCGAAATGCGGACCTGGAAATCGACGAAGACACCACGCGTGATCTGGCCTCGGCGCTGGAAGACGAGCTGCATTCCCGTAACTTCGGTGAAGAAATGCGTCTGGAAGTGGCAGACAATTGCCCGGATGAGCTGGTGGACTTCCTGCTGCGTCAGTTCAATCTGAAAGAAACCGACCTTTACAAGGTTAACGGCCCGGTGAATCTGGCCCGCCTGATGGAAGTGATTGGTCAGATTTCCCGCCCGGATCTGCAGTACAACCGCTTCACGCCGGGGCTGCCGAAGAACATCAAGTTCAAGAAGAGCATCTTCGAGAGCATTCGCGAAAAAGATACCTTGCTGCACCATCCGTTCGAGTCTTTCACTCCGGTGGTGGATTTGCTCCGCGAAGCGGCCAAGGATCCTGCTGTCAAAGCGATCAAGCAGACCTTGTACCGTACGGGAGCCAAGTCCGAGATTGTCAACGCGCTGGTGGACGCCGCCCGCAATGGCAAGGAAGTCACGGTGGTGATCGAACTGCGTGCGCGCTTCGACGAAGAGGAAAACCTCTACCTGGCCAACCGCCTGCAAGAAGCCGGGGCGGTGGTGGTGTACGGTGTGGTGGGATACAAGACACACGCCAAGATGATGCTGATCGTGCGCAAGGAAGAGAGCCGCTTCAAACGCTATGTGCATTTGGGTACCGGTAACTACCACGCGGGCAACGCTCGTGCGTACACTGACTACAGCTTCCTGACTTGTAACGATGTCATTGGTGAAGACGTTCATACCGTGTTCCAGCAGTTGACCGGTATGGGAGCAGCCCAAAAAGTTCGAAAACTGTTCCATGCACCGTTTACGCTGCACAAGAATCTGATCGCCATGATCGACCGTGAGCGCGCTCACGCCGAAGCGGGTCTTCCAGCTCTGATTCGTATGAAGGCCAACGGCCTGACGGAACCGAAACTGATTCGCGCTCTGTATCGTGCGTCCCAGTCGGGTGTGCGCATTGAACTGATCATTCGCGGTATGTGCTGCCTGAAGCCCGGCATTCCGGGGGTTTCGGAGAATATTCAGGTTCGTTCAATCATTGGTCGTTTCCTGGAACACACCCGGGTTTCCTACTTCCTCAACAACGGCAAGGACGAAATTTACGCGGGCAGTGCAGACCTCATGGAGCGTAACCTGCTGAACCGTGTGGAAACGGCGTTCCCGGTTGAAACCAACCGTTTGAAAGAGCGTATGAAGAAGGAAATGGAAGCCTACATGCTGGACAACTGTCAGGCGTGGATTCTGCAAGCGGATGGATCGTATGTCCGCTGTCAGCCGGCTGAAGGAGAAGAAGAGATCAAGGCTCAGAGCATTCTGCTCGAAACCCTGGCAACACCGGCTTCCTGATCAGGAAACCGGTTTCAGGTCGCTGCTGATCAGGCGATGGTCAGCAGCATGTCGGCGTCTTTCTGGTACTGGCTCTCTGCCTGCAAATCTTTGGCGGTCAGCGGGTGTGATTCCAGCCAACCGTCTGGCATGGTCAGTGTCAGCAGGTGTTGCTCCGCTTTCAGGGTCGGTACCGGTACCGGATGTGCCCCCCTGCTGTGGTTCAGTACGACAGCCAGTCGCAGCAGGCGTGCCAGTCGTTTGATGGCATCACGGCGGGTTTTGGAGATTGGGTCAAATTCGTGAGTGGCGAACTTGCGACGGTGACTGCGAACCATGGCGGCCAGTTTTGCCTGGCCCTGACGGGTGAAGCCCATCAAATCAGCGTGTTGCAGGATGTAGGCGCCATGCTTGTGGTAGCCGCTGTGCGACAGGCTCAGACCGATCTCGTGAACTTCGGCAGCCCAACCCAGCCAGGCCCGCATGGATGTATTAATGTTCCATTCGTCTTTGACCTGATCGGCCAGCTGCAAAGCGGTGTCTTTGACGCGGACGGCCTGTTCGGTATCGACAAAGAAGCGTTCCTGCAGTGATTGAATGGTGCGTTGGCGGACATCTTCATGGCCAGAGCGTCCAAACAAATCCCACAAAGCCCCCTCTCGCAATGCGCCGTCGGAGTAAATCAGACGCTGGATATCGAAGGTCTCGAACACTGCTTTCAAAATAGCCAATCCGCCTATGAATACCTGACGACGTTCGTATTTGACGCCGGGCAAGCTGACATCATCCAGTGTGTCGAACTTGAGAGTTTGCTTGATCAGCTTGTCCAGTGCCTGACGGGTCAGGCCTTCGGTCGACAAACCCAGAGCAACAGCGGCTTGTTCGGCGGCGCGAATGGTACCTGATGAACCAACCACGCTGTCCCAGCCCAGATTTTTGTAGCTGGTCTCAATATTCAACAATTCCTGGCGGGCTGCAGCCTTGGCGTTTTCAAACGCTTTTTCGGTGATCTGATTATCTTCGAAAAAGCGTTTGGTGAAAGATACGCACCCCATATGAAGGCTTTCCAGTGCCTTGGGTTCAAAACGCTCACCAATAATAAATTCGGTACTGCCACCGCCAATGTCGACCACCAGACGATGGCCCTGATCGTCTGCCAGCGTGTGTGAAACCCCCAGATAAATCAGACGGGCTTCTTCACGCCCGGCGATCACTTCAATCGGGTGGCCGAGGATGGATTCGGCCCGGTCGATAAATTCCTGACGGTTGCGCGCAGCGCGTAGCGCGTTGGTGGCCAGGACACTGACCCTGGAGGGGTTCATCCCTTGCAGACGCTGGGCGAACTCGCGCAGACAATCGAGACCGCGTTGTTGTGCTTCTTCGGAAAGCTGGAAGTTCTCGTCCAGACCCGCTGCCAGTTGTACTTTCTGACCCCGCTTTTCCAGTGTTCGGAATTCGCCGTGGAACTCTCGTGCTACAACCATGTGAAAACTGTTTGAACCCAGGTCAATTGCGGCAATCAGGTCCTGGTGATTAGCGGGGGCGTCTGACATCTCTCTATCCGGTCATTCTCGATACGATTTGAACCAATGAATATGCAGGAGCGAGCGGTCGTTCGTCCAGTGGAACTTTGAGTAAGGCTGATTGATTCCGCATCCTGCGGGAGTACAATGCGATTAACCTTCCGGTGATTGTCGGCCTTCTGACTTGCTTCTGGCCAGGCCAGAGTAGCGCAGTTGTTGTCGCATATTTTACTTTTAAGCAGATATTCCAAGGGGAAATCATGAGCGAACTGATTCTGAAAGTCAGTGACGAAACTTTCGAAAGCGATGTACTGGGTTCCGAGCTGCCTGTATTGGTGGATTTCTGGGCTGAGTGGTGCGGTCCTTGCAAAATGATCGCTCCGGTACTGGAAGAAATCGCGGAAGAGTTCGACGGCAAGCTGAAAGTCGCCAAGCTGAATATCGATGAAAACGAAGCTACTGCCCCTAAATTTGGCATTCGCAGCATCCCAACCCTGATTTTGTTCCGCAACGGCAACGCTGAAGCCACCAAAATCGGTGCGATGAGCAAGTCCGAGCTGACTGCTTTCATCCAGCAAGCACTGTAATACAGACGCTGGACGCCTGTCGTTGGCGTCCAGCTTGCTTCAGATCATCACTCGTTCGGGTGCTGACTGTTTTTAAGACAAATTGTCCAATAGTGCTGTATTTGTTATAGACAGCTGTCAAGTGAGGGACTATAGTCCTTGAACGCTTTGGGTTCTTCCAGCGCTCTTCCCTTCTTGATGTCTTTTTCAAGCTCTCCCTTTTAAACAGCAACAAACCTTTTCTTATGAATCTTTCTGATCTGAAACTGAAGTCCGTTCCCGAGCTCCTGACTATTGCCAAGGAAATGGGAGTCGAGAATGTAAGCCGTACCCGCAAGCAGGATATTATTTTCGCAATTCTGAAACACCACGCTAAAAGCGGGGAAGACATCTACGGCGACGGTGTACTGGAAATCCTTCAGGATGGTTTCGGTTTTCTGCGCAGTGCCAATAGTTCCTATTTGGCAGGCCCGGATGATATTTATGTTTCACCGAGCCAGATTCGTCGATTCAACTTACGAAAAGGCGACAAGATAGCGGGCAAGATTCGTCCGCCCAAAGATGGCGAACGTTATTTTGCCATGCTGAAAGTGGCGCAGATTAACGACGACAAGCCGGAAAACGCCAAATCCAAGATTCTGTTTGAAAACCTCACCCCCCTCTTCCCCAATGAACGTTTTATACTCGAGCAAGGTAACGGTTCTACCGAAGACCTTTCCTCTCGTGTTCTGGATCTGGTTGCGCCGATTGGTAAAGGCCAGCGCGGTTTGATTGTTGCGCCGCCAAAAGCCGGTAAAACCATGCTGCTGCAGACCATCGCCCAGTCCATCACCCGCAATAACCCGGAATGTGATGTGATTGTGTTGTTGATCGATGAACGCCCGGAAGAAGTGACCGAGATGAAGCGCTCCGTTCGCGGCGAAGTAGTTGCTTCCACGTTTGATGAGCCACCAGCTCGCCACGTTCAGGTGGCTGAAATGGTGATTGAAAAAGCCAAGCGACTGGTTGAGCACAAGCGCGACGTTGTCATTCTGCTGGATTCCATCACTCGTCTGGCGCGTGCCTACAACACCGTGATTCCAAGCTCTGGCAAGGTGCTGACGGGTGGTGTAGATGCTAACGCGCTGGAGAAACCAAAGCGTTTCTTTGGTGCCGCGCGTAACGTTGAAGAAGGTGGTTCCCTGACCATCATCGCAACGGCTCTGGTAGACACGGGCTCGAAGATGGATGAAGTGATCTACGAGGAGTTCAAGGGTACCGGTAACCAGGAACTGCACCTGGATCGCAAGATCGCAGAGAAGCGCATCTATCCGGCCATCAATATCCGTCGTTCCGGTACTCGTCGCGAAGACATGATGTTTAACGAGGCATCGTTGCAGCGTTTGTGGATTCTGCGCAAACTGCTGACAGAGATGGAAGACGTTCAGTCAATTGAGTTCTTGCTGGGTAAACTGAGCCAGACCAAGACCAACGATGAATTCTTTGATGCGATGCGCGGCGGCGGTAAATAAGCTCCGCGTCTTGTGCATTCACAAACAATAAAGCCCGCAATAGCGGGCTTTATTGTTTTCAGGCAGTGGTCTCAGACAGGACCAAGGAAACCGATCAAGCTGACTCTGGCAAGGCTGGTTAAGCCAGTACCAACTCTCCACCCATGGCTTTCTTCAGTTTCTTCAGCGCGTTCTTTTCAAGCTGGCGAATACGCTCGGCAGATACGTTGTATACAGCAGCCAGCTCATGAAGAGTCGCTTTGTCTTCTTGCAGCCAGCGCTGTTCAAGAATGGATCGACTGCGGTCATCCAGCTCATTCATGGCCTGACCCAGACGCTGGCTGGCATCCTGCTCAAAGTTTTCGGTTTCAACCTTGAGCGCCGGGTCAGCACTTTTATCTTCCAGATAATAAGCGGGAGCCTGGTAAGCGGACTCATCGTCGTCATCGGCACCGGCATCGAACGCAGCGTCGTAGGAATTCAGACGACCTTCCATGTCGAAAACGGTTTTGGTTTCAACACCCAGGTCGTTCGCGATGGACTTGGCTTCTTCCTGGCTCAACCAACCAAGACGTTTCTTCTGGCTACGCAGGTTAAAGAACAACTTGCGTTGTGCTTTGGTGGTGGCAATTTTAACGATACGCCAGTTACGCAGGATAAATTCGTGGATTTCGGCCTTGATCCAGTGAACTGCGAAGGACACCAGACGAACACCCACTTCCGGGTTGAAGCGTTTGACGGCCTTCATCAGACCGACATTGCCTTCCTGTATCAGGTCAGCCTGATTCAGGCCATAGCCTGAGTAGCTCCGGGCAATATGAACCACGAAGCGCATATGCGACATAACCAGCTGTCGTGCGGCTTCGAGGTCTTCGTGATAGTGAAGGCGATCGGCCAGTTCTCGCTCTTCTTCTGCAGTCAGAACAGGAATAGCATTCACCGTCGCAATGTAGGCCTCCAGATTGGCTCCGGGGGACAGGGCGTTTACGGCAAGCAAACCTTTGCTCATTAATGACTCCAAGTTATGTTGTTTAAAACAGCGTCAAGAGTGTAGCACTCGCTCAGAAAGACCGCCAAGGTCACGACAAGTTCCGCAGGGGGAACAACGGGCCATGATTTCTGTGGATTCTGTGCATTTCTTACGCTTTGGGTTCAATTTCATCCAAATGGCGACTGACTGACCACCAGGCTCCAAGCCAACCCAGTGTCATTCCGGCAAAAATCAGCGTTGTCGCGGCCCCCGTGGATACGGGCCTGAGGCCGAAACCGGTACCGTACAAGGTGGCCAGCTGCGTAACTGGACCATTGAGGATCAGCCACAAGGCGATCAGGAATACCCAGGCCAACAGGCCGCCCACCATGCCAAACCAGACACCGGTATACAGAAACGGTCTTCGTATATAGGCGTTCGTACCGCCGACCAGCTTGATGATACGAATTTCATCCACGCGAGCCGCGATCGAGAGTCGGATGGTATTTCCCACCACCAACAAGATCGCCAGCGCCAGCAGGGCACCCAGCACAAGAACCAGGCGTTCTCCCAGCAACAGAATGGCTTGCAGTCGTTCCAGCCAGACCAGATCCAGCTGGGTTTCCTCCACCAGTTGGTAGCGCTTCAGGGTTGTGAGCAAGGTTTCTACATTCGCCTGGCTCAATCCGAGTGGGGGTTCAACCAGGATGGCCGCTGGTAACGGATTGCTGTTCAGCATGATCAGAGCTTCAGAAAGACCACTGCTGTTGCTGAATTCGGACAGTGCCTCTTCCGCACTGATGTAATGGGTCTGCTCGACATCTGGCAGCTGCTGGATACGCTCAGCCAGTTTCCGGGCTTCGGTGTCGGAGGAGGTTTCAGACAAATAGAGCGTGATTCGGCCGGATGCCTGAAAGCTGCCGCTGAGCTGCTGCAGGTTATCCGTCGCCATCCACAGAGCGCCGGGCAAGGTCAGGGCAATGGCAATGACCAGCCAGGTCAGCAGGCTGGCGGCGGGTTTGGCGAGTAACTTGACCAGTGTCTCAACCGCAACCAGCTGATGGTGGGCGAGCCAGCTGGTGACCTTCTCCTGTCGACCCAGGCGGGTCTGAGATGCTCCGGAAGTCGGCCTCGGGGTGTTATCCGCCATAACTGGCCTCCGATAGCGTACCGTGGTCCAGTATCAAACGACGTTTGCCCATGCGTTTGATCAAATCAATGTCATGGGTGGCAATCAGAACGGTCGTGCCAGTGTGCTGAAACAGAGTGAACAGTTTCATGATTTCAGCAGACAGTTCCGGGTCGAGGTTACCTGTCGGTTCATCTGCCAGTAGTAGCGGAGGCTTGTTGACCACCGCTCGGGCAATACCAACGCGTTGTTGCTCTCCGCCTGACAGTTCAATGGGATTGCGATGTTCCAGATGCAACAAGCCAACCGAGTCCAGTGCGGCTTTGACCCGGCGGGCATAATCCATGGGAGAATAGCCCGCGATTTGCATCGGCAGTGCGACGTTTTCATGCACCGTACGATCAAACAGCAGCTGATGGTTTTGAAAGACCACACCAATCTGGCGTCGATGAAACGGGATCTGATGCTTTTTAAGGGCGGACAGGTCACGATTGTTGATCAGAACGTGTCCTCTTGAGGGTCGCTCCATCAGCATCATCAATTTCAGTAATGTACTTTTACCAGCGCCACTGTGACCTGTGAGAAAGGCCATTTCGCCTTTCTCCAGTGCAAAACTCACATTGCTCAGCGCATCGTGTGAGCCGGAGCCGCCATAGCGTTTGCTAACCCGGTCGAACAGCACCATGGCCATGAGGTGTTAATCCTTGTTGTCTCGCTGGAACAGGGCCTTGATAAATTCATCGGCCTGGAACGGACGCAAATCTTCAATACCTTCACCCACACCGATGTAGCGTACAGGTAACCCCAGTTGTTTGGACAACGCGAAGATCACACCACCCTTGGCGGTGCCATCGAGCTTGGTCAGAGTCAGGCCGGTCACTCCGACCGCTTGCTGGAACTGGCGAGCCTGATTGATGGCATTTTGACCGGTGCCTGCATCCAGCACCAGCATCACTTCGTGAGGGGCTTCCGGATCCAGTTTTTTCATCACACGAACGACCTTCTCCAGCTCTTGCATCAGGTTGTCCTTGGTGTGCAGACGCCCGGCGGTGTCGGCAATCAATACATCGACATCACGAGCCTGGGCAGCTTGAAGAGCATCGAACAAAACAGAGGCGGAATCAGCGCCCGTGTGCTGAGCGACCACGGGAACGTTGTTACGCTCTCCCCAGACCTGCAGCTGCTCAACCGCCGCAGCCCTGAAGGTATCACCGGCGGCGAGCATGACGCTTTTGCCGTCGTTCTGGAACTGACGGGCCAGTTTGCCGATGGTGGTGGTTTTGCCAACACCGTTGATACCGACCATCAGAATCACATAAGGTCTGGCACCAGTGTTGATATCCAGAGGTGCTTGCACGCCTGACAGGGTATCTTTCAGCTCTTCAATCAGAGCATTGTAAAGCGCGTCTGAGTCACTCAACTCTTTGCGACTGACTCGCTCGGTGAGGCGGCCCATGATTTCACTGGTGGCTTCAACGCCCACATCCGCAAGAATCAGTTGGGTTTCCAGCTCTTCCAGCAAATCGTCGTCAATGGCTTTTTTGCCCAACAGCAGGTTGGCCAGACCGTCCGTCAGGCCGCTTCGGGTTTTGCTCAGCCCTTTACGGATTCTTGCAAAAAAGCCGGGTTTGGAGGGCTTTTCCTTTGGTTGTTCCAGTGGCTCCGGCTCGCTGGATGTGGCAGGCGTCTCGACGGTTGTGGCTGCTTCCTCAGCTGCCGTTAGCGGTTCTGCCGTGAGTGATTCTTGTGCAGGTTGCTCGCTGGCTTCGGTAACCGGCTTTTCTATTTCCTGAATTTCCGGTACTTCATCTGGCTGGGCCGCCGGCTCGGATTGCTCGCCTGGAGACACATCGGAGTCTGTTGTCACGTCAGAGGTTGGCTCCGTGACGACTTCTTCTTCTGTACTGGTGGATAAAGATTCTGCGCCGGTTTCGTCTGTCTGACTTTTATCAGTCTCGGTCTCTTGAGCTTTTTTGCGTTTAAAAAAACTGAACATAGTGATTGCCCGCATACTGGGAGGTGTCTCAGAGGCAGTCAAACATCTGCCACTGTAAAAAATGGCAAATATCCTACCATTAATCAGTCGCGAAAAATGACGCCAGACCGTGCTTCGTCGACTTTTACGATGAATTTACCTAACATCCGTTGGAACGATATCCGAATTCAATCCACTTTGTTCTCTGTTGGCGGCTTGTCTGGTCGATCTGGAGAGGATGGATTCTTCTTTAGCAGAGGCCCGTGTGAGCAAATCAACCAATCATCAATTACGTATCATCGGCGGTGAATGGCGCTCGCGACGTCTGCGCTTTCCTGAGGTTGATGGATTACGTCCGACGCTGGACCGGGTTCGGGAGACGCTGTTTAACTGGTTGCAATTTGATATTGAAGGGGCACGAGTGCTGGACGCCTTTGCCGGTAGCGGTGCACTGGGCTTTGAGTCGCTCTCACGCGGTGCAAAGGAGGTGGTCTTTCTGGAAAAGCATCCAAAGGCCGCTCTGCAGCTGAAGGAAAACCTGAAGTTGTTGGGCGCCTCAAACGCCCAGGTCTGGGCAGGAGATGCGCAAATCTGGTTGGAGCAGAATCCGCAGCCATTTGACCTGGTATTTCTTGATCCACCCTTTGGGGCCGGGTTACTTCAACCGATACTGAACCAACTGACGCTATTGCCTGGTTCGCAGGTCTATGTCGAACATGAGGCCGGTCTTGAACTCGATATTCCCGCTCATTGGCAGCAGAAAAAAGCCAAGGAAACCAGGGAGTTCAGCTTCCGGTTGTTTGTGGTTGGTGGCAATGGGGAGTAAGCAAGCTCGGCCTGCTTGCTCCCCGGATATCCTTTGACGATCAGTCGATAGCTTCTATCAGGTCCACCTTCTGATAGCCTCTGGGCAGCTTGTTTCCTCGACGTCCCCGTTCACCCAGATAGTGCTCCAGGTCGACTGGTTTCAGTTTCATATGCCGTTTTCCTGAAAGGATCTGCAGGGTTTGTCCTTCGGCAAACAGGATCACATGGGTCATTAACTCTTCACGACTGCTGGCGCGTGCACTGCTGATATTGATGATTTTGTTACCTTTTCCTCGGGCGAGCGTCGGCATTTCATCAATGGGAAAGATCAGTAAACGGCCTTCATTGGTGATTGCAGCCAACGACAGTTTGGTGTCTGTGTTCGTTGGCACGGGAATCGGAGCAAGAATCTGGCTGTTTTCCGGCATAGAGATGAGGTTTTTGCCTGCCTTGTTTTTGCTGTGCATATCAGACAGTTGCGTGATGAATCCAAAACCGGCATCCGTCATCATGAGCCAGCGCTGATTGACTGATCCAGTCAGCAGGTGGTCAAAGGACGAGCCTTCTGGTGGAGAGAGACGCCCCGTCAATGGTTCGCCCTGTCCTCTGGCACCAGGGAGGGAATGGGCTGGCAAACTGTAGCTGCGGCCAACGCTATCGATCAGTACCAGGGTGTCGTTACTGCGACATTGCAAGGCATTCTGGAAATCATCACCCGCCTTGTAGCTCAATCGGGATGGATCAATGTCATGGCCACGTGCGGCGCGAATCCAGCCTTTTTGAGACAATATGACGGTGATGGGATCTGCGGAGACCAGCTCCGATTGCGTCAGCGCTCTGGCTTCTTCTCTCTGAACAATCGGTGAGCGGCGCTCATCGCCGTATTTCTCGGCATCTGCAGTGATTTCTTTTTTGATCAGGGTCTTCAAACGCCGCTCGGAACCGAGGGTTTTTTCGAGTGTGCCGCGTTCTTTTTCCAGTTCGCTCTGTTCAGCGCGGATTTTGACTTCTTCCAGTTTGGCCAGATGACGCAATTTCAGTTCGAGAATGGCTTCTGCCTGAATGTCCGAGAGCCCGAAGCGCTGAATCAGTTCGGATTTGGGATCATCCTCATTGCGGATGATCTCAATGACTTCATCAATATTCAGAAAGGCGACCAGCTGGCCTTCCAGGATGTGCAGGCGAGCCAGGACTTTATCGAGACGGTGCTGGAGCCTTCGCCGCACGGTTCCTGTTCGATATTCCAGCCACTCGGACAACAGGGTTTTGAGGTTTTTGACTTGAGGGCGACCGTCCAGACCAATGACGTTCATGTTGACCCGGTAGGTGCGCTCCAGATCTGTGGTCGCAAACAGGTGCGCCATGATGGCTTCGGTATCCACGCGTCTGGATTTCGGTGTTACCACCAGGCGGGTAGGGTTTTCATGATCTGATTCATCTCGCAGGTCACTGATCAACGGCAGTTTCTTGCTTTGCATCTGGGCTGCAATCTGTTCCAGAATCTTGGCGCCTGATACCTGATGTGGCAACGCCGTGATGACAATGTCGCCATCTTCAAGCGAATAAATGCCACGCATTCGAATGCTGCCACGACCGGATTGGTAGATTTTTCGCAAGTCATCAGCAGGAGTAATGATTTCCGCTTCAGTTGGATAATCTGGAGCCTTGACCCATTGTGTCAGCTCATCAAGTTCCGCGTTCGGTTGGTCCAGTAGATGGATGCATGCGCCGGCTACCTCGCGCACGTTATGGGGAGGAATGTCCGTTGCCATACCCACAGCAATCCCCGTGGTGCCATTCAACAGGATGTGAGGCAGGCGAGCTGGCAGGGTGGATGGCTCATCCATAGTGCCATCGAAGTTGGGTTGCCAGTCAACGGTACCTTGACCCAGCTCCGAGAGCATCAAATCGGCGAAACTGGACAATTTCGCTTCGGTATAACGCATGGCAGCAAAAGACTTGGGGTCATCCGGTGCGCCCCAGTTGCCCTGACCATCAATCATGGGATAGCGCCAGGAAAAGGGCTGGGCCATCAGTACCATGGCTTCATAGCAAGCGCTGTCACCATGAGGGTGATACTTGCCCAGTACGTCACCCACGGTACGTGCTGATTTCTTGTACTTTGCCGTTTGCCTTAGTCCAAGTTCGCTCATCGCATAAATAATTCGGCGCTGAACCGGTTTTAATCCATCGCCGATATGGGGTAGTGCGCGATCCAGAATGACGTACATGGAGTAGTTGAGATAGGCATTTTCGGTATATTGCCGCAGCGACTGGCGCTCAATGCCGTCCTCTGTATAGCTAATCAGCGTCATGGAATACCTGTGATGGAAAAGCGGAAGAAAATAGAGCGTGGATTGTGACTGAGTCTTTCTTGTGTGCCAAATGGAGCAATTCCATTCACCCTATTGAAGGGAATTGATGGCATGTGTCTCAATTTGGAAAAAATACCGATATCGAAGCAAGAATGACATGTCTGCCTGCTAGAAAGTCGAGAAGCGATAACGTAAAACATCGAAGAAGTGCTCTCTGGGCATCAAATGCTATTTCATTTACTTGTAAGAAGTGAGCCGCATACTGCCGACAGGCTTACTTTCTGTAACATAAAGCGTACGTTTGGTTGACGATGCCTTGAGGCATCCCCATACTTTCGAGCGTTTAAAAAAACAGCGACAAACTGGTAACCCAATTAAAGGAACTAGTGCCAACATGCAGGCGAAATTGGACAACAGGTTGCTCACTCGTGCTGTTGCGAGGTGGGTAGCTCACATCACTAAGCTGGCGGCTCTCGGGATTGGCCTGGTTTCCTTCTCCCATGCTGAACCGCTTCAGCTGCATCTTGGGCCATCTTATGCCTATCCGGTGACTACAGATATTCCATCTGATGTCACTATGATCCCGATTGAAAAACGATTGGATTGGTTGAAAGTCCGGGTTGGTGAATACTCCGGCTGGATTCACATAGACGAACTTGAAAAAGTACCTCATGTGAAGCGCCCGGAACCTGCCCAGTTCCGTTATTCTCCGGATCCTTTGGTTCAATTGGAACTGTCAGCCAGCACAGAATCGGCTCTGGGTGTTGCTGCCAACTTTGAAATGCTCGACCAGGACGTCTCCGTTCGTTTTTACCATTCTGCACGTAACAGTCAGGAGTGGAACGCACTGGAGTTTGGCCTGAACCGGGTATTTAGAGATTCTGAAAAATGGTCGTGGAGTGGCTATTTGGGGGCTGGTGTTGGTCTGAATGAGTCAGGCTCAGGTCGTTGGAGTGACGAAGGTAAAGAGGAAACTCTGCCGATTGTCGCTGCATCCACCGAAATCAGCTGGAAAATTGATCATAACTTCAGTGTTGGGGCTCGCGCGCAGACGCAGCAGGCCCTGGCTGGCAACAGTGCAAATCATGGAGCGTTGGCCCTAGTATGGAAAATCCGTTTCTGAACAGATCCAGTGCGATACTGGGTTTCCTCCTGGCTGTTTCACCGATCGCAAACGCAGAGACTTCTGGATCCTCTTTGGATAATCCAGAAGTTCTGAAGCAAATTCTCAGCCTGGTCGCCAAAAAGGCTGAGGCTCCGAATGATGGTATTGATCGTGAGTATCGGTTGGGCGATTCTGATGCCCTCAATAATGCAGACGTAATGAGTTCACTGCTCAAACAGCTGCCTAAAACCCAGCTGAAGACCGTCGAAGGTAATCCCGACGCTGTTAATAACGCTGGTGTATTCACTGGTTTGGTCGGGTTGATTCAAACGCCGACCAAAACCGTGGAAGGCAATCCTGACGCTGTGAATAATGCGGACGTTCTTGCTGGTGTCATTGGGCTGATTGAAACGCCTGAGCCGGGCGCAGAATCTGCTACCTCTGGTGATGCAGATGCTCTGAACAATTCTGCCATTATGCAGAATCTGGTTGGATTGATGTCGCAGATGGATACCGGCAGCAGCACTATGCAGGACCCTGTTGTCGCCACTGATGCGTTGAATGATCCAGCCATTCTTCAGGGGATTTTGCCTCTCATCGCTGCAAGCGCTCCGGGCGTTAGCAGTGAAATCTTTGAACCCACTCCTCGCACATTCAACTTCGTCGATAATGTTCCACAGCGTTTCGGTACATTGGGCTTGTCATTGGGGCAACAAACGTCTTCCCACTTCGGTGACGCCGCAGTGTTGGGAACCAGTGTCCGTTATCATCTGACTGAGCGTTGGGATGCCTTGTTTGTTGGCACCATTGGTATGACTCAGTTGAGCACGCCAGAGATCAAATCTGGTACTCGCACCGAAATGGAAAAGAATGAGTCCTTCTATTCCTTCACCGCTGGTGCCAGTTACGGCCTGCTCAAGGGGATTACCAGCTTTAACGGTGAAACCTATCTGCCTTGGCAGTTAAGTACTGACTTTCTGATTGGTGAACAATACACAGGCAGTAGCCACGGTTTATACACCGGTGTGGGGACTACCCTGAGTGTGATGTTCGATGAGTATTGGGTCGGAGCGGAAACGCGTTATTACCAGGTAGACGACGAAGTACTGAATAAGGTTGGGCAACATCGAGGTCTGCAATGGAGCATCGCAGTCGGTTTCTATTACTGATCCTTGGTGTGTTGCTTTCAGTCGGAACGAAAGCAGAGACGCTGTCGATTGGAAAACAGTTGGATGACTTTACGTTACCAGCGGTCAATGGGTTCGCAAAAAACCTGACTGAGCAAAGAGGCTTGCCTTTGATGCTGATATGGGTTGGGGATTGTGATCGTTGTGAAAGTCATCTGAAACAATACGATGAACTGACGAAACGGTATGCAGAAAAGGGGTTGGTTTCCTGGGTTATCTGGACGCCTGAGGGCCAGGATGATTCTGAAGCGCCTGATGTGCAACTACCGGTACTCAAGTACAGCCCGAAATTGCCAAATGCATGGCAAATTCAGCCCCAACCGGCTGTGATGCTGGTTGGACGTGATGGCACGCTGGATTACTTGTTCGTCGGTAATCTGCGCAAGAATCTGGAATTTGCTAATCATGCCCTGGCCATCTGGCTCGGCAGGGATGATCTGGTACATCAACGTTGATGAGGTATTTATGAAGTTTGTTGTTGCAGGGATGCTATGGTTCTTCGGTATTACCCAGGCCGTGGCAGAGACCCAACAGGACATCCAGCTGGAAATTGAATCCGCTAAGCGTTCAGTACTAGAGATCTCCAATGAACTGAAGGAGATCGAAACAGAGCTGGTTCGTCCAAATAGCACCAAAGCGTCTTTATATGTGGCAATTAACGGTGGCAATTTTTTCAAACCAATGTCCATTGAAGTCACTGGCAACGGTTTTGAGCCGTTGAACTATGTCTATACCGAACTCGAACTGAAAGCTTTGAAACTGGGAGCGGTGCAACCGCTGGGAACGGTGGATGTTGCTCCAGGTGCGCATTGGGTTCGAATTGTGATTCGTGGCCAGGACGAACGAGAGCAAGTGCGGGATCTGGTATACGAAGGTGCATTCAAAAAGGGCCATCGTCATCAAAAGCTGTTGCTGACGATTGCGGATAAGGTAGAGCAGCGCAGCGCGTTCGCCACACTAAAGGCGTGGTAACTCATGCACAAGTTAGGACTCCTCGCTCTGGCCCTTTCGGCTTCAGTCCTGGCAGATGCTGGCACTCAGTCGGCTGAGAAGACCCAAAGTCTTTTCGCCAGTATTGATGCGGCGGCCAGTGCAAGAAGCTCTCGGTTGGACAAAAGGGATATTGAGCTCAGTAAGCGAGTGTACTTCTACAAGTACCTCACTGAAGATTACATGTCAGCTATAACGGCACCAGAAGCTGAGGCGTCGTTGTCCCAGACAGAAGTGTTAATGACTCTACCAGTCAGTTTTCTGAACATGGGAATGGACAGTTACGCTCTGTCGATGATCAGTGACCCTGTGTTGGAACAGCGCGGTGGTTTGGGCAACTCCTGGTTTGTTCTGGCACAAAGGTCTGCGGAGCGCGGTGATTGGGAAGCCGCTTACGATTTTGCATCGAGAGCGGCTGAAAGTTCAGCTCTGCTTGATCCGGCTTCCACTCAAGAAAATCGCTACATTTTGGTCAGTAGCCTGGCTGGCAATGATCAACTGCAAATGGCCAAGTCAATTCTCGATGAAATGGCGGCCGATGATCGGTGGTATTTTTATTCACTGTACAACGTCATGTTGGCAGAAATGCGCCGAGATATAGACGGTGATGACCTCTCGAGATTACTTCGCCCATTGCGCAAACTGGATATTACAACAGCAGGCTATGACCAAGCTTTATACGACCGTTTTATGTTGACAGCCGGTCGGTACGAGCTGGAGAACAGCCGTTACCCAGAGGCTGTAGAATATTTGCGTTCAGTTTCCCATGATGGCCCCTATGCAGCCCCCGCACTGCTGCACTACGGCTGGGGAATGGCCAAACAGTGGCTATATGATCAGGCCCTTCAGCCATGGCGTGTCCTGCAAGACAATTTCTATCATCTTGATCTGGCCGTTCTGGAATCTCTTATGGCAACGCCTTATGTCGCCGAGTTGATGCAAGGTGGTGTTGAGTCGTTGCATGTCTATGAGTACGCAGAGCGTCATATGACATCGGCAATGTACGATATTGACCGACTTAATGATGCCGAGCTGCTTAGTGGCTGGGTGAATGGTTGGGCTGGTCAGGGGGAACACAGTCATTTGCAAGGTAATTGGCTGGACGGAAATCCTGACCTTGTAGAAGCCAGTGAAACATCGAAGGCGCTGGAGTCACTGCTGGATACGCCAGAATTTGGCTCGGCCCAGGCTGATCTGCTGGATATCCAGAAAATGCAGACATGGGTTCAAAAACAAAGCGAAATTCTGCAGTCGCAAATTGGGATAATGCAATCACCAAGGGTGATGGATGCTGAGTCAGGCAATGCGACGGTGGCAGATATGCGCCTGAAACTGGTTGAGTTGAAAGCCGAGCAAGCGCGCTTCAAACGCTGGATTGAGACGGAACAAAATGCTCCGTATCCCTACGCGAACGATGAAGAAATGGCCCGATTGCAAACTCTTCGGGCCATACGGGAAGAGACTTCTTCTGAAAGCGATCAGACGGCAGAGATGGTGCAGTTGAATCGCTCTTCGTCCACTTTGATTGGTATTCAGGCCTGGAAAGTGTTCAAAGAAGCTCCGATTCGTCGATGGGAGACCGTAAAGGCTTACGTCGAGCTTGGAAATCAGGTGAACGATGCTTCCGAAAAACTGGATGGATTGGTTCAGTTGGAATCCCAATTGGTGCGTTTCGATGAAAGCTCAGACAAACGACTACAGAAGATGAAGGTGGCGCAGGTCAGATTGAGTGATTTGGGGAGCCGCCTAGAGGATCTGCGTCAGCGCCAGCAGGCAACGGTCGTTGTCCTGGCTGAACATCATTTGACTATGTTAAATGATCGTCTCAAAGAATATTTGGCGACTACTCGTTTAGCTATTGCTCGCCTGTATGACAATGAATTGCGTCGCAATGCCAATAGCGGAGGCTTGGGTGAATATGAATGATCGACGCTCATTGATTTGGTCATCTGTTGCAGCCGCCGTACTCTTCACTTCCGGCTGTGCAACGGTGACATCTGATCGAAAAGGGACCATTGCAGATCTCGATTATTACGAGTTGAAGAACCCTCAGAACCAGCTGGTTGTAACCAGTGATGACGTGGTTCGAAAGTTTCAGGCATATCTGGAAGTTGCCGGTCAGGATGAAATGGCTATCCTGGCAGCGAATCGCGTAGCCACCTTGAGGTTGGTAGAGCAGGAAGCAGCGTGGTCCGGAGAGGGCTTTGAAGACAATGAATTTGCTGAAGTCGACCCCGTACAACTGCAAAAATCCATTGATGAATATCAGGCAGTACTTAAAGAAAATCCTGATTACGCGGGCAATGATCAGATTTTGTACCAATTGGCGAAAGCATACAGTATCGCTCAGCAGCCTGAGGATACAGCCGATGCACTTGCCCAGATCGTGGAAAAGTACCCGGATTCTGAATACTACCTGGATGCTGAATTCCGGTTGGGCGAATTGCTGTATGCGATGAGTCAATTCCCGGAAGCAGAGGGATCTTTCAAGCGTCTGGTGGACTTTGGTCGAGAAGAGAACAAGTATTACAGCAGCGCTGGATATATGCTTGGCTGGAGCTTGTTCAAGCAAAATCGTTATGACGACAGCTTGCTGGCTTTCGCTCGCTTACTGGATGAGGATTACCCGACACCCGAAGCCATTGATTCTGCTGAAGGCTCGTCACTCGAGATCCTGAAAGACAGTATTTACACCATGGCAGTCACATTCTCATATCGAGGAGAGTGGGAAGAAGTTGGTGAATTTTTCGACGAATATGGCGAGCGACACTACGAGCATCTGATTTACGACCGCTTGGCTGAATTCTACTACGAACAAAAATATTACCAGAGCGGTGCTTCATCACTATTGGCATTCGTTGATCGTTACCCCAATGGTGATCGCGCTCCACTGTTTCTCCAGAAAGTTGTCGAGAAATATGACCTTGCTGCATACCCGATTCTGAAGCGTCAGAATGAAGCCGATTATATTGGTCGCTTCGGCATCGATAGTGAGTATTGGGAGACCCACGATGAAAAGGTTCGCGAAACCATTCGTGGTCCTTTGAAAGCCTACATTATGGATCTTGCCCGGTTTAATCACGGATGGGCGCAAAAATCCAAGAAGCCAGAGGAAAAAACCGAAAAGTTTGCTTTGGCTGGAAAGTGGTACGACGTCTATCTGAGAAGCTTCCCAGAAGCCGACGATTCTGCTGAGGCTCGCTTCCTGTTAGCTGAAATTGCCTATGAATTGGGTGATTACAAGAAAGCCAAGGATAACTATGAAGTGGTTGCGTATAAATTCCGCAATCATCCACGTTCAGCTGAAGCCGCCTACGCTACCATTCTCGCATTTAACAAGTACAAGCCTGTCAGTGATGAAGAAGCCGCAGAGTGGCGTAAGCTAAGCGCCGAAAACTCGATGCGTTTCGTTCGGGAGTTTCCAGAGCACGAAGAGCGGGGTCGCGTACTGGTGAGCACTTCAGAGCTATTCCTGGCAGACAAGAATTACGAAGAAGCGCTGTCTGTTTCTCGACTGGCTTGGGATATCAAAGATGAGTTGTCTGATCGTTATCGTTACGGTGCTGCGCTGGTTCGTGGTCACGCGAGCTTCGAGCTCGGAAAGTTTGACGAGTCCGAAAAGTCTTTAACGGAAGCACTCGAATACAAGAATATTAATCGGAAAACGCGTCGAGAGATTCGCGACAAGATTGCTGCTGCGATCTACAAGCAAGGTGAGCAGGCCAAAGCTGAAGGAAACTACGAAGTTGCGGTTAACAGTTGGAAGCGCCTTGGTGATGTCATGCCTGGCAGTACCAATACCATTATTGCCGAGTACGATGCTGCAGCCTTGCTGATGGAATTGGAGAAGTATGAGGAAGCGGAGGTTGCGTTAAAGGACTTTCAGCGCAAGTATCCAAATCACAAGCTCAGCAAGGACATTCCCAGCAAGTTGATCTTCACCTACGAGAAACAGGAAAAGTGGGGTAAAGCCGCTGGGGCTCTGTGGACAATCTGGAAGAACACGAAAGATAAGGAAGAAAAGCGTATTGCAGCCTTCCAAGCCGCAGAGTACTACCAGAAAGCAGGCAATACGCGTAGTGCTATTGCGATGTTCAAACAGTACGCCCACAGCTACAAAGAGCCTTTTGACCCGGCAGTTGAAGCACATGCCAAATTGGATGAAATCTATAAAGAGCAAGGTGAACATGAGAAGCGTCGTTTCTGGCTGGACAAGGTGATTAGCCTGCACAGAAACAACCCGGACAAGCAGAGTGAGCGCTCGACTTATCTTGCTTCGAAAGCCCTGTATGAGTTGGCTGAGTTTGAACGCGAAAATTACGAGAGCATTCGACTGACTTTGCCACTCAACAAGAGCGTACCGGTCAAGAGCAAGGCTATGAAGAACGCTCAGGATAAGTACAGCAAGTCTGTAGAGCTGGGTGTACTGGAATTTACTACTGCCTCCACCTTCCGAATTGGGCAGCTATATACCCAGTTGAGTCGGGCATTGCTGGACTCAGAACGTCCGAAAGGGCTTGATGAACTGGAACTGGAGGAATATCAATTCTTGCTCGAAGACCAGGCCTATCCATTTGAGGAAGCCGCTATTGATATTCACATGAAAAACATTAACCGTACTCAAGATGGTCTTTATGACGAATGGATCAAACGCAGTTACGGTGTAATGGCTGACTTGTTACCAACACAATATCGTAGGGATGAAAGGGCGCTGAACTATGTTAGTGAGATTCGCTAGTTACATTCTGCCACTGTTACTGCTGGCTGCGTGTAGCTCGCAACCTTCTAAGGTAGACGAGCAACCGGAGCAGCTGGTCGAGAGTACGGAAGAGTCCAAGGCAGATGAAAGCACTGCTGAGGATGAAGCAGATGAAAAGGAAGAATCTGAAAACGCAGACGACAGTGCTGGTGCTGACAGCATGTTCAAGCGTGGATTGATTCTGATGAAAGGAAAACGTTACGAGCCTGCACGGGACTTGTGGTTGGCTGCCTCTGAACGCTTCCCGAATTACGCGGGGGTCTGGACCAACCTTGGTTTAAGTCAATATCACCTGGAATCTTACGACGAGGCAAAAGAGTCCTTGTCCAAGGCGATAGAGATCAATCCACAATTCTGTGCTGCTCACAAAACCATGGGATTGGTATTGCGGGAGCTTGGTGACTTTAAAGGGGCAGAATCCAGTTACATTACAGCGATAGAATGTGCCCCAGCCGACGGAAATGTACGTAGAAATCTCGGTATTTTGTACGACCTCTATCTTCTGGATGGCAGGCGCGCGCTTGAACAATATGAAGCTGCCAAGAAGCTCTATTTTGCCAAGGATAAGAACCTGGAAATCTGGATCACCAATTTGAAATCGAGATTTCCAGATCCAGAGCCGGAAGAACCTGTTGCGTCAGAACAGCCCGCAAACGGGGAAGGTGTGACCGGCGAAAGCGCACAGGAAGTACCTGCCAGCTCTGATGAGACTTCATCTTCTGATAGCGAAGGTGCTTCTGAAGCTAAGGAAGCGGCTGAAGCCGAGGCAGCAAATGACTCGGGAGACACTACAGCGGATGCTCAGGTGACCCCGGAACAAGGAGCTTCAGAATGAAACCTAGTTTGTTAGCATTCACTGGGCTGCTACTCGCCGGTATGGCGCACACTGCAGAGCCAATTCGTTTGGAAGGTATTTCTATTCTTGGCAGTGCAGAAGAAGCCAAGATTATGACGATTACATCCTGGAAAAGTCCGCCGGACATGGAAGTTCCGTTTGAGCACCTTTCGGGAAGTAAGCAAGACCTGATGGAACCCCTGCATCCGAAGAGATTTCAGTTGGAAGTCGATTATGCAAGGAAATACAGGAATGGAAGTATGCATTTAAAAAAGCCAGGAAATCTGGATTAAAAAATATGCTGGCATTGACTGGTTTTTATCTAATGACCAGACCTTTGACCAGTATTTGAAAACTTGGTGTTGTTGAATAACCAGCAGCCAAATCAATAACCGTAACTTTTGACTGATCAAGATAAATTTCTGGGGGAAATTCTATGGATTCCATCGTTCGTTTTTTCCAAGAGGGTGGCGTATTTATGTACCCGATTGCAATTATCATGGCCATCGGCCTCGCTATTGCATTCGAGCGTCTGCTGTTCCTTATGAAGGAAAAATCCAGTAACCGCAAAACATTCGAAGAGATTCTTCCAATGTTGGAAAGCCGCGATATGCGCTCGGCTTTGAACTACGCTAATGAGTCTGGTACCAAACTGGGTAACATTTTCTCTGCAGCGATTGCTCGCATTCCAGGCAGTCAGCGTCGTGAAGAAATTGAATACGCCTTGGAAGAAGGCCTGATGGAAGCGGTGCCACAGTTGGAAAAACGTACTCAGTACGTCGCGACTCTGGCCAACATCGCTACTCTGATGGGACTGTTGGGAACCATTATGGGTTTGATCGCGGCATTTACAGCCGTTGCAAACGCCGCCCCTGCTGAAAAAGCGACTCTACTGTCACAGAGTATTTCTGTTGCGATGAACACGACTGCATTCGGTTTGATGGCTGCAATTCCTTTGCTGATTCTGCACACCTACTTGCAGACCAAAACCAACGAAATCGTTGACAGCATCGAAATGGCAGGCGTTAAGTTCCTGAACATCATCACCGAACGCAAGCAAGGCCAAGCTTCTAACGGCACCAAGTGAGAGATGTAGAACATCATGAGACGCCAACGCAATAAAGAAGAGGCGGAACTCAACGTTACATCTTTCATGAACCTGATGATCGTTTTGGTACCTGTACTGTTGATGAACATGGTTTTCTCACAGATTTCGGTACTCGATCTAAAGTTGCCACAGGGCGAGCAGAAGAATGTCATTGTGAACCCTGAAGATGTGACGCTTGAGGTCATTATCCGTAAAGAAAGTATCTCAGTGTCCTACAGCTATTTACTGCAGACGACCGTGAAAGCCGACTTGCCAAGGATTGATGGTGAGTATGATTTTGAAGGGCTTTCCAATGCGTTGCAGGAAATGAAAAAGGACCCTGTGTTTGCCGAGAAGCGCGACATTAACCTGTTGCCTGAAGCCGGTGTTGATTACCAGACTTTGGTTACCGTAATGGATACCGTACGCCGGTACCCTGCTGTACTGATTACATCCGTCGTCGATGCGGAGCTGTTTCCGGATATTTCCCTGGGTAATGCACCGGATCTGAAAGCAGCTGGCGAAGAGGCGACCGAGGCTACGGAGGCTGCAGAATGAAGAAAGATGCATCCCGTCGTGCCCGGCGAATGGCGCGTTCTCACAAGCGTCATAAAGGTGGCGGTACGCTTAACCTGACCGCGTTGATGGATATTTTTACCATTCTGGTTTTCTTTTTGATGGTGAACCAGAACGAAGTAAAGGTGGACGACAACGATCAGATAGAGCTGCCAGCCTCCATTGCCGAGAACAAACCAGGTGAAAATCTGGTCGTGATGGTTAACCGCGATGGTATTCTGGTTCAGGGTATCCCGGTAGAAACCATGGCTGATATCAAAGGTTACAAGGATGAAGAGACGCTTCCTAACCTGTTGAGAGAGCTGGAGTACATGGCTAACCGTACGCCAATGCCTCAGGGTATTGATGAAAACGGTGAAACCGTTGATCAGGGTCGACCAATCAATATTGTTGGAGATAAGGACACTCCTTATGAGCTTTTGAAGCGGGTCATGAACACCTGTGCAAAGGCAACTTTCAGCAATATTTCATTGGCGGTTAATCAGATTGTGGAAGGAGGTGGCCAATGAGCGATTCTCCTCTTACTCACAAATATAAGCCGATGTTGCCTTGGTCGGACGCCAGTGGTGGCCGTTTCAAGCCGATTCTGGCCGTTGCCCTGATCATTGTGATGGTCTTCGGTATTCTGATTCCAATGCTGGAAGTGCCAGAAATCAGCCGTAAAGATAAGGAGCAGCTGCCGCCTCAGCTGGCTAAAATCCTTAAAAAGAAAGAAACCCCAAAGCCAAAGCCGAAGCCAAAACCGAAGCCAAAGCCAAAGGAAGAAAAGAAGCCAGAACCGAAACCTGAGCCTCCAAAGCCCAAGAAGGAAAAGCCGAAGCCCAAGCCAAAGGTGAAGGCAACCAAGGAAGAGCGTAAAAAAGCTCAGGACAAGGTTAAGAAGGCGCTGGGTGATGACGCACTGAAATCGCTCCAGGCGATGAATGCTGCGATCAAGGACCTGAACCTGAACGTCGCCAGCGATGCTCTGGCAAAAGGTGGAGCCAAGGCAATCGGCGCAGGGAGTGTGGTTGATGCCAACGCTGTTGTAGCGCTGTCGGGTGGTATTGATGAGGAAACTCTGAGTACTGCAGTCGCTGGTGAAGCTTTGGGCGAACGTACCGTAACGGCTGTTGAAGTGTCTGACGAAGAAATTCGCAAGACCGAAGAAGCAGCGACCAAGCGTACCCAGGAAGAAATGCGTCTGGTGTTCGAAGCCAACAAGCAACGTTTCTTCAGCGCGTATCGCCGTGCTCAGCGCCAGGATCCTACATTGGAAGGTACTGTGACTCTGAAGTTGGCCATTGCGCCTAACGGTCAGGTAACGTCATGTACCATTGGCAGTAGCGAACTGAACAACGATGGGTTGCACAAGCGTTTGCTGTCTAACTGTCGTCGCATGAAGTTCAAGAGCCGTCCAGAGGTTGATGTGGCGAACGTTGAGTTTCCGATCAACTTTATTCCTTGATGCATCTCCGGGTCTTCAGAAATGGAGAACCGGTTAAGAAAAAGGCCGCATTAGCGGCCTTTTTTATTTCTGCGTTGTTTCTACAAAGAAGAATTCTAGAGCAAGTCAGCTTCATTGCCTTTTTGTTCGAGCCAGTGTTTACGATCACCAGAACGTTTTTTGGCCAGCAACATATCCAATAGTTCGTGAGTATCTGAATCACTGGATTCATCCGCGTCCGTGCTTTCGTCGGGATCCAGTGTCAATTGAACCAGGCGGCGAGTATCGGGAGTCATGGTGGTTTCGCGCAGCTGCATCGGATTCATCTCACCCAGCCCCTTGAAACGCTGGACGTTGACTTTGCCCCGTTTCTTTTCAGCTGAAATACGTTCCAGAACACCTTGTCGCTCAGATTCATCCAATGCGTAATACACGTCTTTACCGATATCAATGCGGTAGAGCGGTGGCATAGCGACATAAACATGACCTTGCTGAACCAGAGCCGGGAAGTGACGAGTGAACAAGGCACACAGCAGAGTGGCGATGTGAAGACCATCCGAGTCGGCATCCGCAAGGATGCAGACCTTCCCGTAACGAAGGTTTTCCAGATTATCCGAACCTGGGTCGATACCCAGAGCGACGGCAATATCATGGACTTCCTGAGAGGCCAAAATCTGATCGGAGTGCACTTCCCAGGTATTCAGAATCTTGCCCCGTAGTGGCATGATTGCCTGAAATTCCCGGTCACGTGCCTGCTTGGCTGAGCCGCCAGCCGAATCACCTTCCACCAGGAACAACTCGGTGCGCTGTACGTCCTGACCAGAACAATCGGCCAGTTTTCCGGGTAACGCTGGCCCTTGCGTAACTTTTTTTCGAGCGACTTTCTTAGCCTGACGCATTCGGCTTTGGGCGCTGGCAATGACCAGTTCGGCCAGCTGTTCTGCGGAGTTAACGTTGTCATGCAGCCAAAGTGCAAAGGCGTCCTTGACGATACCGGAAATAAAGGCAGATGCCTCTCGGGATGACAGCCGTTCCTTGGTTTGACCGGCAAATTGAGGGTCTGCCAGTTTCGCAGAAAGGACGAAGGAACATCGTTCCCACAAATCTTCAGGGGTCAGCTTCAAGCCCCGTGGCAGCAGGTTTCTTAATTCACAGAATTCTCGCAACGACTCCAACAAGCCAGAACGGAAGCCGTTGACATGGGTGCCTCCCTGGGCCGTAGGGATCAGGTTGACGTAACTTTCCTGAAGTAACTCACCACCTTCGGGCAACCAGGCAACAGACCACTCGACGGCTTCATGTTCAGCGCTCATTGAGCCGGTGAAGGGCACTTCGGGTACAGAAACGAAGCCTTTGTAACTTTCCTTGAGATAGTCGCGTAGCCCGTCTTCGAAGTACCATTCCTCATTGTCCTGAGCATCTGGTCCTTCAAATACAATCCTGAGTCCCGGGCATAAAACGGCTTTGGCTCTCAGGACATGCTTGAGACGTGGAATGGAGAAACGGGCGGAGTCGAAGTACTTGGGATCGGGTGAAAAGTGGACACGGGTACCTCGCTTTTTCTTTGCGCAAGTACCAATCTCCTCCAGTTCGCTGTCCTTGTAGCCGTCTTTGAAACGCATTTGCCGTATCAAACCGTCGCGCCAAATGGTGACTTCCACCTTGCTGGACAGGGCATTCACTACCGACACACCCACCCCATGAAGACCGCCGGAGAACGAGTAATTGTCATTACTGAACTTACCTCCGGCGTGAAGGCGGGTAAGAATAAGCTCGACGCCACTGACACCGTGTTCCGGGTGAATGTCCGTGGGCATGCCACGGCCATCATCAGCCACCGTCATTGAGCCATCTTCGGCCAATGCAATGGTAATTAATGAAGCGTGGCCAGCCAGCGCTTCATCCACCGAATTATCTATGACTTCCTGGGCGAGATGGTTTGGCCGGGTCGTGTCTGTGTACATCCCCGGACGTTTGCGTACCGGGTCAAGACCACTAAGAACTTCAATGGAAGACGCATTGTATTGTTGGGATGACATACTCAGACCGTAACTGACAACGTGGAAGGCGGAGTATAGCGAGCTTAATTGGCTGGACTCCAGCGTTCAGCGAACCGGAGCATCATCGGAAGTCGTTTCTCAAAATGATCAAATCTGTGGCTGCCACCCTGTTCAAACCAGCTGGAACATTCCTGATACAAACTGGCGGCGTGGCGGTAGTCGAGCGTTTCATCACCTGTTTGCTGAAGCAGCAGGATATTTCCGGGATGGCGAACCGTCTGGCACGCCAGACCTGACAATTGCAGCAGGTGTTCTTCCTTTAATTGATGTACTTGCCCCGTGTAATAGTGCGTATTCGGGCCAAGATAGTGCCTGAACAGACCATGGGGGTTCACCGCGGGGTTAATCAAAACCGCGGGTAGGTTGAAGGTTTGTGATAACCAGGTGGCGTAGAAGCCTCCGAGCGAACTCCCCATGACGAAGACCCTTGGGAATGTCTCCTGCAACTGGCGTAACTGATCTTGCGCCAGCTGGATGGCTGCGTTGGGTTCGAACGGCAATTCCGGAATCGCGAGTTGCTCTGACGTCAGATTGGCCGCATAAAACTCCTGCAGTTCGCGCGCTTTTTCAGATTGCGGTGAACTCAGGAAACCGTGCAAATACAGACAGGCAAGATCACCGGCATAAGTCACGGTTAATAGCCTTTTACTGAGTAATCCACCTCAAATTCGATGTCTTCGACGCGTTTCACCCCGGTTTCCAGACGACCGTCCGGGAACAGGTGGAGCCAGCGAAATCCGGGCGACTGATGATCGACTTCAAAATCCGATGAGCCTGGTTTGAATTGAACACACGTTGACGGGGTCGACAGCATGCGTATATCACCAAGTTGGTGATCGCTTTCCTGATGTACATGGCCCCACAGGATGCAACGGAGATTACTGAAGGCCGACAGCTCATCCATCACGTCCTTGCCGTTACGGACGCCAATGGTGTCTATCCAGCGACTGTCCATGGAAATTGGGTGATGATGAAAGGTCACCAGGGTGTGAAGGTCCGGGCGTTCCTGCAGGCAGGACACCGCAAATTCTCGTTCTGAATCAGACAAGTGGCCATGAACCTTGCCGCGAACACTGGAATCGAGCAGCACCAATTGCCAATGCGGTGTGCGAATCAGCCGATGCGAAGAGTGAGATCCATTAATAACGGCGGCCATATTTTCTGGAATATCGTGATTCCCAGGTAGCCAGAATGACGGCGCCCGGTAAGCAGCCAGCTCACTGTGCAAATGGCGATAGGACGACTCTGATCCATCCTGAGAGAGATCACCCGTCACAATAATGGCGTGAGGGTCTGGCTCTTCCAGTTGCATCAGGCTTAACACGCAGCGCAAACTGTGCAGCGTTTTCATGCCCAGCAAGTGGCCATCCTCAGCGGCATTCAAATGCGTATCTGTGATTTGAACGATGCGAATAACACCGTCAGTATTCAGTAAATACAAAAGGCACCCCTGTCGATACCATGCTTGCACCGGCTTGGTGCAGAGGTTAATCCGAGCAGACCACTCATAGGGAACAACCTACTGCAGCATATGTGTCTCGGTATCGGGATAAATACTCCAGATGCATATATCTTAGGAAAAGATATAGCTGTTTGCCCGGTTGCTATCCCTTAACGCCAAATTAACTCCCGGTTAATCATGCGTTTACGTAACGACACAGTTTTAATAATAGTAATTCTGGAAACTGTCTGCACCTGATATCGTCAGCCACCAGTAAACCAGTCTGGTAATTCGGCATGCCCGTGTTGCAGGCAATGTTCAAGGCAATCAGCCAGAAAACGATTTAACTGGGTTTTTTCGTCTGGCTGGAACATCGCCGGGTTTGGATACTGGTAAACGCCATCCGTGACCCGTTTGTCCTGATAACGTACTACTTCAGCCATCCCCGCATCATGATACATCCGCACTTGCATGGTCGGCCCTTTCAGCCCCGGAGCAAGCTTTTCTCGCTGGCGAATGGTCAGCATGGTCGTGTATCGATGAATTTCATCTATTGTAACCGAGATCTTCATATCCTTATGGGAGCCATTACGCAGCGAGAATGTCAGCTGTGTCCCAGCTTTTGAATCCGGCAACAGTTTTTGCAGACGCATGTAGTTCCCTTCCGCAAGTGATGACAGCTGCGGGAGCGAAGGAACATGAGGGCGGTTGCGAAGCCGGTTTTTGGTCAAGATTCTGTCCCCGTCGTCTGGCTACCTGCGGAATCGCGTATGAATCTGTCCAGATTCAGCTGCAGCCACTGGAGTGCAATAATGGTGGCAGCATTGTTAATGACACCCTGATCAAGCAGTTTGAAGGCCTCGTTCAAGGGCAGCTTGACCAGTCGGATATCTTCTCCTTCGTCATCCAGTCCATGAATACCGTCCACGCCAGAGCTGTCAAGCAGGCCGCAGTAAAGATGAATACGCTCATTGGTGCCCCCGGGGGATACCCAGTACCGACAGATTGGGACAAGTTCTGCGTAACGACAGCCAGCTTCTTCCAGAGTTTCCCGTTCCGCAACCGATTCGGGTGACTCTCCAGATTCAATCATCCCGGCCACCAACTCCAGTAGCCAGGGAGAGCGTTCATCATCAAGGGCGCCAATGCGGAATTGTTCCGTCAGTACAACTTCCTGTTGGTCTGGATCAAACAGCAGCACAGCGACGGCTTCACCGCGTTCGAATAATTCACGTTTCAGGAGATGACTGTGGCCGCCTTTGAACAAGGCATGTTGCAATTCATAGGTTCGTATACGAAAGAAGCCGCTATAGCTGTCTTTTGAAGTCTCAATGCTGACATCCTGACGAGTGAATGGTTTTGGAACCTGCGTCATGCTTGACCGTCCTGTATAACTCAATGAGAATATTGGAAAGTGTTTCAGATGCACTCACTGTTCTGGCCAGCAGTACAATGCCACCGGAGATGGCTTATTGAACTCTGTTAGACTTTCCCCAACTTTTTCACATCGCAGAACGCAGCCTGGATTTCCAATATGAAAAAACTGCTTTCACTCTCGGTTATGATGCTGGCGTCTGCATACGCTGATGCTGCAGATTTAACCACTATTTACGAACAGGCCGTCAATAATGACGCCGAAATTGCGGCCGCCCGTGCGGTTCGTGAGGCCAACTCATATAACGTCACCATTGCCCGAGGTGCTCTGCTGCCTCAGCTTCAGGCATCCTACAGCCACACAGTGGTTGACGCTGAAATTGAGATGGTGAATTTTACCACTGGCGCGACCAGCACTGAAAATCGTGATTATGAACTGGGTAGTCTGGAAATCCAGGCATCCCAGGCGCTACTTAATCTCAACAGCTGGTACACCTACAAGGCGGCGCAGACCGCAGACGAAGCGGAAGCGCTGAATTTACAGCTTTCAGAGCAACAGCTGTTGTTGCGTGTATCGGGCGCCTACTTCGATGTTCTGCGCGCCGCCGACAACCTGGAAACTGCCATTGCCGAAGAGAAAGCCGTCAAGCGCTCTCTGGAGCAAACCAAACAGCGTTATGACGTTGGCCTGATTGCTATCACGGAAGTCCACGAAGCGCAGGCAACCTACGACCTCACTTACGTCAACCTGTTGGGTCAGCAAGCCGCGCTGGATATCAGTTTCGAAGCACTGGAAGTATTGACTGGCCAACAGCACAAGAACGTCAGTGGTCTGAAAGACGCCATCAGCATGCAGATGCCACAACCAGCTGACGTCAGTGAGTGGGTAAATACCGGTTTGGACAAATACCCGGGTATACGCATCGTCGGTTTGCAGAAAACAGCGCTGGGTCAGCAACGCGATGCTGCGCGTTACAACCGCTTTGTTCCGACTGCCAACCTGTTTGCCAACTATACAAATGCGGACAACAGCCCGTTCATCGGTGATGATCCAACGGATTCCACCGTGATTTCATACGGCGTGCAGATTTCCGTGCCCATCGCTGCCGGTGGCGCTTTGTACGGCCAGAGCAAACAGGCAGCGGCCAACTTTGCAGCAGCAGATTACCAGCTGGAAGCACAAAAGCGTCAGGTGAAACAGCAGATTCGGAGCCTGTACCGTCAGCTTCAGACCACAGTGCAGAACATTGATGCACGCAAGCAGGCCATTACGTCGGCGGAAAGTGCCCTGGATGCGACCGAGACCGGTTATGAAGTTGGTACTCGCAACATTGTTGAGGTGCTGGATGCACAGCGCAATCTGTTCAGTGCCCGTCGCGACTATGCTAACGCCCGTTACGACTACATCCTGACGCTGCTGAACCTGAAGTTCTACGCTGGAACACTGAACGAAGCGGATATTCAGGCCTTGAATGCCTGGTTGACCAACTGAGTTCGGGGTAATTTCGATTTGGCCCCTGATACTCCAGGGGTGAGCGAAAATGAAGCAGCCATCGGGCGAACTGTTCCTGCGAATAGATCACCGATGGCTTTTTTGTTGGCAGAAACGATTCAGATACCGGACTGATCCAGTGTGTCCACTACGATTTTCTCCAGTCGGTCAATAGCCCCCCTGTGGGCGCTGACGGAGCTGATCGCCGCCCTGGCCATGGCTTGCTGGTTGCGATCATCACCGAGTAACTCCATCAGATCCTGATTCAGTCGCGCCGCTGAGGTGACCTTCAAGGCGCCGCGCGCTTCCAGATTGGCAACGATGGTGGCGAAGTTGAAATAATGCGGCCCCATCAGCACCGGTTTACCCAGGGAAGCTGGCTCAATCGGATTGTGTCCGCCGACAGGTTCAAAACTGCCTCCCATCACAACCACGTCGGTTGCGCTCAGCAACAACATCATTTCACCCATGGTATCGGCGACATAGACCTGAAGGGATTCTGCATTGGAAAAGGACACTGGCCCTTGGGTCCTGCGATGAACCCTCAGATCTCTGGTTTCTGCGGCGGCAACCACCTGATCAAATCGCTCCGGGTGGCGAGGAATGATCATCAGGATCAGCCCTTTGCTGGCGGACGCAAGACGGTGATAACAGTCGAGCAACAGCTCATCTTCACCTTCGTGACTGGACGCCAGCGCCAGTACTGGCCGGTCCTCGCCCCATTGATGACGCAGTTGTCTGCCCTGTTCGCGTAACTCATTGGAGACCGAAATATCGAACTTGATGCTGCCCGTATCGGTTATACGCTCTCTGGGGTAACCGAGATCAACGAAGCGGTCGCCGTCGGTGGAGTTCTGGACACCGATAGCGCTCAGGCTATTGAGCATGGGCCGAGTCAGAGCCGAGAACTTGCGATAGCCCCGTGCTGACTTCTCGGACAGGCGGGCGTTGGCCAGCACCGTTGGAACTCCGGCTTTGTTGCAGTGTGCGAGCAGGTTTGGCCACAACTCGGTTTCCATCACAATCAGCAGTTCCGGCTGAACCTGTTTGAAGAACCGGTTCCAAAACCACGGCAGGTCGTACGGTAAATAGGTGTGAAAGACGCGGTCGCCAAACTGACGTTTGACCTGCGCTGAACCGGTTGGCGTCGTCGTGGTGATCAGCAGTGACCGATCCGGAAAACGACTGAGCAAACGTTCTACCAGAGGCTGCGAGGCAACGGTTTCACCGACTGAAACCGAGTGAATCCAGATCGTACCGGCAGGAGGCTGGTTCGCTACCGACCCAAAGCGTTCACTGATTCGACGGCGGTAGGCCGGGTTTCGCAGACTGCGTCGAAACAGGCGAAATAACATGAAAGGCAACAAAGCAGTGAACAACAGCGTATAAAGCAGGCGGGCCACAAGGTTACATCCATGACTGACAAGGCCTTGCATGGTAGCACAAAGCAGCGATGTGCTAGACTCTCGCCTCTTTTTTCGCAACGTCGATTTCACTATGAACGTACTCGTTCCGGATTTCCATCAAACGCGCGTCCTGGTTGTTGGTGACGTGATGCTTGACCGCTATTGGCAAGGCCCTACCTCCCGTATTTCTCCTGAAGCCCCGGTTCCCGTGGTCAAGATTCAACAAGATGAAACCCGCGCTGGTGGTGCCGGTAACGTGGCGTTGAACATTGCGACCCTGGGTGCGGGAGCGTCTTTGCTGGGGGTCGTTGGCCATGACAGCAACGGTGATCATTTGCAGGAGCTGTTGGCGGATGCCGGAGTGGATTGTCACTTCCAGCGTCACCCGGAGCATCCGACCATCACCAAACTGCGCATCATCAGCCGTCAACAGCAGTTGATCCGGCTGGACTTTGAAGAAGCCTTTCATGCCACTGATCTGTCGGACATGTATGCGCGGTTTGATGCCCAGCTGGCGTCTGCCGGTGTGGTGATATTGTCCGACTATGGCAAAGGCGCTCTGACTAACCCTCAGCGATTGATCTCGGCGGCGAAACGCTCCGGCACGCCTGTTCTGGTCGATCCAAAGGGCAGTGATTTTGAGCGCTATCGCGGCGCGACCCTGATTACGCCAAACCTGAGTGAATTCGAGACCGTGGTTGGGCCATGTCCGGATGACGAGACTCTGGTGACCAAGGCAAGGGCACTGCTGGAAGATTGTGATCTTCAGGCCCTGCTGGTGACTCGCAGTGAAAAGGGCATGACCCTGATCGAACGCGGTCAGGAGCCGTTCCACCTGCCGACTCGTGCGCGTGAGGTTTACGATGTCACCGGGGCTGGTGATACCGTTATTTCCGTTCTGGCGGCTTCTCTAGCAGCCAAACAAAGTCTGCATCAAGCCACTGTACTGGCCAATACTGCGGCGGGCATCGTCGTGGGCAAACTGGGTACGGCTACCGCTTCCACTGAAGAGTTACGCGCCGAGTTACGCCATGAGCATCTGGCCGGAGCCGGTCTTTTCGATGAAGAAAGTCTGGCCCAGCTGGTGGAAGAAGCCCGTCGGCGTGGTGAAACCCTGGTCATGACCAATGGCTGTTTCGACATCATTCACCCTGGCCACATCCAGTATTTGCAGGAAGCCAAGGCTTTGGGCGATCGTCTGTTGGTGGCTGTCAACAGCGATGATTCTGTCTCGCGCCTCAAAGGTCCGTCGCGCCCAATTAATCCGGTAGAACATCGCATGGCCGTCTTGTCCGGTTTGGAGAGCGTTGACTGGGTGGTGCCGTTCTCGGAAGACACACCGGAACGACTGATTTGCCGTTTACTGCCGGATATTCTGGTGAAAGGCGGTGACTATAAGGTGGAAGAGATTGCCGGTGGGCAATGTGTGATGCAAAACGGTGGCGACGTCATCGTCCTCAGTTTCAAGGACAACTGCTCTACCACGGCCATCGTGAACCGAATTCAGGAGTCAAACGAATGATTATTGTGACTGGCGGTGCCGGTTTTATTGGTAGCAATCTGGTTAAGGCCCTGAATGAACAGGGTCGTAGCGACATTCTGGTGGTCGACGACCTGACCGACGGTCGCAAGTTCTACAATCTCAACGATCTGGATATTGCGGATTACCTCGATAAGGACGAGTTCATCCGTCGTGTGCGTGACGGCGGCGAGGTACTGGATGGCGTTGAGGCAATTTTCCATGAAGGTGCTTGCTCGGCCACCACAGAGTGGGACGGCAAGTTCATTATGGAGAACAACTACGAGTACTCCAAAACCCTGTTGCACGCTTGTCTGGCGCGTCGAATTCCGTTCCTGTACGCCTCCAGTGCGGCCGTTTATGGCGGCAGTGCGGTGTTCAAGGAAGAGCGAGATCACGAATGCCCATTGAACGTTTACGGCTACTCCAAGTGGCAGTTTGACCAGTACGTGCGTCGCATCAAGCACACATTTGAAAGTCAGGTGGTCGGGTTTCGCTACTTCAACGTTTACGGCCCTCGCGAGCAGCACAAGGGCTCGATGGCGTCGGTAGCCTTCCACTTCAATAACCAGATCAAGGACGCGGGCCAGTGCAAGTTGTTTGCGGGTTCCGCCGGCTACGCTGATGGCGAACAGCGTCGTGATTTTGTGTTTGTGGGCGACATCGTGGCGGTGAATCTGTGGTTCTGGGCCAATCCGGACAAGAGCGGTATTTTCAATCTGGGCACAGGCCGCTGCCAGTCATTCAATGACGTGGCGGACGCGGTCATCCAGTGGCACCAGCAACAGGGTGCAGAGGCGAGCAAAACCTACGTGCCGTTCCCGGATCATCTGAAAGGTGCCTATCAGAGCTTCACTGAAGCGGATATCTCGGCACTGCGTACGGCGGGCTACGATGCGCCGTTTGCGGATGTAGAAACCGGCGTCAAAGCCTATCTGGACTGGTTGAATCAGAGTTAACGCCATGCCTCCACGTGAATTACTGCATCCACGGCACTGGCCAACCTGGTTGGGGTTGGGTTTGTTGGTTGTGCTGACGCGTCTGCCGTATCGATGGCAGCTGCAGATTGGCAAAACCATTGGCCTGCTGCTGCACAAGGTGGGTCGCAGTCGTCGTCACATTGCCGATGTGAATATTGGTATTTGTTTTCCGGAAAAGTCCGAGCAGGAGCGTCAGCAGCTGGTGCGCCAGATCTTTATTGATAATGGCATCGGGCTGATGGAGACCCTGATGGGCTGGTTTCGCCAACCTGACTATCTGCTCGATCGCACCAGCTTTCATGGTTTTGAACAGGTCAAAGAAGCTCAGGCGCGTGGTCAGGGCGTGATGCTGCTGGGTGCTCACTACTCCATGCTGGATCTGGCCGGTGCGCTGGTGAGTAACGTACAGCGGGTCAATATCAGTTATCGGCCCCAGGACAATCCGGTCATGAACTACCTGATGGAGCGGGGACGAGCGGCCTTGTACGACCAGTGTTTTACCCGCAAGGACATTCGGGCGTTTATCCGAACCCTGAAAAATGGCGAGGTTCTGTGGTACGCACAGGATCAGGATTTTGGCCGCAAAAACAGTGTGTTTGTGGATTTCTTCGGTCATCCGGCTGCCACGATTACCGCCACCTCACGGATCGCCAAAGCTGGGAAGGCGCTGGTGATGCCAATTACCTATTTCCGTCGCGAAGACAACCGTGGTTACGACGTGCGAGTACATCCACCGCTGAATATTCCCAGTGGGGACGACGTCGAAGATGCCCGTATTGCCAATGCCTTTATTGAATCTCAACTGCGTGAGCACCCATCGCAATACTTGTGGCTGCACAAGCGTTTCAAGACATCGCCGGATGTGACTGAAAAGAAAGGGCTGCTTTACAAGCGTTGAAGAGACCTGACGCCCGTGTCGCGGATTGCGAGGGCGTCAGCAAATGGCTGGAAGCGAGTCGTTAGAGCACGCTCGCTTCGGATACTTCGCCAGTCGGCATGCCACTGGCGTCGTAGTTGATTCGAACTTTCTCGGTCAGGTTACCGCTGTCATCAAAGTGGTAGCGGAATACTTCCTTCCCGTCTTCATCGTATTCAGAGCTGCTGTGTAACAGGCCTTTCTCAGTGAAGTGTGAGCGGTACTTGAGCTGTCCCTGTGACGAAAATGTATCGGCTTGTTGCTTCCGGCCATTGTCATACTGGTACGACGTGATATCTCCGGTACCCAGATCTTCGGACTTCTCCAGCTGGCCATGACTGAAATACTGGCGGCTGTCGCGGGTCGTCAGCATCAGTTGCTCTGCTGTGTTTTCAATGCTCAGGGTTTGCTGGTTGTGCACCCGCAGCAGCTGCACCAGACGGCGAAGATCGTCAGACAGCAGGTTTAGACGTTGCTGTTCCTGACGTACGGAATCCAGCTCGGTGTAGAGTGTGGTCTGGTTTTGGTCAATGCTGCCCGCCAACAACTCGCCCTGGGCGGACAAGGCTTCCAGCAGTGCTTCGGCCAGTGTGTTCAGTTCAGCCGTAACCGCAGCGACCTGATCACGCACATCATCAATCGCAATTTTGTGCGATGTGATGTCCTCTCGCGTGACGTGTGACGTTTCGTTCTGACGCTGGGTCAGGGATTGCAGATTCTGATCAACGCGTGAGTTCAGGCTGTGGAAGTCCGATTCAATGCTGCGGCGTAGCTGGTCGACGCGGGTGACCAGTTCATCCTGGTTGCTCAGAGCGTCCATCAGCTGTTGCTGGCCGTCAGCATTGGTGATCAGAGTGGCCAGTGACTGACGGGAAGCCGCAATCGCCGAGTTCACCGACTTCTGGTTGTTCACCAGCACGGCGGTGGCTTTCTTGATGGTCGCACTTTCCTTGTTCAACTGATTGAAGTGGCCAATGATGGTGCTGAGCATCTTCTGGGAAGAGTCGGCCAGCTTAAGCAATCCCTCGGTATACCCGGCCAGGTCTTCCTGAATCTGGGTACGCTGTTGCTCGGAAGTCTGCAGGATATGGGAGTTGGTGTTGTTTCCAAGCTCCTGAATCTGATGCTGCTGTTTTCGCAAACCGTCGATCAGCGTGTCTTGCAACAGGGTATGACCGGCGCTCAGTTCACTGGCGGACAGTTCCTGCAGGCTGCGTTGTTTGGCCAGATCTTCTGCCAGAGTGGTTGAAGCGGTGCGAATGGCTTCTATATCGTGACTGATGTTATTGAGGTGAATCTCGAAGTGATCCTTGATTTCGTTGACCACTTTTTCCAGCGCTTCGGCGTTGTCCTGATGCTGTTGGTTCAGCATGGCAGCCGTTTCTTCGGTGGATTCCCTGATGTGTTTCTTTAATGCAAACAGGCATCCTGCCACAGCACCCAGAGTGACCACCTGAATGCCAATCACAACCATAGAGGCTAGATCCATAAACTTTACTCTCCTGCGGTACAACCGCCTGGTGTTCCTGCCTTGCCCCGGAATGCTGATGAGATGTCACGATGTGAAAAGACAGGCTATCGGGGAGGCAGGATTAAAAAATCCCGATTGATATTGCTTGACTCTAGCCTGTGATGACGGCGACTGCCAGTAACTGGGTCGCCATTAGAGAATCGGAAATGGCCTTACGCCGGAAATCAGCCTTTGCCGGTGACTCGCAGGTAGGTTTCTTGCAGCACCCGAACATCGTTGGCGGCGCGATGACGATCTATGCCCATCTCGGACCAGAGCGATTTTTTGGTATCGTGCCAGGCTTCCATCTGTTCCTGGGTCAGCAAGCGATTGATGGTTTCCAGACGGAAACGCTGGATCAGTTCGGCCTCGTTGAACAGGCGACCGAGCCAGGAAGTGTCGAAACTCCAGGCGTCTGAATACAGGGTTTTACCACGCAGAGCGTCGTTCAGACGCAACGCCACCTCGCGCGGGCTACTGCCCTCACGTTGCAACAGGTCGCGGGAAATGCCGTGGATTTGCTCAGCTTCCTCGCTCCAGTGCTGCCACTCCGGCACCGGTTTGACCAGACAGGAATGCACCACGCGATCCTCCAGCGCGTAACCGATTTCAATCGGGTAGCTGCCGCGTCCAAAGCCGGATGCTTCGAGATCTATGATAGGTGGGACGGATCTGATCACGTCGGTGTGTCCTGTTCACAAGTTAACAATATGGGGCGTTATGGGGCGTTTTTATCATGCAATGCGGCGAATGGTCGTATGTGTTCAGACCATACGTAAACTATCGAGTGTTAGTCTTCGCCATCAGGGCAAGCGCTTATATTACACCGACTTCAATGACGAGCCAGAGACAAAGGTGAAACCCGAAGCACTTCTTCGATGGTGGTCATGCCAGCGGCCACCTTGTGCGCACCGCTGAGGCGCAAGCTGTGCATCCCTTCTTTCATGGCGGCCTGACGCAACTTGACATGATCTGTCTGTTCCGTGATCAGGCCTTCCAGCACTTCACTCATGGGCATGACTTCATAGATGCCCATTCGGCCCATGTAGCCGGTACCACGACACTCCAGACACCCTACTGCAGTGTGAACATGCTGGGGCGTTTTGACCAGCCAGGGGGCTGTGAGTTGCTTCCAGAGTTTTTCATCGACTTTGGTTTTTTTCTTGCAATGTGGACACAAGGTTCGCACCAGACGCTGCGCCATGACGCCGAGGACGCTGGAGCGGATCAGATAGCCCGGTAACCCCAGTTCCAGCAGGCGGGTGAAGGCCGATGGTGCGTCGTTAGTGTGCAGAGTCGATAGCACCAGGTGCCCGGTCAGGGCGGCCTGAACAGCGATTTCTGCTGTTTCGAGATCTCGTACCTCACCCACCATAATGATATCCGGGTCCTGACGCAGCAGTGCCCTTACGCCACTGGCGAATGTCAGGTCGATACCGGGCTGGACCTGCATCTGGTTGAACGCCGGTTCCACCATTTCAATCGGATCTTCAATGGTGGAGACGTTCACTTCTGACGTCGCCAGCTGTTTCAACGTGGTATAGAGCGTGGTGGTTTTACCGGAACCGGTCGGGCCCGTCACAAAAATAATGCCGTGGTTGTTGGCCGTCATGCGATTCCAACGGCGCTGGTCTTCCGAACCAAACCCCAGTTCGTGGAAGCTGCGCACCAGCACCTGGGGATCAAAAATACGCATTACCATCTTTTCGCCAAAGGCGGTCGGCAAGGTCGATATACGCAACTCGACTTCCTGCCCCGACGGCGTTTTGGTCTTCAGGCGACTGTCCTGGGGGCGGCGTTTCTCGGCAATGTTCATGCGCCCGAGTGATTTCAGGCGAGCGATGACAGCCAGCCCGACCTGAGACGGAAATTCGTACACGTTGTGCAAGACACCATCGATCCGAAAGCGCACGTGTCCGACATCTCTGCGTGGTTCCAGGTGGATGTCACTGGCGCGCTGATCAAAGGCGTACTGCAGCAGCCAGTCGACGATGTTGACGATGTGCTCATCGTTGGCATCGGGTGTGCGGGCACCGCCGAGTTCCAGCATGGATTCGAGGTTTTGCACCGAGCTGGCGTCGTTGTGATCCTTGCGAGCACGGTTCACCGAGTTGGCGAGCTGATAAAACTCAACCCGGAAACGTTCCATGGAGGCCGGTGAGGTCAGAACCCGCTTCACCAGACGGCGGGTCACGTGCTCAACATCCGCTACCCAGCTGTTGACCAGGGGCTCGGCGCTGGCAACCGTGACTTCTTCAGCGTTCACGGCAACGGCCAGAATCTTGTGGCGTTCGGCGAAGGCGTAGGACATCACGTCGGTGATGGCGCTGACATCAATTTCCAGTGGGTCAATGATGACGCTGGGCATGTTGTTCTGCTGCGCCAGCCAGGCCATCAGTGCATCTTCCGACAGCAGCTTGTCCGGCTTGCGTGCATCGTGGAAATTCTGGCGTGCAATCAGGGTGACGGCATGGAGATGACCTTCTCCGGATTCTCGACGGATATTCAGCCCTTGCTGGTATTCTTCTTCGCTGAGCAAGCCGTCACGACGCAAGTCTTCCAGCATGGTGGAAAGGGTGATGTAGCGATCGCTGCTGGCATGCATGGTGACGGTGTCTCCGATTCTGAATTAAGGGACTTACTGGTGGCTTTGCCAGACCCAACGGGCCAACGTTAGCAGAGCAAACGCGGGATTATTGTTACCTGTGTCAGTGATTGTTGCGCTTGAGACATTATTGCTCTGACAGTCGTTCAGCCAGTGTTTCAGGATACCCACCGATTGCTGTGGTAGCGGCGCCGGATGGTTGGACAAGTAGGCGGCTTGTTGTTCAACCTTGTACAACAATTCCAGTCCGTGCCGGGCTTGCGCAGCAACGGCAGAATCAACCGGTGCGTTGTCGGAGCGTGGCCAAAGCACGGATTCCACCGTTCGTTTAAAACAGGTCAGTAAGGTGTTTAATGCATCGAGTGTCGCCTGTTGCTCGCTTTTACGCCAGTCTGGCGACCAGTTTGTGGCCGCAATGGCCAGACTGTAACCTCGCTCCGCCTTGCTGATATCACTTATCCACAATGGCAGGGTCTCAACCAGTTGTTCTGCCAGGTGCCATAGGCTGTCGGGTGTACCCTGCTGCAGCTCCAGCTCAATCTCACACAGAGGTTGCTGTTGGCCATTGCCTGCTGCGCCGCTGACCACCTCTGTGGTTACCTGTCCCTGATCGATCACCACTTCGATGCGGTTCTCCTGATGTTGCCAGATCCATACGGAACGCTCGAAGTGGGTGCCAAACAGAGGCATCAGCTGCTCGGGGTCAACGTGTGCAGGCCAGTGTTGCTGCACGTCTGGCTCTGCAAACCGGGATGGATTCATCTGATCATCCGTTAGAGGCCAGTTCCATTCTCCACGCTGCTGCAAACCGGCCATGCTCTTGCCACGGGTTTTCAGCGTTTGCTCCCACAAGTCACCTTTTTGACGAATCCTCAGGGCACAGCCGGAGGCTGACAACTCAGCTGCGGGCGTGTCGTAGTAATGATTGCGCAAGCTCGCCCGGCCCTGATAGTCGGCCAGCGTGTTCAGCGCTTGGATCAGCACGTCGATTCCTTGCGGATCGAAGCGCAATTTGAGTTCAATTTCTGTGGCCATGGCGTTATTGTCAAAAGCAGTTTACAGATGCGCAAGCACAGGGTTGGAATCCATGTCTCAGGCAGTTACTCAAGTCCCCGGCGTTATTGATGCCCTCACCAAACTGGTCAGTCTCAACAGCATCAGCTCGGTTTTGCCAGAGTACGATCAAAGCAATCTGGCCGTGATCGAAACCCTGGCCGAGTGGTTTGATGCACTGGGGTTTGAGACCGTGATTTTGCCGGTTCCCGGCACCGTCGGCAAAGCCAATCTGGTGGCGACACTGGGAACCGGTGATGGCGGTCTGGTGCTCAGTGGCCATACCGACACCGTGCCGTGTAATCCGGAACGCTGGCAGTCTGATCCTTTTACCCTCACTGAGCGCGACGGGCGCCTCTACGGACTCGGCAGCTGTGACATGAAAGGCTTCTTTGCTCTGGCCCTGCACGCCGCCAAAGCCTGGAAGGCCGAAGATCTGGCCAAACCCCTGATCATTCTCGCCACCGCTGACGAAGAAAGCTCCATGAGCGGCGCGCGGGCACTGGCTCATCAAACTCGCCTGAACGCCCGTTATGCTGTTGTCGGAGAACCCACCAGCCTGCGCCCGGTTCGGATGCACAAGGGCATCATGATGGAAGGCGTCCGACTGGTGGGCAAAGCCGGGCACTCCTCGGATCCGTCATTGGGCGTGAATGCGCTGGATGCCATGCACGACGTCATTGGAGAGTTGAAGTCCGTACGACGTGATCTCAGCCAGCGTTATCAGAATGCGCATTTCGCGGTGCAGACACCGACCATGAATTTCGGCTGTATCCATGGTGGCGACAATCCCAACCGGATTTGCGGTGCTTGCGAGCTGGCGTTTGATTTGCGCGCCTTGCCGGGGATGAGTAACGACGACTTGCGTGAAGAAATGCAGCGTCGCTTGCAGCCGGTGGCCGAACGCAGCGGTGTTGAACTGGAGTGGCAAACGCATTTTCCCGGTGTGTCTCCGTTCGAGACCGAGGCCGCCAGTCCGCTGGTGGAAGCAGCCGAACGCCTCACTGGCTGCACCAGCCAGGCCGTGGCCTTTGCCACCGAAGCACCATTCCTGCAGGAGATGGGGATGGAAACCCTGGTGCTCGGTCCGGGCAGCATTGACCAGGCGCATCAGGTCGACGAATATCTCGCTCTGGATCAGATCGAGCCGTGTCTCAGCCTGTTGCACGACCTGATTCAGCGCTTCTGCGCTCGTACTCCAGACTGAGTTTCGCAACTGGTTTTCAGCCGCTATCGGCACCCCATTTTCAGGTATTAGCAGAGAAATTACCGTGACAAGCTCCAACCTTGGCCACAGCGCCCAGTATGTTCAATGGTTCCGTCAATCCTCGCCGTACATCAACGCGCACCGGGGACGAACCTTTGTACTGATGCTGGAAGGCGATGCCATCGAAGGCGAGTACTTCAGTCATGTGGTGCAGGATCTGGCGTTGCTGAACAGCCTCGGTGTTCGGCTGGTACTGGTGCACGGCGCTCGTCCCCAGATTGATCGCTCCCTGGCGCTGAAAGGTCTCGCCAGTACGTTTCATCAGGACTTGCGTGTCACCACACAACCGGCGCTGGAGTCGGTCAAGGCCGCAGTAGGTGTGGTCAAGGCAACCGTCGAGTCGTTCCTGTCGATCGGCTTGCCCAATTCGCCGCTGCACGGTGCGCGGATGCGGGTGGTGAGCGGCAATTTTGTCACCGGGCGCCCGCTTGGGGTGATTGATGGCATCGACTTCCAGCACACCGGTGAAGTTCGCCGGGTCGATCACAACGCCATTTCCGCCCAGCTGGATGCGGGCAATCTTGTGTTGCTGTCGTGTCTGGGGTATTCGCCGTCGGGTGAGATATTTAACCTCGCGGTGGAAAACGTGGCCCAGCATACGGCGGCGAGTCTGAAAGCCGAGAAACTGATTTTGATGGGGCGAGACGCCGGTTTGATCGATGACCATGGCCAGACCATCAAGGAGCTGACCGTCGGTTTGCTGGAAGAGCGCTTGCATGCCTTCAAAGGAGAAGCGCGCAAGCACGCGGATGCCGCATTGCGCTCGGTCAAGCAGGGCGTGCCAAGGGTGCATCTGCTGAGTTATCAACAGGACGGCGCACTGCTGCAGGAGTTATTCACCCGTGAAGGAGCAGGCACTCTGGTTACCGAAGATCCTTACGACCAGCTGCGCCCGGCGATGATTGATGACGTTGGCGGTATCCTCAATCTGTTGGCGCCTCTGGAAGACGAGGGCATTCTGGTGCGGCGGTCACGCGAACTGCTGGAAACCGAGCTGCACCGCTTCTATGTGATTGAACGTGACGGCATGATCACCGCCTGTGCCGCCTTGTATCCTTACAGTGACGATCAGGCTGAACTGGCTTGTGTCGCCGTGCATCCGGATTATCGTCGTTCCAACCGTGGTCAGCGGTTGCTGGAGCAAATTGAGCAGGAAGCCAGCAAGCGCCAGTATCGACAGCTGTTTGTGTTGACCACACGAACGGCGCACTGGTTTGTTGAAAAGGGCTTTGTCCCCGGTGAAGTCAGTGAATTGCCGGAAGCGAGACAAAAACTCTACAACTTCCAGCGTAACTCCAAGGTCTTTTTCAAAACCCTGTCCCGTCGTATCAACAGCAGTGACAAGTAATGCCTGCCAAACCGAGCGAGTGGTATCGGCCTGAGAACGAACGTCACCGCCGCCATGATGAACACGGTGTGATACAGGTGTTCGATGACGGCGACAAACGCTTTCTCTGTTTTGGCAGTGCTGACGAACAAAGCTGCCAGCTGCGCAGCCGTCCGAGCCAGCTTCAGCACGAGTACGCCCGGGCCATGCTGGGGGTGATTGTATTGATGTCGGAGCCTGATAGTGACTGGCAGGGAAACGGCGTATCGATCACTTTGTTGGGGCTGGGCGGTGGCACGCTGGCTTCCGCGATTCACCAGTGGCTGCCGGAAGCTCAAATCACCGCCATTGAGCTGCGCAAGGCTGTTGTACAGGTAGCACGACAGTATTTTGCTCTGCCGCGTGCGCCCCAGATCCGTGTTCAGGTGATGGAAGCGAGTGACTATCTGCAGCAGGCACCGGGATCGCAAGCGCAATTATTGGTCAGTGACCTGTACCTGTGTTCCGGTGCGGATGAGAGACAACTGCAACAGGACTATATCGACCGCTGTTGGGAGCATCTGGCTGAAGGTGGCTGGCTGGTGGTGAACCTGTGGCGTGAGCATCGTGATCAGGTGGCCTGGTTGAGTCAACTGAAGCAGCGTTTTGGTCAGGTGTTGCACGCCACGACCAGCGACGGCAACTGGATCATCTGGGCGCAAAAGTGTGAGCTGGTGGTGGAGTTACCGATTCAGCAAAAAAACGAGATTCGTCAACGCTGCAAGGCATTGTCTGGTCGGGCCGGATTTAACCTCTGGCGCAGCGTCAAGCCGTTTATCAAACACGGCTGATGCGCTTTGTCCGAATCGGAGTGGCTACCAGGGCAGTGGTTCGGCCACGTCCGCCCAGCGTTGCTGATCGTGAATCTTTTCCAGTGTTTCGGCCAGCACTTCGCAGCGTTTGAGTGCTTCATCCCAGCGTGGACGGCGTTCCGGGTAGCGGTAGTCGTAGAAGTCATCAAGATCGGGAATCTGTCCACCAGGCAAGGTGGCGGCAAACTCCCACGATGGCGTGATCATGATGGTGCGGCGGTAATGCTCTCGCCGTGCCTTGCGCCAGCTCAGACGCTTGTCGAACCAGCCACCTTTCGGCGCCTGGGCGAAGTAGTGTGGATACAGCACAAAACCGTCGTCCGGCAAGATCGGCAGATCGAACTGGTAGTCGGTGATTCCACCATCTCGATAGACGCCGGAAGGTGCCGCCGGAATATCCCTGATACCACTGATCACCATCGGAATCGCTCCAGTGGCCAGAATCGCCTGATGCAGGTTGTCTCTGGTCAACTCGACCCGGTGGGTACGCAGGCTGGGGAAATCCTGAATCGGTGGTGCATCGGGGTGATGAAACAGCACCCGTTCGACCCAGAAACGCATTGCCCGCGACGACACCACATTGGCCGTCATGGCGCTCAGCCATCCAGCGCCTTGCAGTAACTTGTGATCACTGCCGGTCAGCCCGCGACAACGACTGGCGAGAGTGTGATAACGCATCACCGGATGTTGCAGGATTTCCTCAAGGCCGCTGTCTCCAAGAGTGTGATCCAGCATACGGATGCATTCTGCCGCGACTTCGTCGGGCGTGGGCTTGTCGGAATATTGCTGACTGATGTAGGCATCGAGAAAGCGGGCATGGGCCGCCAGAGCATCATTCTGAGCGAAGCAACTCATGCGCCAGCCTCCCGCAGAGGTACCGAGCAAATGCAGCGGTGTGGTGCGGTTGTGGAACCAGCTGGACAGCAGGTACCGATCAATGGCGGCCAGACACAGCCATTTCGGGCCGCCGGACGCACCCAGCACCATGTGGATATCATCCGGTGTCAGGCCATGTTGCCGAATGTGTGCCAAGGCATCGTCACCGGCAAAGATCTTCAGCGGCAGTTTTGTCGATGGGGCGCTCGACATCCGTTGTCTCCTGGCAGCAAGTGGTGTTTGTTAGCGACGTCGCTGATAGGCGACGAAGTCGTAGGGGAGCGGGTTCTTTTCACACGGTTCGCGGTGCTCGCGTGAGGTCTCTTGCCACTCGGAACGATCAAATTCCGGAAAGAAAGTGTCGCCTTCGATCTCGGCATCAATTTCCGTCAGCAGCAGGCGATCCACCCGTGGCAATGCCTGTGTGTAAATCTGCGCACCGCCCATGATGATGACATCACGCAGGCTGGCATCATCGGCTTTGGCAGCTTCCGCTCTGGCACTTTCGAGCGCTTGTTCCAGTGAGCTGACCACCACCACACCGTCGGGTTGAAAGTCACTTTGGCGGGTAATCACAATGTTGGTGCGTTTGGGGAGCGGGCGACCAATACTCTCAAAGGTTTTGCGTCCCATCACCACCGGCTTGCCCGTGGTTTGCTGACGGAAGTACCTGAGGTCATCCGGCAGGTGCCAGGGCATGTCGTTGTTCAGACCGATGGTGTGGTTACGTGCCAGTGCCACGATCAGAGAGACCGTGACATCCAGAGAAATACCGGTTGGTGCGGTGGAGCAGTTGTTGGAAGTCATAACGGGAAATTCTGCTGGCCCGGTGCTTAAATCGCCACCGGAGCCTTGATGTGAGGATGAGACTGGTAGCCTTCGATGACGAAGTCTTCGTAGCGGTAGTCGAACAGGCTGTCTGGTTTGCGCTGAATCACCAGTTTGGGCAACGGCAGAGGTTCTCGGCCCAGCTGCAGATCCGTCTGTTCCAGATGGTTGGCGTACAGATGCACATCACCGCCGGTCCAGACGAAGTCGCCGACTTCCAGATCGCATTGTTGCGCCATCATATGCAGCAGCAGTGCGTAGCTGGCGATGTTGAAGGGCACACCAAGGAAGATATCCGCACTGCGCTGGTACAGCTGGCAAGACAATTTGCCGTCTGCGACGTAGAACTGGAAGAACGCATGGCAAGGCGGCAAGGCCATGTTGCTCAGTTCGCCCACGTTCCAGGCACTGACGATCAGGCGGCGGGAATCCGGAGTCTGTTTGATTTGCTCAATGACCTGGCTGATCTGGTCGATATGACGACCATCAGCGGTTGGCCAGCTGCGCCATTGCGCACCGTATACCGGCCCCAGATTCCCATCGTCGTCGGCCCATTCGTCCCAGATGCTGACGCCGTTTTCCTTCAGGTAGGCGATGTTGGTTTCACCGTT